>CAIWTJ010000171.1 GCA_903915535.1 Enhydrobacter aerosaccus
GCGCTTCAGGTTCGAGGTGTGCTTGCGCTTGATGACGTGATCGCCGGAGAAGGCGAGGTTGTCACAAACGAACGTGCGCGAGCCAAAGCTAACGCCGACCGGAAACTTGCGGTCGTGGCTGTTACGCAGGCCCACCATGTCGGTGTAGCCGGTGTAGTCGCTCTTGAGCGATAGGACGCCGAAGAAACGCATGCCGTCAGGCGTTAGCCCGAAGTGCTGCTCAATGATGTTGTGGCCGTAGTAACCAAGGCTATGCGCGATGAGGTCCACTACCCGGAAGTGCGGGATAGGAACATGCGTCGGCGTAGGTGCCGGGGTTTCGAGAGCGCGGAGTGCGTCGTAGGAGACGGCCTCTGCGCCAGCGTGGAGCATCAAGGTCAATGTACAGTCCTCCTCAAAGTCGCTCTCCGAAAATCGGGAAGCGAGGCTTGGGGAGGTCTGGTGCAATTATACAGGCAAAAAGAAAGGCCCCGATGAGCGGGGCCAGTTGTGCAGGCTTGTGGTAATAGGCAATCCACCATTTTTGGGAGGAGTGAAAATACGTGGTGCGTTAGGCGATACAGAATACGAGCGCCTCCGCTTAGTCTACGAACCACGCGTACCAGCTGCTGCAGACCTCGTGACCTATTGGTTTGCAAAAACCTTTTCGCTATTGGATGCGGGTCATTTGAAACGTGCTGGCTTAGTAGCCACCAACTCCATTCGAGGAGGCGGCAGTCGATTTGCGCTTGAACACATTTGTTCTAATGGAAAGATCTTTAACGCGTGGTCAGATGAGGAGTGGACTATCGACGGTGCTTCCGTACGCGTTTCCATCATCTGCTTTACAGGCCAAACGGACATCGATTGCAGGCCGATTAAGCTTAACGGAGCACAGGTCGAAGTCATTTACCCCGATTTAACTTCGGGCGTCACTGACCTAACCAAAGCTTGCCGTCTGCGTGAGAATTCTGGCGTAGCATTTCAGGGATCAAAGAAAGTCGGACCGTTTGAAGTTAGTGGCGATATAGCCAGGCAATGGTTGACCGCTCCAATTAATCCAAATGGTCGGCCCAACTCCGACATCTTGAAGCAGAGCTGGATAGCGATTGATGTCGTACGCTCTCCACGAGATGTGTGGATTGTCGACTTTGGCTTGTTGATGAACAAGGCTGAGGCAGCACTATACGAAGCACCTTTTTCCCAAGTGCTTCAATACGTTCGCCCTCTCCGTGAAACGAACAAGCGAAAGTCCCGTAAGGAGTATTGGTGGCGGCATGGTGACGGCCAACCGGCGATGCGCTTGGCAATTTCCGGACTTTCCCGGTACCTCGTTACTCCTGAAGTAGCCAAACACAGAATTTTTCGATGGGCGCCTACCTGTGTCCTTCCCGACTGCAAGCTTATGGTTATCGCCCGTGATGACGATACAATCTTTGGAATTCTTCAATCTCGATTCCATGAACAATGGTCTCTTCGCCTAGGGATGACATTAGAAGATCGTCCTACCTATACCCCGAGTACGACGTTTGAGACCTTCCCATTTCCCGATGGGCTAACGCCGAAAATTCCCGCATCGACCTTCGCAACCGATCCTCGCGCAGTAGAAATTGCCCACGCTGGCAAGAAGTTAGACGCATTACGGGAAGCATGGCTCAATCCGCCTGATCTAGTCACGCGCATCCCCGAGGTAGTTCCCGGCTTCCCCGACAGAGTTGTCCCTCTTAATGAAAAAGCCTCGGTGGTTCTGAAGAAGCGGACACTAACCAATCTATATAACGAGCGTCCAACATGGCTGCAAAATGCCCACCACAATTTGGATGCTGCCGTCGCCTCAGCGTACGGTTGGCCGGCTGACATTTCTCAAGAGGATGCGCTCGCGCGACTATTTGAACTGAACCAGCGACGCGCAATAGTTTAGCGAGACTCGTGTCCAGCTATGGCCGCCACGATATGCGCGGGACCCCAGGCCGGCGATCGGCTACTAGGCCCTGCCATACGTGTAAGCCCGTGGGAAAGTTGCCAGTTCGGAGAAGCAGGCAGAGCGGTGCAGCTCTGACCCTTGATCGCAGTTCCGCGTATCGCCGGTTAAAGATGGGACGAGCAGGCACGGGTTCTCCGGCTTAAAATGGGCCCGATACGATCAACAGTGTCCTGCCGCTCCAGAAGCCGCGACGTAGTTCAGCTAATCATCGTCCAGCCGCATTCGGAAATGCCGACAAGCGAGTGAGGTCTAAATGCCCGATATCAACGAGCGAAGGCTCAATCGATTTCAAGCTGCTGATTTCCTTTGCCGCCTGGGTTACCGCGTCGCTCACGCAACGCTGAGCAAGTACGCTACGATCGGCGGGGGGCCGGAATACGAAAAGTTCGGTCGCCGTCCGCTCTATACTGAGAAGGGTCTTCTTGATTGGGTGCGTAGCCGAACGATAACGCGCCGCGCGGCAATCTGTCAGTCGGAGCGGCCGATAGCTACTCCGGACGAGCGCCGCCGCGCCTAAGGCTTAGGAACAGAAGTTGCGGGGGCTGCGACTGCAGTGCTGCGAGCTCTCCCCTCGAAAATCTTAAGATAGTTCCCCTGCCTGCAGTCATGATCGTACATGCAGGAAAGTAGCCACAACCGCTGCCAAGTCGCGTCCTCGAGGGGCAGGTACGTGATATTCAGGCCGAGCGCCGCCGCCTCGCGATGATCGATGACGGAACCATGGGAGAAATAGACATCCCGAGTTGAGAGCTTGTGCACGACATCGTCGATTTCTGCTGGGGTCTTTCCATTCATCATGCCGGCCGTCAGGAGTCGCTTAGCAAGCGCCCGGGTTTGTTGAAGGCCATACGTGCCTGCCATGTGGAGCACGAAGTTCTGCTGAGCAATCTGTTGCTGGATCAAAATCGATGCGGGGATCTGGTTGACGGACGGTTCAATCGGCCCCAACTCGGATACCGCGCCCATGACGATCGATTTGGAGGCGAGGCCCAACAACGTGCCGTTGCTCTTCGCGGCGTTTGGTACGATGACCCGAAAGTCTGTGGTCAGATTCTGAAGCGTAGAAACGAGTGCCTCAGTGGCGTCAGTCATGCCGCCGCTCGTTTCGAGCATGAGGTCTACCGGCTCGGCGCCAACGTCCCCGAACAATTCCAGGATGAACGAGCAATCGCGGGTATCGATTTGCGCATTTGCTGCGCGATTTGCGTAATAGACGACGAGGCGGCGCCCCGTCAGCGCTTCGATATCTCGAACTAGAAGTTGGCGTAGATACCGATCTTTCTGGGCGACCCAGAAGAGCGGTGACTGCGACGGCAGTTCATTACTTCGTGGAAACTTCTCGTTCTGGGGCACGATTAGGCGTCACCTCGTTTGGTGCGTCTTTCGTAACACCCGCAATCAGTCGTTGCATAGCATCGAAGTTTGGTTCGGGGTCAGCCACGTACTTTACTACGTGCACATTGACCACATCGCCCTCGGCAGACTTGGCGCGGAAAATGTCGGCGGCAGACATAGAAGAGAAAACAGCCGTCATAGTCAGTCTCCGATCGGCAGGGACATGAGCCGAGTCATGGTTAGAATCCGACCCACCGGTGATGTCAACGGCGTCCGGCGGACGCCGGCTTTGTTGGGTCCAGTCTTCCAAGCAACGATATGCACCAGTTCGATGTTCCCCGCGAGACATGACCGCCTGTGTCCCCGGTGTGTCCCCAGCAAAACGAAGGGCCTAGCCGTTTCCAGCTAAGCCCTTGTTTTAGTTGGTGGAGCCAGTCGGGATCGAACCGACGACCTCTACAATGCCATCGTAGCGCTCTCCCAGCTGAGCTATGGCCCCAAACCCGTATCAACTCTGATGGCGGCGGGAGGTATAATTCCCGGTATCCGCCTTGGCAACCGCTGCTAGGTCAGCTGTCGCTGCTCTTGTCGTCCTCGACCTCGACTTCGACCTCGATATCCTCCTCGTCGTCCTCGAGATCGGCATCCGCCAGCGCGTCATCGGCCTCGGTATCGCCGAGATCGTCGCCGTCCGCGGCCTCCAGTTTCTTCTTCGCGGCGGCGGCCTTGGCGGCGGCAGCCAGCACGGCGGCGGCAGCGGCGGCCGTAGCGGCAGCCGTCTGGCGGCCGCGGCGGACCTTCACGAAGTCTTCGCGATCGTGCTCACGCCCGCACTTGGGGCACTTAATAGGAGCCTTGTTGAGGTCATAAAAGCGCGCTGCACAGTTCTGGCAGGTGCGCTTGGTGCCCCAGGATGCCTTGACCAAGCTGGTTCTCCCGGAAATTCCGCAAAATCGGGCCTGATGACCCGCGAGGGAGCGCGTATGTCATGGGCTTTTCACCCTGTCAAAACCAAATTCCGGCATGGTAGGACCACGCCCTGTCGCAAATGGAGTCCGCCCTGTCCGGATCAGCCGTCCCGGTGAAACTGATCGCCCGCCAAGTTCCCCGCCTGGAGGGGAAGGTGCGCGCCCCCGGCGACAAGTCGGTGTCCCACCGCGCCCTGATGTTCGGCGCCCTGGCGCTGGGCGAAACCGTGGTTTCGGGCCTGCTGGAGGGCGAGGACGTGCTCTGCACGGCCGCCGCGCTGCGGGCCATGGGCGCGCAGATCGTCCAGGAAGGCCCGATATGGCGCGTCCGCGGCTTCGGCGTGGGCGGTGGCCGCGAACCCGATGGCGTGCTCGACCTCGGCAATTCCGGCACCTCGGCCCGGCTGCTCTCGGGCATCCTGGCCAGCCACCCATTCACCAGCTTCATGACCGGCGACGGCTCGCTCCGGCGGCGACCGATGCAGCGCGTGATCGAGCCGCTCAGCCGCATGGGCGCGCGCTTCGTGTCGCGCGAGGGTGGCCGCATGCCGCTCGGCATCGTGGGCACCGACGAAATGATTCCGATCGAGTACACGCTGCCGGTCGCGTCGGCACAGGTGAAGAGCTGCATCCTTCTTGCCGGCCTCAACACCGCGGGCGAGACCACGGTGATCGAGCCCGAAGCCACGCGCGATCACACCGAACGCATGCTGCGCCACTTCGGCGCCGAGGTGCGCGTGTCGGATCTTGAAGGCCGTCGCGGCAAGCGCATCACGGTTGTGGGCTGGCCCGAACTGAAGGCGCGCGACGTCGTGGTGCCGGGCGATCCGTCGTCGGCCGCCTTCGCCGTCGTGGCCGCGTGCATTCGTCCGGGCAGCGACGTGATGGTCGAGAACGTAGGGCTAAATCCCTTGCGGGCCGGGCTTTATACGACGTTGCAGGAAATGGGCGCGAACATCGTGCTGGAGAACCAGCGCGAAGTGGGCGGCGAGCCGGTCGCCGATCTCCGCGTCAGGGGCGGCGGTCTCAAGGGCATGACGGTGCCGCCGGAACGCGCGCCGACCATGATCGACGAGTATCCGATTCTCGCCGTCGCCGCGGCCTGCGCCGAAGGCACGACGCACATGCTGGGTCTCGCCGAACTGCGTGCCAAGGAGAGCGATCGTCTGTCGAGCGTCTCCGCCGGTCTCACGGCCAATGGCGTGAAGCACGAGATGGGTCCCGACTTTTTGATCGTGAACGGAGTCGGCGGCTCGCCGCCGGGCGGCGGACTCGTGGTCACGCATCTCGACCATCGCATCGCGATGTCGTTCCTCGTGCTCGGACTCGCGACGAAGGAACCGGTCGCCGTCGACGACGGCTCGCCGATCGACACCAGCTTCCCTGGCTTCGCCGCGCTGATGAACGGACTCGGGGCAAAGATAGGTCCCGCGTGAGCGAGCGCCTCGTTATCGCGATCGACGGCCCCTCGGCCTCGGGCAAGGGCACCCTGGCCAAGCGGCTGGCGGCCCGTTTCGGCCTGCCCCATCTGGACACCGGCCTGCTCTACCGGGCGGTCGGGTGGGCGGCGTTCCGGACCGGCCGGGCGCCCGAGGAGGTCGCGGCCGGGCTGCAGGCCCGCGACCTCGAAAACCCCGAATTGCGCGGCGACGAGGCGGGCCAGTGGGGCTCGAAAGTGGCCGCAAACGCCGAGGTTCGAGCCAACCTATTGAAATTTCAGAAGGAATTCGCCTCCGAGGGGCCGGGAGCTGTGCTCGACGGCCGCGATATCGGCACGATCATCTGCCCCGACGCGCCTGTAAAACTCTTTGTCACGGCGAGCCCGGAATCGCGGGCCGAACGGCGGTATCAGGAGTTGCGGGGACGTGGGGTCGACACTATAAAACCGCGCGTTCTTGCCGAGATGGCGGAGCGGGACCGTCGCGACAGCGAACGGGCGGCTGCACCACTTAGAGCCGCGCCCGATGCCTGGCTTCTCGATACCAGCGACATGGATGCCGATGCGGCCTTCGCCGCGGCTTTGGCATTCATCGAGCGCAAGGGCTTTCGATCCGCAGGGCCATAAGTCGCCGCCGGCGGATCGAAGACTTCCAGCGGCGATTGCGTGGGGGCGAGTCGTCCCCGCGTGGTGTTTCAAGGCAGTGGATCCGCCGGACTTAACCGGTTGGCCGATGGGCGGCAGCGTTTCGCCCAGGATCGATGAAGGAGAGCTGAATGCCTAAAGGCAGCGCATTGCGCAAACCCGCGAACGACACGTCCAGCGACGCGTTCGCGGCACTACTCGACGAATCGCTCGGCGGTTCGACGAGCTTCGAAGGACAGGTCGTCAAGGGCACGATCGTCCGCATCGCCAACGATTTCGTCACCATCGACGTCGGCCTCAAGTCCGAAGGCCGCGTGGCGCTCCGCGAGTTCTCCAATGGTGGAACCGGCGCCCCCGAGGTCAAGGAAGGCGACATCGTCGACATCTTCGTCGACCGCATGGAAAACAAGGAAGGCGAGGCCGTCCTGTCGCGCGACAAGGCGCGCCGCGAGGAAGCCTGGACCGTTCTCGAGAAGGCGTTCACCGATCAGGAACGCGTCATGGGCACCATCTTCGGCCGCGTGAAGGGTGGCTTCACCGTCGATCTCTCCGGCGCCGTGGCCTTCCTGCCGGGCAGCCAGGTCGACGTGCGCCCCGTGCGCGATGTCGGCCCGCTGATGGGCGCCGCCCAGCAGTTCGCCATCCTCAAGATGGACCGCCGCCGCGGCAACATCGTCGTGTCGCGCCGCGCCGTCATGGAAGAGACCCGCGCCGAGGACCGTACCCGCCTGATGGGAGCACTGTCCGAAGGCCAGGTGCTCGACGGCGTCGTCAAGAACATCACCGACTACGGCGCGTTCGTGGATCTGGGCGGCGTCGACGGCCTCCTGCATGTCACCGACATCGCCTGGAAGCGCATCAACCATCCGTCGGAAGCCCTCACCATCGGCCAGCAGGTCAAGGTGCAGGTCATCCGCTTCAACTCCGAGACGCAGCGCATCTCGCTCGGCATGAAGCAGCTGATGAGCGATCCGTGGGACGGCGCGGGTGCGAAGTACCCGGTCGGCCTCAAGCTCAAGGGCCGCGTCACCAACATCACCGACTACGGCGCGTTCGTCGAGCTGGAGCCCGGTGTCGAGGGTCTGGTCCACGTCTCCGAGATGAGCTGGACCAAGAAGAACGTGCACCCCGGCAAGATCGTGTCGACCTCGCAGGAAGTCGAAGTGATGGTGCTGGACGTCGACATGTCCAAGCGCCGCATCTCGCTCGGCCTCAAGCAGTGCATGGCCAACCCGTGGGAAAGCTTCGCCGAACAGTATCCGTCGGGCACCGAGCTCGAGGGCGAGGTTCGCAACATCACCGAGTTCGGCCTGTTCGTGGGCCTGCCCGGCGACATCGACGGCATGGTTCATCTCTCCGACCTGTCGTGGGAGAAGGCCGGCGACGAAGCCATTCGCGACTTCAAGAAGGGCGACAACGTCAAGGTCAAGGTCCTCGACGTCGACATGGAGAAGGAGCGCATCTCCCTCGGCATCAAGCAGCTCGAGAAGGATCCGTTCGAGACGGTCGGCGACGGCATCAAGAAGGGCGAAGTGGTCACCGTCATCGTGGCCGGCATCCAGGACAACGGCATCGACGTCACCGTCCAGGAAGGCATCCCGGGCTTCATCCGCAAGTCCGAGCTCAGCCGCGACCGCTCCGAGCAGCGTCCCGACCGCTACGCGATCGGCGACAAGCTCGACGCCAAGATCACCAACATCGACAAGGCCTCGCGCCGCGTCGTGCTGTCGGTCAAGGCGCGCGAGCTCGACGAGGAGAAGAAGGCCATGGCCGACTTCGGTTCGTCCGACTCGGGCGCCAGCCTGGGCGACATCCTGGGCGCCGCGCTCCGCCGCAAGCAGGGCGATGGCGACGAAACCTGAAATCGGTCGTTTTTGACGACGGTAGAAGGGCCGGTCCGGAAGGACCGGCCCTTTTCGTTTCGTTTCAAGGGCTTAGTTGTCGAGAGCCGCTTTTTGCTCTATTATGACGCACATGACCAAGTCGGAGCTGATTGCTCGCCTGGCGGCCCGGAATCCTCATCTCTATCAAAGGGATGTGGAGCGGATCGTCGCCACGGTCTTTGATGAGATCTCCAAGGCCCTGGCCACCGGCGATCGCGTCGAATTGCGCGGCTTTGGTGCGTTCTCCGTGAAGAAGCGCGACCCGCGCACGGGACGCAATCCGCGCACTGGGGAGCAGGTCGCCGTCGCCTCCAAGCGCGTGCCTTATTTCAAGACCGGCAAGGACCTGCGCGACCGGCTGAACAAGGAAGCCCAGCGCGCCGCCGGCCTCGCGCCCGCAGAGCCGGCGGGCGACAAGAAATAAGCCGGACAAGAAGTAGCGGTCACACTTCTCGATTTCGTCACCTGCGCTGTGTCATGCTGGTGGCCGCATGAAATTGCTCTCCCGCGTCATCTTCGTTCTGTTCATCCTTCTGGGCGTGCTGATCGCCGTCAGCAATCGCCAGCCGGTCGAACTCGGCCTGTGGCCTCTGCCGCACGTGGTGGTGACGCCGCTCTATCTCGTGATCGTAGCCGTGCTGCTGGTCGGCATCCTTGCCGGCCTCGGCCTCGGCTGGTGGGCAGGGCGCCACCATCGCCGCCGCGCGCGCGAACATCGCAACGAAGCCGCCCGGCTAGACCGCGAGAATGCGCGCCTGCGCGAGACCGTCGCCAGCCATATGCCCGTGCCGTCGCCCGCCAGCCCCGCTGCCCGCGAGCAACGCGCCATCGAGCGCCAGAGCGCGCTCGTCGCGCCCGAACTGCTGCCCCCCACCGCGCGCAGCCTCCAGGCGTGAAGAGCTTCTCCGCGGCCGAGGTCGACGCAGCGCTCGACGATATCGCGCTGATCGACCGGCTCGACGCCTTGTTCCGCAGCGGCTGCGAGATGCCGACGCGGCACCATCATCCGATCAGGGAACCGCTGGGCGCGGGTTCCGCCGATGCCATGCTGCTGCTGATGCCGGCGTGGACGCAGGGACCTTCAGGCAGGATCGGCGTGAAAATCGTCACGGTGTTTCCCGACAATGGCAAACGCGCGCTGCCCGCCATCTACGGCCAGTATCTCCTGCTCGACGGACGCACCGGCCAGTCGCTGGCGTTGCTCGACGGCACCGTGCTGACCAAGCGGCGCACCGCCTGCGCCTCGGGCCTCGCCTCGCGCTACCTCTCCCGCACCGACGCCACGAAGCTCCTGATGATCGGAACGGGTGCGCTCGCGCCCCATCTCATCCGCGTGCACGCCAAGGTACGGCCGATCGAGCAGGTCGAGATCTGGGGCCGCCGCCCCGAGCAGGCTGCCGCCCTAGCCGCGGACCTCGAACGGTCGTTGCCGGCGGCGCTCGGCCGTCCGATCCAGGTCTGCGCCGTGACCGAGCGCCGGGAGGCCGTGGGACGGGCGGACATCATCTCCTGTGCGACGCTGTCGAAGACGCCCCTGGTCGAGGGCGACTGGCTGCGCGAGGGCCAGCATCTCGACCTGGTCGGCGCCTACACCCCGCAGATGCGCGAGAGCGACGACAAGGCGGTCTGGCGTGCGCGGGTCTATGTCGACACCCGCGCCGGTGCCCTGAAGGAGGGCGGCGACATCGTCCAGCCGATCGCCAACGGCACGATCGACGAAGACGACGTGATCGCAGACCTGTTCGAACTCGCGCGCGGCCAGCAGACCGGACGGCTGGCGGGCGATGCGACCAGCATCACCCTCTTCAAGTCGGTGGGCGCGGCGCTCGAGGATCTGGCGGCTGCGGAGCTTGCGGTGGCTAGCTAGTTTGTCGTCCTGAGCGAAGCGAAGGACCTAAGGGTCCGGCAGGGCGGTGTTGAAGCCCTAGGTCCTTCGCTCCGCTCAGGACGACAATCACGGCTCGATCATTGCGCCGGACTTCTTGAGCGCGTCGATCTCGCAGGCGCTGATCCCGACCTCCGATAGCACAGCGCGTGAATCGGCCCCCATGAGGGGAGCCATGGTGCGGATGGCGGGCGGCGTCTTGCTCATGCGCATGGGCGGCTCGACCATGGTGACCTCGCCTTCGCTGGGATGCGGGTACTTTTTGAACAATTGCCGCCAGACGAGGTGCGGATCCTCGAAAAGATCGTCGGCGCGCAGCACCGGCGCGTTGGGGATCTGGCCCTTGTCGAGCAGCACCACCCATTCCGACGTGGTCTTGGTGGGCGCCAGCGCCTCGACCATGGCGTACATGTCGCCGATGTGCAGGGAACGCGCGTTCAGGGTCGCGTAGCGCGGGTCCTGGAGGACTTCGGGACGGCCCACGATCTCGAAGAAGTTGCGCCAGTGCTTGTCGTTGTACGGCAGGATGGCCATCCAGCCGTCGAGGGTGCGGAACGGCTTGCGGGTCTTGGCCAACAGGCGGCTGTAGCCGACCTGGCCCTCGTCATCGAAGGTGCGTTCCCACAGATGCTCGACCATCAGCCAGGCGGTCATGGTCTCGAACATCGGCACCTCGACGAACTGGCCCTCGCCGGTGCGCTGGCGGTGCATCAGCGCCGACAGGACCGTGAACGCGAAGGTGAGGCCGCAGGTCTTGTCCGCGAGGATGGTCGGCGGATAGCGCGGGACGTCGTCACCCGCAGCCTTGCCCATCAGGTCGGCGATGCCGAACCGCGCCTGGATGGCATCGTCGTAGGCGGGAAGCTTTCCGTAAGGACCGTCGGCGGAGAAGCCGTAGGCGCCGGCGTAGACGATGTCGGGCTTTATCTTGCGGATGTCCTCGTAGTCCAACCCCAATCCCTCGATTGCCTGCGGGCGCAGCGCATGGACGAAGGCATCGGCGGTTGCCACGACCTTGAGCAACGCCGCACGCGCATCCTTGTTCTTGAGGTCGAGGCAGAGCGATCGCTTGTTGCGATTCACATACATGTACGTCGGGCCCATGCCGGGCGTCTTGCCGGGCTTGCCGATGTGACGCACCGCGTCGCCTTCGGGCGCCTCGACCTTGATGATCTCGGCGCCCTGATCGGCGAGCAACATTGTTCCATACGGACCGAGGATGATGTTCGTCAGATCGACGATGCGAATTCCATGCAGCGCGCCGGCCATTGGGGCGTTTCCTTCATCGGGGTTGCAGACGTTCGTTGTTGTCGCGCTGCCCTCTTGCAGATGGCGAGTCAAGAGGGACTCTGATTCTCCTGTTACGCGGCACGTTTTCAGAAATTTATTGTGACCGTTGTGCGACGCGCGGAGTCGGTGTAGCCAAGGACTCACAAGAGGCGGGGGGGCAATGCGGAACGTTGCGAAGAAGCAGCAAGAGCCGAAAGTGGTGCCAAGTGCATCGACACGGCCCTACCGCATAGAGGAGCAAGTCGGCTACCTGCTGCGTCGCGCCCATCAGCGCGCGTCCGCCATCTTCCAGGTGAACATCGGCGACCCCAACATCACGCCGACGCAATACTCGAGCATGGTGAAGCTGAACGAGTACACCGAGCTCTCGCAGAATTTGCTCGGTCGACTCGTCGGCATGGACAAGGCGACGATGCAGGGCGTCGTGCGCCGCCTGAAGGATCGCAAGCTCGTCGACTCGCGCCCCGATCCGGGCGACGCGCGCCGCACGCTGCTCAGCCTTACGACCGACGGCCAGCGCATCACCAACAAGTTGCTGATGAACGGACCCGCCGTGTCGCGCGAGACGCTGAAGCCGCTCACCGCCATCGAGCAGCGCCAGCTTCTCGAACTCCTGTCCAAGATCGCCTGAGTGAACGCGTAGAGTTCCCGCTGGCCCGCCCTTTGCACTATTAGTACGTACACGAACGACTAGTACAATATGGCCGAATATCTCCGTCCCCACTGCCTCGAAGAGGCCCTCGGCGTCCTGCAGCGGCCCTTCACGGTGCTGGCGGGCGGCACCGATTTCTATCCGGCGCGGGTCGGTCGGTCGATCGACGAGGACGTGCTCGACATCAGCGCCATCGCCGACCTGCGCGGCATCGCGCGCGGTCCGGGCGGCTGGCGGCTGGGCGCCACCACGACCTGGGGCGAGCTGATCGCGGCCGACATGCCGCCGCTGTTCGACGGGCTGAAGCAGGCGGCGCGCGACGTGGGCGGCCGGCAGATCCAGAATGCCGGGACGATCGCGGGCAATCTCTGCAACGCTTCGCCCGCGGCCGACGGCGTGCCACCGCTGCTGGCGCTTGAGGCCAAGGTCGAGATCGCAAGCCGCACCGGCGCCCGCCGGGTGCCGCTCGCCCGCTTCATCACCGGCAATCGCCGCACGGTGCTGGCGCCGGGCGAACTCGTCGTCGCGATCCATGTGCCCGAGCCTGCGCACCCGGCGAGGAGCGCCTTCCTGAAACTGGGCGCGCGCCGCTATCTCGTGATCTCCATCGTCATGGCCGCGGCCACGCTCGAGATCACGGACGGCCGGATCGCCGCTGCCCGCGTGGCCGTCGGCGCCTGCTCGGCGGTGGCGCAGCGGCTGCCGGCCCTCGAGGCAGCTCTTGCCGGGGCCATGCCCGATGCTTCCTTGGGCGAGAGGGTCGAGATGCGGCACCTTGCGCCTCTTACGCCGATCGACGATGTCCGCGGCAGCGCGGGCTACCGCAGCGATGCCGCTCTCACGGTGCTGCGGCGCCTGCTGCAGGGCTTCGCCGCGTGAAGGTGTCGTTCACCCTCAATGGCGAAGCGACCGCCTGGGACGGCCCGCCCGTCACGCGTCTGGCCGCGGCGTTGCGCGACGACCTGGGGCTGACCGGCACCAAGATCGGCTGCGACGCCGGCGACTGCGGCGCCTGCACCGTGCGGCTCGATGGCAAACAGGTCTGCGGCTGCCTCGTGGCGATGGGGCAGGTCGAGGGCCGCGCGGTCGAGACCGTCGAAGGTCTCGCCAACGGCACGCTCGACGATCTCCAGAAATCCTTCCTGGCGCACGGGGCCGCCCAGTGCGGCATCTGCACGCCGGGCATGCTGATGGCGGCCACCGACCTGTTCGCCCTGAACCCGCGGCCCAGCCGCACCGAGGTCGAGGACGCGCTGGGCGGCGTGCTCTGCCGCTGCACCGGCTACACCAAGATCGTCGATGCGGTGATGGCCGCCGCTGCGCCAGCCGCCTTCGCGACCGCTGCTTCCGGCGCCGCCATCGGCGCCCGCATCCCGCGTCTGGACGGTCACGCCAAGGTGACCGGTACCGATGTCTTCGGTGCCGACGGCATTCCGGCCGATGCGCTCTGGATTCGCGTCGTGCGCTCGCCGCATGCGCGCGCGCGCTTCACCGTGGGCGACCTCGGTCCGTTGCGCAGCCGATTGGCCGCGGTGCTGACGGCGGCCGACGTGCCGTTCAACGGCTATGGCATCTATCCCGACGTGAAGGACCAGCCGGTGCTGGCCGACGGTCTGGTGCGCTATCGCGGCGAGGCGGTCGTGGCGCTGGTGGGCGACCGCCAGACGGTGCTGTCGATCCGCGACAGCGAGGTGCCGATTTCCTGGACCCCTGAGCTGCCGCTGGTCGGCGTCGACGCCGCGACCGCGCCCGGCGCGCCGCTGGTGCAGGCCGACAAGCCCAAGAACCTGCTGCTCGACGGCGGCGTGCGTCATGGCAATGCGGGCGATGCCTTCGCGCGCTGCGCGGCCGTCGCGGAAGGCACGTTCGAGACGGCCTTCGTCGAGCATGCCTATGTCGAACCGGAGGCCGGCTGGGCGCGCCGCGTCGGCGACCGCATCGAGGTCTACGCCACGACCCAGACGCCCTACATGGATCGCGACGAAATCGCGAACCTGATGCGCCTCGCGCCCGAGGCCGTGCGCATCGTGCCGACGGCGTGCGGCGGCGGCTTCGGCGGCAAACTCGATCTTTCGGTGCAGCCGTTGATCGCCATCGCCGCCTGGAAGCTCGGCCGTCCCGTGGCGCTGGTCTATACGCGGCCCGAAAGCATGGCGGCCTCGACCAAGCGCCATCCGGCGCGGGTGACGGCGAAGTTCGGCTGCGACGCGGCGGGCAAGCTCGTGGCGTGCGATGTGACCGCGACGTTCGACACAGGGGCCTATGCCTCGTGGGGGCCGACTGTCGCCAATCGCGTGCCGGTCCACGCCATGGGGCCCTACGCGATCCCGCATGTGAAGACGTGGGGCGAGGCGTTCTTCACCAATGGCCCGCCGGCGGGCGCCTTCCGTGGCTTCGGCGTGCCGCAGGCCGCCATCGCGCACGAGGCGATGATGGACACGTTGGCCGATCGGCTCGGCATCGACCGGCTGGAGTTCCGGCATCGCAATGCTCTGCGCGCGGGGGACACGACCGCGTGCGGCCAGAAGCTCGAGCACTCCGCGGGACTCGCGCAATGTCTCGAGGCACTGCGGCCGCACTGGAAGAAGGCGCAGGCAGACGTCGCTGCCTTCAACGCCAAGAACAGTATCAAGCGGCGCGGCGTCGGAATCGGCTGCATGTGGTACGGCATCGGCAATACCTCGATGTCGAACCCGTCGCGCATGCGGATCGGGCTCGCCGCCGACGGCACGCTGACGCTCTACAGCGGTGCGTTCGACATCGGCCAGGGCAGCAATACGATCATGACCCAGATCGCGGCCGATGCGCTCGGCCTGCCGGTGTCGCAGTTCGTCCTGGTGACCGGCGACACGGACCTCACCGCCGACGCCGGCAAGACTTCGGCGTCGCGCCAGACCTTCGTCTCGGGCAGGGCCGTCGAAGGCGCGGGCCGGGACCTGCGGCAGCAGATCCTGCGGCTGGCCAATGCCGGCGCGGACGCGGTGCTCACGCTCGCGGGTTCGACGCTCACGGTGCGCGACGGCGCCGAGGTGCGCACACTCGACCTCGGCAAGGTCGGACCGCTGCTGGGCGAAGGCACGTTCGATCCGCCGACCAAGCCGCTCGACCAGGACGGCCAGGGCATTCCCTACGCGACCTCCGGCTTCGCGGCCCATTTGGCCGAGGTCGAGGTCGATATCGAGCTGGGCACGGTGAAGGTGCTGCGCATGGTGGCTGCGCACGATGTCGGCAAGGCGATCAACCCGACGCTCGTGGAAGGCCAGATCGAGGGCGGCATCGCACAGGGGCTGGGCCTCGCGCTGATGGAAGAATATCTGCCCGGCCGCACCGAGAACCTGCACGACTATCTGATCCCCACCATCGGCGACGTGCCGCAAATCGAGTGCATCCTGATCGAGGATCGCGAGCCGCTGGGTCCGTCGGGCGCCAAGGGCATCGGCGAGCCCGCGCTGGTGCCGACCGCGCCCGCGATCCTGGGCGCCGTTCACCAGGCGACCGGCGTGCGGGTGAAGCGCGTTCCGCTGTTGCCGCACCGCCTGCGCGAAGCCATCGTTGCGCTCAAGGGGACGCCATGAGCGACGACATCTCTCTGTCGGAGGCCGAGCGCGGCGCGGGCATCGTGCGCTGCGACGCCTGCCCCGTGCTGTGCCGCATCCGGCCGGGCCGCGCCGGCGCCTGCGACCGCTACGCCAACGAGAACGGCAAGCTGGTGCGCGTCGATCCGTTGGTGCTGCTGGCCAAGCCCGATCTCGCCAAGGTTGCCTTCGTCGAAGGCAGCAGTTCGTGGGCGGGCGAACTCGGTAAAGGCGAGGGCGCGTTCGTGACCGGCATCGGCGCCACCACGACCTATCCCGACTACAAGCCCGCGCCGTTCATCGTCTCGTCGAAGCACGAAGGCGTCGACATGGTCACGGTCGTGACCGAGGGCATCTTCAGCTACTGCGGCGTCAAGGTGAAGATCGACACCGACCGCTATCTCGGACCGGAACAGGCAGCGGTGCGGGTGAAGGGCGAGGCCATCGGCCATGTCACCACGGCCGAGTACGGCTCGCAGATGCTGTCGCTGGGCGGGGTGCATCACCTCACCGGCGGCAGCAAGAAAGAGGGCGTCGTCACCTGCGACGCGCTGCTGGCGCTCTGTAACAAGGAAGCGGTCGAGCTCACCATCGACGGCGGCTCGACGGTGATCGTGCAGGCGGACAAGCCGCCGATCGTGAACGGCGTACTGGAAGAGCGCATGAGGGTGGGCTGCGGGTCGGCGGCCATCGGCATGTTCGCGCCGCAGTGGAAGGATCATGTCGACGAGGTGATCGTGGTCGACGATCACATCACCGGCGTCTTGAGCGAACACCAGGGCGGCGCCTTCCTCGACATGAAGCCCGCCGGCATCCGCGTGCGTGGCCGCAAGTCGACGCCCGGACGCTATTTCCAGGTGGCCGAGCCCGGACTGGGCTGGGGCGGCACCGACGTCGCCGATCCGCTGCAGATCATCGAGAAGATCGATCCCAAGACGGCGTGGCCGGGACTGAAACTGCTGATGGTCTCGACCACTGGCGAGCATTCGGCGTGGTTCGAACTCGACAAGGACCTGAAGCCGCAGGCGGCGCCGATGCCCGCGCCGGTCCGGCTCGTCGTCGAGCGCATCGCCGAGAACTGCGAACCCGCGCTTTGCACGGTGCTGTTCATGTGCGGCGCGGGCGGCTCGCTGCGTGCCGGCGTCACGGAGAACCCCGTGCGTCTCACACGCTCGGTGCGCGATGCGCTGACCAAGGTGACTCTGGGCGGCGTGCCGGCCTATGTCTGGCCGGGCGGCGGCATCACCCTGATGGTCGACGTCGCGAAGATGCCGGAGAAGAGCTTCGGCTATGTGCCGACGCCCGCGCTGGTGGCGCCGATCGAATTCACCCTGCGGGCCGACGACTACGCGGCGCTGGGCGGCTACGCCTCGCGCGCGGTGTCGCTGGAAGAGGTGCTTCGCGACACCAAGGTCCGCGTCGACAAATGAGCACGCCAAACGCCGCCCGGCTGCGGGACGGCCGCCTGCATCTGCAGCACGGGCCGATCGATCTCGTGATCGAGGCGTTCGGCGCCCCGCACGAAGTCGAGGCGGCCTATGCCCAGGCTTTCGCGCGCTTCGGCGACGTGCTGACGGGACTTGTGGCCGAACTGCCGACCCTGCGCCAACCCGTCGGCGCGGCGCACCCGCTGCTGCGCGGGCCGGTGGCGCGACGCATGGCAAAAGCGGTTTGGCCGCACCGTGCCGTCTACATCACGCCCATGGCGGCGGTGGCAGGCTCGGTCGCCGACGAGATCCTGGCTGCCATGAAGGAAGGCCGCACGCTCGCCAAGGCCTACGTCAACAACGGCGGCGACATCGCCTTTCATCTCGCGCCTGGACAGGAACTGCGCGCCGGCATCTTCGTCGATGCGCTCGACGGCGTCGCGCGCCTGATCCATGACCGGCCGGTACGCGGCATCGCGACATCGGGCTGGGGCGGCCGTTCCTTCTCGCTGGGCATTGCCGATGCGGTGACGATCCTGGCCAAGGACGCGGCGTCGGCGGATGCGGCGGCGACCATCGTCGCCAATGCCGTCGATGTCGATCATCACCTGATCGTGCGTCACCCCGCCCGCATGCTCGATCCCGACTCCGATCTCGGCGACCTGCAGGTGACGACGGCCGTCGGCGCGCTACCGCAGGACGTCGTCGACCTGGCGCTCGACCGCGGCGCGGCGGAGGCGCGGCGGCTGCAGCGGCTGGGCCTTATCGAGGCGGCGGCGTTGTCGCTCAGGGGCACGTGGCGGATCGAAGGCACGGGCGCGCTCGCCCGGCAAGCGGAGGCGGGATGAGCGACCTCGTGAAACTGCGCAAATATGTTGCCACGGTCGAGGAGACGTTCCACGACGGCGGCCCGCGGCTCGACCGGCCGGTGACCAAGGCGGTGGTGGGCGGCGTGATCGCCAATCCCTATGCCGGCCGGCACGTGGCCGACATCCAGCCGATGATGAAGGCGCTCGAGCCGCTGGCGGTCGATCTCACCGAGCGCGTGATGAAGCTGCTGGGCGCGAAAGGCTCCGAGCTCGAGGCCTACGGCAAGGGCGTGATCGTGGGCATCGCGGGCGAACTGGAGCATGCGGCACTCTGGCATCAGCCGTCGGGCTTCGGCATTCGCCATGCCATCCACCGTGATGGATCTGGCGGCGCCAAGTCGATCGTGCCCTCGACCGTGAAGGTCGCCGCCGCTGGCGCGCGCATCGACATTCCGCTGCACCACGTCACGGCGTCCTACGTGCGCAGCCATTTCGACTCGATCGAGTTCTGCGTGCCCGATGGGCCGCGGCCGGACGAATTGGTGTTCATCGTCGCGGCCGCGATCGGCGGGCGGCCGCATGCGCGGGTCGGCGGCCTCACGGTCGCGGAGATCAAGCTGGGGGACGGCCAGCGATGAGCGATCCGCTCGCCGAAGCCATGCGCGTCATGGACGCCTATATCGACGGCCTCAATCGCGGCGACGAGGCTGCGGTCAACGACGCCTGCAATTTCCCGCACGTGCGGCTGGCCGGCGGCAAGGTCGTGGTCTGGCAGAACCATGGCGACTACAAGCTCGGCGATTTCGTGGCCCGTGCCGGCGACGGCTGGGCGCGCAGCCAGTGGGACGAGCGCACGCCGATTCATGTCGGCAGCGACAAGGTCCATCTGAAGGTGGCGTTCAGCCGCTTCCGCGCCGATGGCTCGCTGATCGGCCGATTCGAGACGATCTACATCGTGACCCTGCAGGCCGGTTATTGGGGTATCCAGGCACGCTCTTCTTTTGCGTCGTGAGAGGGTGCTAGGGTCGAGGTCTGAGTTTTTTAACGTCTTGGAGAGGGGGATTTCATGCTGACCCGTCATCGTCTGCTGGCCTGGGCCACCATCGTGGCTTCTCTGTTCTTCCTTGTGCCGGCGTCGGCACAGGAGACCATCAAGATCGGCGAGATGAATAGCTACAAGGTCTTCTCGGCCTTCCTCGATCCCTACAAGAAGGGCATGGAGCTGGCGGTCGACGAGGTGAACGCCGCGGGCGGCGTGCTCGGCAAGAAGATCGAGGTCGTGAGCCGCGACGACAACGGCAATCCGGCCGACGCCGTGCGCGTGGGCGAAGAGCTGCTGACCCGCGAGAAGGTCGCCTTCCTGATCGGCACCTTCCCGTCGAACGTCGGCCTCGCCGTCGCCGACTTTGCCAAGCAGAAGAAGACGCTGTTCATCGCGGCCGAGCCGCTCACCGACAAGATCGTGTGGGATTCCGGCAACGCTTACAGCTTCCGCCTGCGCACCTCGACCTACATGCAGACGGCGATGCTCATTCCCGACGCCGCCAAGCTCAAGAAGAAGCGCTGGGCGATCGTCTATTCGAACTACGAGTACGGCACCTCGGCGACGGCCGCCTTCAAGAAGCTGCTGAAGGAAAAGCAGCCCGACGTCGAGTTCGTGACCGAGCAGGCGCCGCCGCTGGGCAAGATCGACGCGGGCGCGGTTGCCCAGGCGATCGCCGACGCCAAGCCCGACGCGATCTTCTCCTCGCTGTTCGGACCGGACCTCGCGAAGTTCGTGCGCGAAGGCAGCCAGCGCGGCCTCTTCAAGGGTGTCGAGGTGTTCAACCTGCTGGCGGGCGAGCCCGAGTATCTCGATCCGCTGAAGGAAGAGGCGCCGGTCGGCTGGTACGTGACCGGCTATCCGTGGAACGAGATCAAGACGGCCGAGCACAAGAAGTTCCTCGACGCCTATCAGGCGAAGTTCAAGGACTACCCGCGCCTGGGCTCCGTCGTCGGCTACTCGACCGTGATGTCGGCGGTGGCCGCGATCAAGAAGGCGGGCGTCCTCGACCAGGAGAAGCTGGTCGCCGCGATGGCCAACCTCTCGGTCGGCACGCCGTTCGGCACCGTGACCTACCGCACGCTCGATCATCAATCGACGATGGGCGCGTATGTGGGCCGCATCGGCCTCAAGGACGGCAAGGGCATCATGACCGACTGGCGCTTCGTCGACGGCAAGGACGCGCTGCCGAGCGACGACGAAGTGAAGAAGATGCGGCCGGCTCAGTAAGCAGCCTTGTTGCGGCTCTCCCCCTCCGGCCCTTCGGGCCACCTCCCCCATTTGATGGGGGAGGTATGAGACATCCTTTCCTCCCCCGTCTTACGGGGGAGGTGCCCGAAGGGCGGAGGGGGAAAGCAACCGTATGACCTTCCCCTCCGTCCTCATCCAGCTGCTGAACGGGCTGGCCGCCGCCTCGTCGTTGTTCCTGGTGTCGGCCGGCCTGTCGCTGATCTTCGGCGTGACGCGAATCGTGAATTTCGCGCACGGGTCGCTCTACATGCTGGGCCTCTACGGCGCCTACAGCCTGATCGAGCTGCTGGGCCGCACGCCGCTCGGTTTCTGGGGCGCGGTCGTGCTGGCGTCGCTCGCCGTCGGACTCGCGGGCGTCGCGATCGAGGTGCTGGTATTGCGGCGCATCTATCGCGCGCCCGAGCTGTTCCAGCTGCTGGCGACGTTCGCGATCGTTCTGGTGATCAAGGATGCGGCCCTCTTCACCTGGGGGCCGGAAGACCTGGTCGGCCCGCGCGCGCCGGGCCTCACCGGTGCGGTCGAGATTTTGGGCAAACGGATTCCCATGTATGACCTGTTGCTGATCGCGATCGGCCCTGCGGTGCTGGCGCTGATGCACTTGCTGCTGAAGCGCACGCGGTGGGGCGCGCTGGTGCGTGCCGCGACGCAGGACCGCGAGATGGTGGGCGCGCTGGGCGTCGATCAGGCCAAGCTCTTCACCTCGGTCTTTTTTGTCGGCTCGGTGCTCGCAGGTCTGGGTGGCGCGCTGCAGATTCCGCGCGAGCCCGCCAACCTCGACCTCGATCTCTCGGTGATCGCCGACGCCTTCGTGGTCACCGTCGTGGGCGGCCTCGGCAGCATGGGCGGCGCGCTGCTGGCCGCCGTCCTGATCGGCGTCACGAAAGCCTTCTGCATTGGCCTGGGCTTCTCCAAGCTCACCCTGGTCGCGGAGTTCGTGATCATGGGCATCGTGCTGGTGGCCCGGCCTTACGGGTTGCTCGGCAAGCCTTCGGCGCTGGCCCGCGCGGCCGAAACGCCGCCGCCGCTCAGCCCGCCGCGCTGGCCCTGGCTCGCGCTCTGGGTCGCGGCCGCAGCACTCGTGCCGCTGCTCACCGATCAGTATGTGAGCGTGCTGCTGATCGACATCGCCTGCTTCGGCCTGTTCGCCGTCAGCCTGCATTTCATCATGGGCCCGGCCGGCATGGTGTCGTTCGGCCACGCGGCTTACTTCGGCCTCGGCGCCTATGCCGCTGCGGTGCTGTTCAAGCGCGCCGGCCTGCCGATGGAAGCGGCCCTGGTGTTGGCGCCGTTCTGTGCGGGGCTGTTCGCCGTGGTCTACGGCTGGTTCTGCGTGCGCCTGAGCGGTGTCTATCTCGCCATGCTGACGCTCGCGTTCGCGCAGATCAGCTGGTCGATCGTCTATCAGTGGGATCAGCTCACCGGCGGTTCCAACGGCATGGTCGGCATCTGGCCGTCGGCCTGGCTCGCGAACAAGACGGTCTACTATTACCTCACCTTCGTGCTCTGCGGCGCGGGCATCGCGTTCCTGTGGCGCGTGCTGTTCTCGCCCTTCGGCTATGTGCTGCGCGCGGGCCGCGATTCACCTCTGCGCGCCGAGGCGATCGGCATCGACGTGCGCCGCTTCCAGTGGGCGGCCTTCGTGATCGCGGGCACGATGGCGGGGCTCGCGGGCGCGGTCTTCGCCTTCTCCAAGGGCAGCATTTCGCCCTCGGTCGTGTCGATCGGCCAGTCGACCGACGGGCTGATCATGGTGCTGCTGGGCGGCGTCGATACGCTCACGGGTCCGATCGTGGGTGCGGCAGCCTTCACCTGGCTGCGCGACGTGCTGGCGCGTGAGACCGATTTCTGGCGCGCGTGCCTCGGGTTCGTGATCCTGCTGATCGTGCTGCTCTTCCCGCAGGGCCTGGTCGGCGGCCTCAAGGCGCTTGTGACGCGCTGGAGACCTACATGAGCGCGGTGCTGCAGGTCGAAGGACTGCGCAAGGCCTTCGGCGGCGTCGTGGCCGTGGCCGATGTGTCGTTTGCGGTCGATGCCGGCGAATTGCTGGCGCTGATCGGGCCCAATGGCGCGGGCAAGAGCACCTGCTTCAACATGCTGAACGGCCAGCTCTCGCCCGACAACGGCCTCGCCCGCTTCGAGGGGCGCAACATCGTGGGCCTAAGTCCGCGCGCGATCTGGAGGCTGGGCGTCGGACGCACGTTCCAGATCACCGCGACCTTTTCCTCGCTCAGCGTTCGCGAGAACGTGCAGATGGCGCTCTACAGCCATGCCGGCAAACTGCGCTCGCTGCTGTCGCGCTTCGGCACGGCGCTGGGCGCGGAAGCCGACGCGCTGCTGTCCCAGGTCGGCATGCTCGACCAGGCGGCGCGGCCGTGCGGCGTGCTGGCCTATGGCGACCTGAAGCGGGTCGAGCTCGCCATCGCGCTCGCCAACCAGCCGCGGCTGCTGCTGATGGACGAGCCGACGGCCGGCATGGCGCCCAAGGAACGCATCGCCCTGATGGAGCTGACGGCCAAGCTCGCGCGCGCCCGGAAGATCGCCGTGCTGTTCACCGAGCACGACATGGACGTCGTGTTCGGCCAGGCCGACCGCATCATCGTGCTCGATCGCGGCACCCTCATTGCCGGGGGCACGCCCGAGGAAGTCCGCACCAATCCCGCCGTGCGCGCGGTCTATCTCGGGGGGACGCATTGATGTCGTCTTCTTCCGGACCGCGAGCCTCCGGCTCGCTCATGAACCC
>CAIWTJ010000172.1 GCA_903915535.1 Enhydrobacter aerosaccus
ATTCATGCCCGTGACCAATTCCCCTATTGTCCGTCTCTCGGACGTCCATCTCGACATGGCAAGCGATGCCGGCACGGTCAATATCCTGCGCGGCGTCAGCCTCGACATAAACGCCGGTGAAATCGCCGCGGTCGTGGGCCCGTCGGGTGCCGGCAAGTCGAGCCTGATGATGATTATCGGGGCGCTTGAGCGCGCCACCTCGGGCACGGTGCAGGTGGCGGGCCGCGACCTCGGGCCGCTCGGCGACGATGCCCGCGCGCAGCTGCGGCGCGATCACATCGGCATCGTCTTCCAGGGCTTTCATCTCATTCCCACCATGACGGCGCTGGAGAATGTGGCGCTGCCGCTCGAATTCGCCGGCCGCGGCGATGCCTTCGAGGCGGCGCAGTCGGCGCTGGAGCGCGTCGGGCTCGGCCACCGTCTCACGCACTATCCGGCGCAATTGTCCGGCGGCGAGCAGCAGCGGGTGGCGGTCGCGCGCGCGTTCGTCGGCCAACCGAAATTGCTGCTGGCGGACGAGCCCACCGGCAACCTCGACGGCGCCACGGGCAAGCAGGTGATGGATCTGCTGTTCGAACTCGCCCGCGCCGAAGGCGCCACGCTCATCCTCATCACCCATGACCTGGCGCTGGCTGCGCGGTGCGACCGCGTCGTGCGGGTCACCGACGGGCTCGTGGTGAGCGACGAGCGCACGCAAACAGCTGCAGCCGCGCAGTGAGACTCATTCGATGAACCTGGCCTTCCGCCTCGCGCGTCGCGAGATGAGGAGCGGGCTGGGCGGCTTTCGCCTGTTCATCGCCTGCCTGGCGCTGGGCGTCGGCGCCATCGCCGCGATCCTGTCGTTCAGCCGTGCGGTCGAGGAGGGCGTGAAGGCCGACAGCCGCGAGATCCTGGGCGGTGACGTGTCGGTCTCCGTGCTCTACCGCGAGGCCGCGCCCGAGCAGGAGGCGTTCCTGCGCCAGCAGGGCACGCTGACGCGCTGGATCGACAGCCGCGCCATGGCGCATCCGTTGAAGGAAGGCGGCCGCGCCACGCTGATCCAGCTCAAGGCGGTGGAGCAGGCCTATCCGCTCTATGGGCGGCTCGATCTGAAAGGCGGCGGATCGCTGGCCGAGGCGCTCGCCAAGCGCGACGGCGTGTGGGGCGCGGTGGTCGAAGAGGCCGCGCTCAAGCGGATGAACATCGCGCTCGGCGACATGGTCAAGGTGGGCGAGGCGACCGTGCAGGTGCGGGCGCTGATCGCGCGCGAGCCCGACAACGGCCTCAACGCCTTCGCGAGCCTCGGTCCGCGTCTCATGATGTCGTTCGACGCGCTGGCCGAGTCCGCGCTGCTGCAGCCCGGCAGCCTTCTCAGCTGGCAATATCGCCTGCGCCTGCCGCCGGGCACGTCCGATACCTCCGCCGTCGAGGCCATCCGCGCGCGCTATCCGCGCGACGGCTGGCGGGTGCAGGGCCTGGCCGATGCCGGCGGCGGCATCCGCTTCTGGCTCGATCGGCTGACGCAGTTCCTGGGCCTGATCGGCCTCTCGTCCCTGCTGGTGGGCGGCGTCGGCGTCGGCAATTCGGTGTCGAGCTTCCTCGCCACGCGCCAGCGCACCATCGCCACCATGAAGTGCCTCGGTGCACCGCAACGGCTGATCTTCTCGACGTACTTCCTGCAACTCGCGGCGCTGGCGCTGGTCGGCATCGCGATCGGCATTGTCGTGGGCGTGGGATTGCCCTTCGCCGCCCGGACGCTGATTGCCGATCTCCTGCCGGTGCGCGCGCGCATCGACATCTATGCGCGACCGATCCTGGTCGCCGCGGGTTTCGGCGTGCTGGTGACTCTCCTGTTCGCGCTGATGCCGCTGATGCGCGCCCGCAACGTGCCGGCGGCGACCCTGATGCGCGGCGCGATCGTGCCCCAGAGAAAGCGCTTCGGCTGGCAGGGGCTGGATTGGCGCGACGGGCTGGTGCTGGGCGGCGTGGCGATGGCGCTCGCCCTGTTCACCGTCTTCACCGCCGTCGAGAAACGCATCGGCGCGTATTTCGTGGCGGGATCGGTCGGCGCGTTCCTGGCGTTCCCGGCCCTCGCGCAGGTGCTGATGTTCGCGGCCGCCAAGACCGGCAAGCCCAAGTTCGCGGCCCTGCGCCTGGCGCTCGCCAACCTCCATCGGCCGGGCGCGCCCACGCCGATCGTCATGCTGTCGCTGGGCCTCGGCCTCACGGTGCTGGTCGGCACGGCGCTGATCCAGGGCAATCTGCGCGACCAGATCACCAGCCGCATTCCCAAGGATGCGCCGGCTTTCTTCTTTGTCGATATCCAGTCGAGCCAGATCGACGCCTTCCGGAAGGCGATCGCCGCCATACCCGGCGCCGGTGCGCTCGACGAAGTGCCGTCGCTGCGCGGCCGCATCTCCAAGATCAACGGCACGCCGGTCGATCAGATGGAGGTGCCGCCGGATGCGCGCTGGGCGGTCGACGGCGACCGCGGCGTGACTTACGCAGCGGCGCCGCCCGAGGGCGCGAAGATCGTGGCGGGCAACTGGTGGCCGGAGGATTACCGCGGGCCGCAGCTCGTGTCGTTCGACCAGGGACTGGCCGAGGCTTTCCACATCGGCGTGGGCGACACGATCACGGTGAATGTGCTGGGCCGCGACATCGAGGCCAGGATCGCCTCGCTGCGCCGCATCGTGTGGCAGACGCTCGCGATCAATTTCGTCTTCGTCTTCTCTCCCGGCACGCTCGACAAGGCGCCGCACACCTATCTCGCGACGGTGAAGGCCACACCGGCGGCGGAGGACCAGATCTTCAGCCTGGTCACCGACAAATTCCCCAATGTCACCGTCGTGCGCATTCGCGACGCGATCGAGACGGCCTCGGACGTGCTGGGCAACATCGAATTCGCCACGCGCTGCATCGGGCTGCTCAGCATCCTGGCGGGCGTCCTCGTGCTGGCCGGCGCCATGCTGGCGACCCAGCGGCGGCGGGTGCACGAGGCGGTGGTGATGAAGGTCCTGGGCGCCACGCGCGCCCGCATCGCCGGGATCTTCGCCTGGGAGTTCGCGGCCCTCGGTCTCGCGACGGCGCTGGCCGCCATCGCGGTGGGCACGATCGCGGCCTACCTGGTGGTCACCCGGCTGATGAAGCTCGAATGGACCTTCCTGCCGACGGTGGCGATCTCGGTGGCGCTGGGCGCCATGGTGCTGACCCTGGCCTTTGGGCTGGCAGGAACTTTGGCAGCATTAAGGCAGCGGCCGCTCGCTTTGTTACGGAACGAATAGGTATTTTGCAGTTGCGACGGGGAGTTTGGCCCTTCGATCGCTATTGATTCATTCGGGCTGTCCTCCCACATTGTTTGCGAAAGGGGGCCACTAAACGCACCCCCAGGAGGCTCAGCTCAAATGGCTAACCAGAACTTCAACGTCTTCAATCGCGCGGGCACCGCCGACCAGGCATTCGACGTCGGTCTGCGCGCGCACATGATCCGCGTCTACAACTACATGGCCTCGGGCCTGGCGTTGTCGGGCATCGTGGC
>CAIWTJ010000173.1 GCA_903915535.1 Enhydrobacter aerosaccus
CAGTCGGGCAAGCCGGTCGGCGTGTTCCGCACGCACGCCGATGCGCCGCGCGTGCTGATCGCCAACTCCAACCTCGTGCCGCACTGGGCAACGTGGGCGCACTTCAACGAGCTCGATCGCAAGGGCCTGATGATGTACGGCCAGATGACCGCGGGCTCGTGGATCTACATCGGCAGCCAGGGCATCGTGCAGGGTACCTACGAGACCTTCGTCGAGATGGGCCGCCGTCACTTCGGCGGCAACCTGAAGGGCAAGTGGTTCCTGACCGCGGGTCTGGGCGGCATGGGCGGCGCGCAGCCGCTCGCGGCCGTGATGGCCGGCGCCTCCTGTCTCGCCGTCGAGTGCCAGCCGTCGCGCATCGAGATGCGGCTGCGCACCCGCTACCTCGACAAGCAGGCCCGCACGCTCGACGAGGCGCTGGCGATGATCGAGGCCTCGCACAAGGAGGGCAAACCCGTATCGGTCGGTCTGCTTGGCAACGCCGCCGACATCTTCCCCGAGATCGTGAAGCGCGGCATCAAGCCGGACGCGGTGACCGACCAGACCTCGGCGCACGATCCGAACAACGGCTACCTGCCGAAGGGCTGGACGCTCGCCGACTGGGAGAAGCGCCGCGAGAGCGATCCCAAGAGCGTCGACAAGGCCGCGCGCGCCTCGATGGTCGTGCATGTGAAGGCGATGCTCGACTTCCATCGCATGGGCATTCCGGTCGTGGACTACGGCAACAACATTCGCCAGATGGCCTTCGAGGAAGGCCTCAAGGACGCGTTCGACTTTCCGGGCTTCGTGCCGGCCTACATCCGCCCGCTGTTCTGCCGCGGCATCGGCCCGTTCCGTTGGGCCGCCCTCTCGGGCGATCCCGAGGACATCTACCGCACCGACGCCAAGGTGAAGGAGCTGCTGCCCGACAACAAGCATCTGCACAACTGGCTCGACATGGCGAAGGAGCGCATCGCGTTCCAGGGCCTGCCCGCGCGCATCTGCTGGGTTGGCCTCGGCGACCGCCATCGGCTGGGACTGGCCTTCAACGAGATGGTGGCCAGGGGCGAACTGAAGGCGCCGATCGTGATCGGCCGCGACCATCTCGACTCCGGCTCCGTCGCCTCACCCAACCGCGAGACCGAGTCGATGAAGGACGGATCGGATTCGGTGTCCGACTGGCCGCTGCTGAACGCGCTGCTCAATTGCGCGAGCGGCGCCACCTGGGTGTCGCTGCACCACGGCGGCGGCGTCGGCATCGGATATTCGCAACACGCCGGCATGGTGATCGTGGCCGACGGCACGCCCGACGCGGCGCGCCGGCTCGAGCGCGTGCTGTGGAACGACCCGGCGACCGGCGTGATGCGCCACGCCGATGCGGGTTACGAGGATGCGATCGCCTGTGCCCGGGAAAAGGACCTCGACCTACCGAGCCTTGCCTAGAAGAAGCGCAACCGCTGGCCGAGGCCGAGGCGCTCGGCCTTGCTCAGCATCGCGTGGCCGAGCGCGATGTCCGACAGCGACAGGCCGCGATGCCAGAACAGGATCGTCTCCTGGTCGTTCTCGCGGCCCGTCTTGAGGCCGGCCACGATCTGGCCCATCTCGGCATGCAGCGTCTGCTCCGAGAGCTTGCCCGCGTTCACATGCGCCCGGAGGCTGCCGAACGGGCCGCCTTTGCACTGGCCCCAGTCGTCGACGACGAGCTTTTGCATCATGTCGGTCAACGACAGCTCGACCGCACTCATCGTGCCGTAGGGCACGACGAACGCCGACGGCTTGATCCACTCCGTCTTGAGCATCGGCGTCGGCTCGTTGAGGCGCGAGGCCTCGACCACGATGTCGGCGCCCTCGACGCAGGAACGCCAGTCCTCGGTGACGGTGATCTTCTTGCCGAGATCCTTCTCGAGCCGGACGGCGAAGGCGTTGCGGCTCTCGGGCCGGCGCGAGTGAACACGGATCTCGTCGAAGTCGAAGAGATGGTTCAGGAGCCGCACGTTCCAGTAGGACGAGCCGCGTGCACCAATGTGGCCCAGGATCTTCGAATTCTTGCGCGCGAGATACTTCGCGCCGACAGCGGTCATGGCGCCCGTGCGCATGTCGGTAATGCCGCCCGCCTCGACGATCGCCTTGGGCATGCCGTTGTGCGGATTGAACAGCACCAGCACGCCGAACTCCGACGGGTAGCCGAGTTTGTAATTATCGACGAAGTCGCCCACGACTTTCACGCCCGCCGAGTCGATCGGGCCGCCGATCGCGCCGCGCAACACGTTGAAATGGCCGTTCGCCACGCCGGGCTGGATGTGCATGCGCGGCTCGATCACCGTCTCGCCGCGGCCCTGGGCGGCCAGGCTGGTCTCGATCGCCCCCAGGATTTCGTCATCGGTGATCTGCAGAGCCTCGATGTCGAGGCGGTTCAGATAGGAGATGTAGATCGCGGTCATGTGTCTTTATACTCCGGCATGGCGTTGCTCGAACTGCAAAACTTCTCCTGCGGCTACGGCGAGATGATCGCGGTGCGCGACCTCTCTCTCGCCGTCGAACCGGGCCAAATCCTGGCGCTGCTCGGCCCCAACGGTGCCGGCAAGACCTCGACCATCCTCGCCATCATGGGTCATGTGCAGATCAAGTCGGGCAGCCTGTCGGTCGCCGGTAACGACATCACCCGCGCGCGCGCCCTGAAGAGGGTCGAGATGGGCTTGGCACTGGTGCCCGAAGGCCGCCGTCTCTTCTCCGACCTGACCGTCGCCGAGAACCTCACTGTCGGCGGTTACAGTCATTCGCGCGCCGAAGAGAAGCGCAACCTCGCCAAGGTCTTCGAACTGTTCCCGCGCCTCTTCGAGCGCCGCACCCAATTGGCCGCGTCGCTCTCGGGCGGCGAGCAGCAGATGCTCGCAATCGGCCGCGCGCTGATGTCCCAACCCAAACTTCTTCTGGTCGACGAGCTCTCGCTCGGCCTGATGCCCAAGATGGTCGACCTCTGCATCGACGCGCTCCAGAAGCTCAACCGCGAGGAAGGTCTCGCCATTCTGCTGGTCGAGCAGAACACCGCGCGCGCACTCGATGTTGCGCACCAGGTCTGCGTGCTGGCCTCCGGCCGCAGCGTCTTCACCGGCTCGGCCGAAAGCGCGCGGCGCGACGTCGACCTGCTCCACTCCTACACTGGCGTCGCAGCCTGACATGAGGCGCCGTCCGTTCCTCCGGCTGGCAAGCGCCGGCGTCTTGGCCACTCCCCTCACGGCCAGGGCCCAGAAGGCAGCGAACGCCACCGTCGGTCTGCTGACCACGGCGACACTCGACACGGCCGGCCTCGCCGCGGTTCGGAAAGGACTCGGCGAACGCGGCTATGTCGAAGGCCGCAACGTCACCTTCATCGCGCGCGCCGCGGAAGGGAACTATGAGCGGCTTCCGGCGCTGGCGGCCGAGCTGGTCGCCGCGAACGTCTCCGTCATCCTGGGCGTCGGCGGACCGTTTCCCACGCGCGCGGCGAAGGCGATCACCACGACGCTCCCGATCGTCTTCGCTTACGGCGGCGACCCGGTCGCCGACGGGCTGGTCGCCAGCATCAGCCGGCCGGGCGGCAACGTCACCGGCGCCACCTTCCTTGGGGTGACGCTGGCGGGAAAGCGCATCCAGATCCTGCGCGATCTGCTGCCGCGCGTGGCCAACATCGCGCTTCTCGTGAATCCCACCTCCTCGCTCACGCCGCCGCAGCTCAAGGATGCCGAGGCTGCCGCCACGTCCCTGGACGTGCGCCTGCACGTCTTCAACGCCAGCACCGCCGAGGAAATCGACGCCGCCTTCGACGCGATGGTGCGGGCAAGGGTGGATGCGCACATGCTCGGCACCGATCCGAGCTTCGGGCTCGTTCACACCAAGCGGATCATCGCGCTGGCCGCACGCACGCGCCTTCCCACCATCTATCCGACCCGCATCGAGACCAATGACGGCGGCCTCATCAGCTATGGCGCCAGCTTCTACGACACCATTCGCCAGGCGGCGGGCTACGTGGGCCGCATCCTCGATGGCGAGAAGCCGGCCGATCTGCCCGCCCTGCAGCCGACGACCTTCGAACTGGTCATCAACGCCAAGACCGCCAAGACACTGGGCCTGACCGTGCCGCCGTCATTGCTCGCGGTCGCGGACCAGGTGATCGAGTAGGCGGTTACCAAAAGTAACGCTTTAAATAAGCCGGATTTAACATTGGAGGTGCTCCGCTCCTTCTTCACCACGCTCCATCTGCCCCACCGTGCAGCGTCTCCCGTGGTCCCCGCGCTTCTCGCGTCATGGCAAAGATCCGAGTTCCCCTGACGAATATTGCGATTATCGCATCAACTGTCAAGGCCACTGCTCATCAGTCCCGCGGCGGCATCCTGTCGAATTTCGGCAGCGCCGGGTCGAGATGATCCCAGGCGTGGCCGCCCGCGGTCCAGAAGACGTGCTGCGGCCTGTAGCGGCCGGGATCGTCGAGGCTGGCGGCGTGCACGATGAAGAGGTCGGGCATCGCCGGGAACGTCAGGTACACGGGCGAGCCGCAGGTCGGGCAGAAGGCATGGGACTTCACCGTTCCGCCATCACCCACCGCCTGCCAGTGCCTGGCCTCGCCTTCGATCTTCACGGTCGCGCCGTGAAAGGTGAGGTAGGACCCGTGGCCGGTACCGCTGCGGTGCTGGCACTGACGGCACTGACAGTCGCTCATCTGGACCGGCTCGCCCGCGATTTCGTAGCGGATCGCGCCGCAGGCGCATCCGCCGGTGTAGGCCTTGCCCATCGATGATTGCTCCTCAGTGCTGTTCGCCGGCGATCTCGCCGATCGACGGGACGACCTTCTGCCAGCCGTCGCCCATGCCCCTGTACGCGGTCTCGTTGGTCGGCAGCACGAAGCCGGAATGAATCAGGCTGAGGCGCGTGCCCTGCTCCACTTTCGCAAGGATGAAGGTGACAACGGTATTCAACGGCGCACCGTATCCGACATTCGATGCGTCGCCGCCCTTCCAGGAATAGACGAGCCGCTCGTTCGGCTTCACCTCCAGCACCTCGCAATGGATCACGCCGTCCCATGCGCCGGCCGGCGTCGTCTGATAGGTGAAGCGATTGCCCGTCACCGGCGCGAAGCCCTTGTTCGGCATGCGCAGCCAGCGGCCCATCAGCTCGGCGGTCGTCAGCGCTTTCCAGACTTTCTCCGGCGCGTGCGCGAACACGCGCTCGACGACGATGTCCCTCGTATCGGATTTCAGGGCGGCGGCGGTCATGGATCGATCTCCTTCAGAAGGGTTTCAAGGCCGGCGAAGCGGTCGCGCCAGAAGACGGCGTAGTGACTCATCCAGTCGAAGAGCGGCGCGAGACCCTTGGGCTCGGCGCTGTAGAAGACGTTGCGCCCCTGCGCGCGATCGACGATCAGCCCGGCCTGCTTCAGCGATCGCAGATGCTGCGACACGGCCGACTGCGTGACCCCGCTGCCCCGCGTCAGTTCGACCACGGTGATCTCGTCGGATCGCACGATGCGTTCGAAAACCGCCCGCCGCGTGGGGTCGGCGAGGGTGCGCATGACGGTGTCGATGGGAGCGGCCTGGATCATGCCTATACATTAGTATTCACTAATATATTAGTCAACGCTAATTATTAGGCAAAGGCCCTCGCTGCTCCGATGCTCGGGGCCCGATGCGAGGAAAATCGCAATGACTGATACCGAGATTCGAGCGGCCCTTGATCGCCACTGGGCGGCAGCAGACGCGAACGACTTCGAGGGCGAGCACCAGATCTACCGGGACGATGCGATACTCGAGTATCCGCAATCGGGCGAGCGCATCCGCGGCCGCCGCAACATCGAGGCCTCGCGCGCCGCGCAGCCGAACAAGAAGCGCTTTACGGTGCGGCGCATCCTCGGCACCGCCGGCCTCTGGATCAGCGAGTTCACGATCACCTATGACGGCCAGCCATCCTATTCGGTGAGCATCATGGAATTCGAAGAGGGCGAGGTCGTGCGGGAGACCCAGTACTTCGGCGACCCATTCGAGCCGGGACCGTCACGCGCTCAATACCGGACATGACGCCGCCGCGCCGTCACGTCACTCGATCACCTCGTCCGCGCGGGCCAATAGCGAGGGCGACACTTCGATGCCGAGCGTTGTCGCGGTCTTCTGATTGAGGATGAACTCGAATTTGATCGACTGCACGATCGGCAGGTCGGCCGGCTTGCCAACCTTGAGAAGACGGCCGGTATAGTCGCCAATCCAGCGATAGCCGTCCGACAGGCTGATTCCGTAACTCATCAAGCCACCGGCTACGGCGTATTCGCGGAACTGGTAAATCGCCGGCAAACGAGTCTGCGCGGCAAAGGAAACGATGCGATCGCGCATCGTGTCCAGGAAAGGGGCCGCGGTCACAAGCAGCGCGTCTATCCGTTCCCGGACAACGCCCTTGAACGTCGCCTCCAGCTCAGTCTGGTTGTTGGCGCGAAGGATCCGAAGTTGCAGGCCGAGCGTGCGGGCCCCTTCCTCGAGTTCATGGGCCTGGGCACCGGCTTCCTGATAGTTTGGATTGATCAAAACGCCGATGATGGACGCCTTGGGGACGATGTCGTGCAACAACCCCAGGCGCTTGGCCTCTGGCGCCGTGGTCAACAGGCTGACGCCCGTGATGTTCCCTCCGGGCCGGTTGTAACTCGACACGAGACCGACTTTGACCGGATCGCCCCCGATCGCGAAGACGATGGGAATAGTAGAGGTCGCGCCCTTGGCCGCGAGTGCGGAGGGTTCGCCTCCTGCCGACACGATCACGTTGACCCGACGGCTGACAAGGTCGGCCGCCAGCTCCGGCAACCGCTCGTATTTACCCTCGGCCCAGCGGTATTCGATCACCACGTTCTGATTTTCGACATATCCAGCGGCATTCAAGGCCTTGCGGAAGGCTGTGACGGGGACGATCGAGTCGCTGGCTCCACGACTGCTGAGAAATCCGACGACCGGGATTGCCTTCTGCTGTGCCCGCGCGCCGCCCGCTGAAAGGGCGGCTCCAGCCATCGAGGCAAAAAGTACGCGACGCTTCATTCTCAGAACCTATCACGCCCGCCCACCAACTCAACGAAGCTCGTGCCGTAAGGCGAACTCAGACCACGCCCGTATAGGCCTGCCGCACGTCGTCGCGCTTCATCACCTCGGCGGGCACGCCTTCGGCCAGCACCTTCCCGGCATCGAGCACGACCAGGCGGTCGGCCACGCGCAGCACCTCGCCGAGATTGTGCTCGACCAGCAGGACGGTGATGCCCTCGCCCGGCAAGGTACGAATGAGATCGGCCATGGTCGCGGCCTCGACGCTGCTCAGGCCCGCCAGCGGCTCGTCGAGCAGCAGCAGCTTGGGATCGAGTGCTATGGCGCGCGCCACTTCGAGACGCTTTCTCTGGCCGAGCGGCAGCGCGCGCGGCGATTTCTCGCTCTCGTCGGCAAGGCCGATGCGCTCGAGGATCTCCTGCGCGCGCTTGCGGGCCGCCGCGCGCGAGCGACTGGCGATGGCGCGCCACGGGCTGCCGGTCTGGTGATGACCCGCCGCCAGCATGACGTTCTCGATCGTGGTGAAGCTGTAGAACGGCCGCACGATCTGGTGCGTGAAGCCCAGACCCAGCCGCACCCGGGCGTGCGCCGGCAACGACGTCACGTCGCGGTCGTCCAGGAAGACGCGGCCGGAGTCCGGCCGCAGGATGCCCGCGACCATGCGCAGTGCCGTCGTCTTGCCGGCACCATTGGGACCGATCACCGCGAGGAACTCGCCCTGCTCGACGGTGAAGCTCACGCCATTGGCCGCGGCAACGCCGCCGAAGCTGATGTGCAGGTCGTCGATGCGCGCCAGCGCGGTCATGAATTGGCCTTCGGTCGCCAGACGAGCGCGGCGAGACCCGCGAGGCCGCCGGGGCTGAAGCGCATCACCAGCATCAGCATGGCGCCGAAGATCAGCAGGCGATAGTCGGCGGCCGCGCGCGAGACTTCCGGCAACAATGTCAGGCCGATGGTTGCGGCGACCACGCCCCAGACCGAGCCGGTGCCGCCGATCACCACCATGGTCAGGATCGCGATCGACTGCACGAAGTCGAACGTGTCGGGCAGGATGATGCGCGCGAAGTAAATGTAGAGCCCGCCCGCGAGACCGGCGAGCGCCGTGCCGATGCCGAAGGCCGTCAGCTTGTAGGTCGAGACGTTGACGCCTACGGTGCGTGCCGCATCCTCGTCGTCGGCCACGGCGTCGAAGGTGAAGCCCATCCAGCTCCGCTTCAGCCAGATCGAGAAGACGATCACGGCCGCGGCGAACAGCACGATCAGCCCGGCATAGACCAGCGGATCCAGGCCCGGCCCCGGAATGCCGGAAATGCCGAGTTCGCCGCCCAGCCACTTCTGCTTGCGCACGAAACCCAGGAACACGAAGCCGATGCCCATCGTCGTCACGGCAAGGAAGTCGTGGCGCACGCGCAGCGACGTGAGCCCGACGACGATGCCGATCGCACCCGCCATGATCGTCCCCGCCAGCAACGTGACCGGCAACGGCGCGCCCAGCTTGGCGAGATAGGCTGCCGTATAGGCGCCGATGCCGTAGAACGCGGCATGCCCCAGGCTCACCTGGCCACAGAAGCCGCTGATGATGTTGAGGCTGAGCGCCAGGATCATGTTGATCCCGATCACGCTCACGATGCTGGCGATGTAGGAACTCATTTGCGTCCCAGCAGGCCCTGTGGGCGCACCATCAGCACGACGATCAGGAATAAAAAGCCAATGGCATCGCGGTCGAACACGTCGGCGAGGTAGACCGCGCCGAAGGCCTCGACCACGCCCAGCGTCAGACTCGCGATCAAGGTGCCACGCACGCTGCCGAGGCCGCCCAGCACGATGATGGCCAGCGCCTTGTAGCTCACGGCGCCGCCCATGGTCGGCTCGACATAGTTGTTCAGGAGGCCGACCAGTCCGCCCGCGATGCCGGCGAGCGCCGAGCCGAACAGGAAGTTGAGGTAGCGCACCCGCACCGGGTCGATGCCGAAGCTGGTCGCCATCTGCGGGTCGGTGACCGTGGCACGCCAGCCGATGCCCGCACGCGTGAGCCCCGCGAACAGACCGAAGCCCACCACCAGCACGATTGCCACGACGATCATGGCGATCTCGACATAGGTGAGGTTGATGCCGGCGATGCCGAGGTTGGCCACGTACCAGGGGTTATTGTCGAACGCGATCCCGTAGGCACCGAAGATCATCCGGAAGCCTTCCTGCATGACGATGAACAGGCCGATGGAGACGACCATCGGCACGAACGCGGCATGATGCAGGATCGGCTGGTAGGCCAGCCGGTAGATCGCGATGCCCGCGAGCCCGCTCACCACCACGGCGACGGCGAAGCCCAGCGCCAGGCTTCCGCTGGCATTCGCGACGGTCACCACCATGTAGGCGCCCAGCGCGAAGACGCCGGCATGGGCGATGTGAAGGATGCGCAGCAGGCCGTAGACCAGCGTCAGGCCCACGGCCATCATCGCGTACATGCAGCCGTAGGCCAGCCCTTTGACGATCAGCTCGACGAAGAGCATCGGCAGCCTACGGCGGAAACGTCGTGCCGATTACTTCGGTGGCGCCAGGATCGCCTGGTCGTCGATCACCGTAACGCCCACGAACTTTCCGTCCTTGACCACGGTGACCTCGAGCGGCGAGTAGAGCTCGCCCACCGAGTTGAAGTAGCCGAGCGGACCGGTGAGCATCGCGAAGTTCTTGGTCGCGGCCAACGCGTCGCGGACCTTGGCGGGGTCGGTGCTGCCTGCGCGCTTCATGGCGTCGGCCATCAGCATGACCGAGGAGTAGCAGTTGGCGGCGACCGCCTCGGCATCGTAGCCCGCGCGCTTCTTGAACTCGGCGAGGAAGGGCTGGAAGTCGGCCGGAGTCGTGCGGCCGCGATCCATGCCGCCCACGATGTAGATGCCTTCGGCCGCGTCCTTGGCGATCTCCATCAGCTTCATCGAGTCGAAGGCCTGCGCCGCCACGATCGGCTGCTTGAGGCCGCCGGCGCGAACCTGCGCGACCAGCGGACCGCCCACGAAGTAGTAGCCGATGGCGTAGATCACGTCGGCATTGTCGGCCTTGGCCGAGGCCACGATCGGGCCGAACTGCCGCTCACCGAGGCCGAAGGTGTATTCCTTCACAACCGTGAGGCCGAGCGCCTTGGCTTCTTCCTTGAAGCCGTCGGCGATCGACTGGCCGAAGTCGTTGTTCATGGTCAGCATCGTGACCTTCGAGGTCTTGCCGTACTTGTCGGCGATGAACTTCGCCGCGCCCTTGCCCTGCGGCTGGCCGAGCTGCACGCCGCGGAAGGCCCAGTTGCCCTCCTTGGTGATGTCGGGATGCACGCCATAGGCGGAGATGTACGGAATGTGCGCGTTCTGGAAGACCGTCGCCGCCGCGCGGGTCGGTCCGGAGTAGCTGCCGGAGATGGCCGCCACCACCTTGTCCTGACCGATCAGCTTGTTGGCGATCGGCACGGACTGGTCGGGCTTGTTCTGATCGTCGTAGACCACCAGTTCGATCTTCTGGCCGTTCACGCCGCCTTTTTCATTGATCCAGTCGCGCGCGATCTCCGCGCCGATTGTCGAGGATTTGCCATCGGCCGCGGCTGGGCCGGACTGCGGCGCATGGAAGCCGATCTTGATCTGCGCCGACGCGCTGCCGGCGAACAAAAGGCCAGCCGCGGCAACCGCAGCGATGAATTTCTTCTGCATGGTCACTTCCCCTTCAACCCCAAAGTCCCGGCCTCGAATCATCATAGGCCGGCTCACCGATTGGGCAAAGCGCAGTATGGTCACACGCAGTTCCGCGATACCATGACGGCATCATGAGCGACCAGCAATCCATCCATCCTTTTCTCGACGCGCTGGAAAAGGACGGCGCACTGCTGCGGGTCCCCAAGCCGGTCGACAGGGAGTTCGAGCTCTCGGCCTTCCTGTCCGCCGCCGACGCAGGCCCCGCGCTGCTGTTCGAGAAGGTGAACGGCTCGGCCCTCCGCGTTGCCGGCAATCTGCTGAACAGCCGCGCCCGTATCGCCCAGGCGCTGGGCATCGGCGTCGCCGACATCGTGCCCCGCATCCATGAGGCGATCCGCGCGCCGGTGAAGCCGGCGAAGGTTGCGAGCGGCCGCGTGCAGGATGTCGTCGTCACCGACAATCCGCTTGCCGTGCTGCCGGTGCCGCGCTTCTTCGAGCGCGAGGAACGGCACTACATCACCGCGGGCGTCATCCTGGCCCGCGATCCGCAGACCGGCAAAGGCAACGCCTCCTTCGCGCGCTTCGCGATCCACGACGGCAAGACCGCGATGGTGGGCATCGCGCCCAATCACCATCTCGCCCTGTTCTCCCGCCGTGCCGCCGAGGCGGGCAAGGCGCTGGAGATCGCGGTCGTGATCGGCGCCCATCCCGCGATCCAGCTCGCCGCCTGTCTCTATCTCGGCGTGGGCGACGACGAACTCGAGTGTGCCGGCAGCCTGCTCGGCGCACCGGTCAATGTCGTGAAGGCCAGGACCGTGGATCTGATGGTGCCGGCCGACGCCGAGATCGTGCTCGAAGGCACGATCGATGCGCGCCAGCCACTCGAAGAAGGCTTCGTCTCGGAATATCACGGCATGTACGAGAGCTACGGCCCGGGCTTCCGCGCCACCTTCTCTGCGCTCACGCATGCGAAGGATGCGATCTACCAGGCGATCGAGCCCGGCTATCACCGCGAGCACATCTATCTCGGCGCGCTGCCGATCGCGGCCAGCCTCCGGAGCGCGATCGCCGCCGTCGTGCCCAACGTGCGCGACGTGGCCGTCACCGAAGCCGGCGCCGGCCGTACCGACATCGTGGTCCAGCTCGAAGCGCCGCGCCCGGGGCAGGCGCGCCGCGCCGTGTTCGCCGCCTTCGCGGCCGTCAGCCTCGTGAAGCGCGTGACGGTCGTCGACGCCGACATCGATCCGTGGGACGCCGTCGCCGTCGAGTGGGCGCGCGTGCACCGCATGAAGCTCGAGCGCGATCTTCTGCTCGTGCCGCATTCCGGTACGGACCGCTCCGAGGCGATGGAAGATGGCGGTCTTGTGACGAAGGCAGGCTTCGACGCCACCGCCAAGGCGGGCGATCGCGTCGAAGGGATCGACCGCGCCCTGCCGCCGGCTGCCCAACGCGCGGCCGCGCAAAGATGGTTCACCGAGAGCTTGCCACCGTCCCGGAGACAGTGGTTGAAGTAGAGGGATGAACCTCGATCCCGGGAACGTCCCTCTCCGCGCCTGGACGGAGCTCTATCGCGGCGGCAAGGCCGCTCTCGCGGACTCCTGCTGGCGGAAGATAGAAAGAAGTGCGGCGTCGGTCGCCAAGATCGTGGGCCGCGGCGAGCCGGTCTATGGCATCAACACCGGCTTCGGAAAGCTCGCCAACATCCGCATCGCCGCCGAAGACCTCGCCGCCCTCCAGCGCAACATCGTGCTGTCACACTCGGCGGGCGTCGGTCCTGCCATGCCGCAGCCGATCGTCCGGCTGATGATGGGTCTCAAGATTGCCTCGCTGGCGCAGGGCTATTCCGGCGTCACCGTCGCCACCGTGCGCCTGCTGGCCGCCATGCTGGATCGGAACGTGCTGCCGGTCGTGCCGTCGCAAGGCTCGGTCGGCGCCTCGGGCGATCTCGCGCCTCTCTCGCACATGACGGCGACGATGATCGGCATGGGCACGGTCACTTTCGAGAACCAGACGATGCCCGCCGCCGCCGGATTGGCGCGCGCCGGACTCCAGCCGTTGACGCTCGGCGCCAAGGAAGGTCTCGCGCTTCTGAACGGCACGCAATTCTCGGCAGCCTACGCGATCGCGGGCCTCAGCGAGGCCGAGCGGCTCTTCCAGGCGGCCCTCGTCACCGGCGCCCTTTCGACCGATGCCGCCAAGGGCTCCGACACGCCGTTCGATCCGCGCATCCACGCGATCCGCCGCCATCCCGGCCAGATCGAGGTTGCGGCGGCTCTGCGCGCACTACTGCAGGGAAGTACGATCCGCGAAAGCCATCGCGTGGGCGACGATCGCATCCAGGATCCCTATTGCCTGCGCTGCCAACCCCAGGTCATGGGCGCCTGCCTCGACTCGTTGCGGGGGCCTGCAACTGTTCTCGGTCATGAGGCCAACGGCGTCGTCGACAATCCGCTGATCTTCCCCGACACAGACGAAGCCTTGTCCGGCGGCAACTTCCACGCCGAGCCGGTGGCGCTCGCCGCCGACACGATCGCCGTCGCCTTGTGCGAGATCGGGTCGCTGGCCGAGCGGCGCATCGCGATGCTGGTCGATCCTGCGCTCTCGGGACTGCCCGCGTTCCTGACGCCCAAACCCGGCCTCAACTCGGGCTTCATGATCCCGCAGGTGACGGCGGCGGCCCTGGTTTCCGAGAACAAGCAGCGCGCCTATCCTGCCAGCGTCGATTCGATCCCGACCTCGGCCAACCAGGAAGACCATGTCTCGATGGCCGCACACGGCGCGCGCCGGCTGCTCGAGATGACGGCCAACCTCGCCAACGTGATCGGCATCGAGCTGCTGACGGCAGCCCAGGCCTGCGACTTCCACGCACCGCTGAAGTCGAGCACGCGCCTGGAAGCCGCCCGCGCGCTCCTGCGCAAGGACGTGCCGACGCTCACCGACGATCGCTACTTCGCGCCGGACATGGAGCACGCGACGTCCCTGATCACGAGCGGCGCGCTGGCCGAAGCCGTGGGCGGCGCCTCCCTGCCCGCACTCTTCTAGCCGTTCAGCACCAGATCGGCGGCCTTCTCGCCGATCATGATCGAGGGGGCATTGGTGTTGCCCGAGGTTAGCGTCGGCATGATCGACGCATCGGCGATCCTCAAACCCGCGATGCCGTGAACGCGCAACTGAGGATCGACGACCGCCATCGCGTCGTTGCCCATCTTGCAGGTACCGACCGGATGATAGGTCGTCTCGGCCGACTTCTTCACCCAGTCGAGGATCTCGTCGTCCGCGACCTTGTCCGCGCCGGGCGCTGCTTCCTTGATCTTGAGGGGCGCCATTGCGGACGCGGTCATGATCGCGCGGGCGATGCGCACCGCGCGCACGGTGAGCGCCGCATCCGCCTCCGCCGACAGGAAGTTGAAGTTGATCGCGGGGGGCTTTCCCGGATCGGCCGAGGTGATGTGGATGTGGCCCTTGCTCTCGGGCCGCATCGGATGGGCGTAGCAGGTGACACCGGATTCGCGGGCGATCTTCGGACCCTTCGGCCCGGCCTCGGTGAACATCGGCACCCAGCCAAGCAACAGGTCGGGCGCCTCCAGTCCTTCGCGCGAGCGCACGAAGGCGCGCAGCGGCGCCGCCACCATGCCCAGGAGGCCCTTGCCCGTGAAGGCATAGCGCAGCGCTTGCCCGACCAGGCCGAGGCCGCGACCGGTGTCGTTATAGGTGATCCCCTTCGCGCCCACGGTCCAGCGCGTGCGCGGCGCATAGTGGTCGCGCAGATTCTCGCCGACGCCGGGCAGCGCGTGATGCACGTCGATGCCCAGCGCCTTCAGCCGCTCGGGCTGGCCGATCCCCGACAGTTCGAGCAATTGCGGGCTGTTGATCGAGCCGCCGCTCACGATGACCTCGCGCGCCGCCCGGGCCTCGCGCCGGCCGCCGCCCATGGAATAGCGCACGCCAACGCAGCGCTTGCCCTCGAACAACAAGCCTTCGCCCAGCGCGCCGGTCTCGATGTGCAAATTCGGCCGCTTGCGGATCGGCTCGAGGTAGCAGGCCGCCGTGCTCATGCGCCGGCCGGAAGAAATCGTCGCCTGGCTCATGGCGATGCCGTCTTGCCGCGCGCCGTTATAGTCGGGGTTGTGCGCGATGCCGACTTCGGCCGCGGCCTTGATGACCGTGGCGCAGAACGGATCGGTCGGCCGCGGGTTGGTGATCCTGAGCGGACCGCCGTGGCCGCGAAAGCGATCGTCGCCGCCCTCCCAGCTTTCCATGCGCTTGAAGTACGGCAGCACGCTCTCGTAGCTCCAGCCCTGGTTGCCCATCTGCGCCCAGGTGTCGAAGTCCTGCGCCTGGCCGCGCACGAACGCGAGGCCGTTGATCGAACTCGAACCGCCCAGCAGGCGGCCGCGCGGCACTGGAATGCGCCGGCCGTTGGTGTTGGCCTCGGGCTCGGCGCTGTAGAGCCAGTTCGCCGCGGGATTGGCGATCAGCTTGGCGAAGCCCACGGGCACGCGCGACCACGGATGACTCGCGGGCCCGGCTTCGAGCAGCAGCACCTTGTTGCGCGGATCGGCCGAGAGCCGGTTCGCGACGACGGCGCCGGCCGATCCGGCACCGACGACGATATAATCGTAGTCCATGGCTCAGGCTTTACCGTACGGCACGCCCCAGCGATCCTGGTAGACGATGTCCTTCAGCGGACCACGCTTCACGGGACCGAACTTGCCCATCGGATAGCCGATCGGAAGGATCGCGTAGGAGTGCACGCCTTCCGGCAGACCGAGCGCCGCTTCGGATTCCTTTTCATAGAAGAGATGGCGCGTGGTGAGCGTGCAACCCAGTCCGAGGGCCCGGGCGGCCAACAGCATGTTCTGGACAGCGGGATAAATCGACGCGCCGGTCGAACGGTCGGGCTTGGGATCTGCCACGCAGGCCACGATCCAGACGGGCGCCTCGGCGAAGTGATCGGTCAGGTACTCCACCGCCGAATGCTGGCGGAGATACTTCTCTTTATTGGTGCCGGGCGGTGGCGTGCTGTTGAGGTAGCGCGGGCCGATCCACTCGTCGAACGCCTTCTTGTACCAGACCTGGACCGCTTCCTTGATCTTGCGGTCCTTGATCACGAGGAAGCGCCATTTCTGGATGTTGCCGCCGTTGGGCGCGCAGGTGCCAGCCTGCAGGATCTTCGAAATCAACTCGTCTGGCACCGGATCGGGCTTGAGACGCCGCATTGCGCGCGTGGTTTCCATGATCTCGAACAGATCGGGCACTTGATCCTCCGCTCGTCGCTTTTCTTGACCGCAGTCTGCGCCGGTCAGGCCTGCTCTGCCAACCGGTCGAAGTCGGCCAATACCGCAGCGATCAGGATCTTCACCCGCGCATCGCCGCCGCCCGAGGCGGTCCCGAAAAGAGCCAGCAGGTAGCGCGCCTTGTCGGCGGCCTGTTGCCAGTTTTCGGCAGGCGACGTGAGCAGATGGCGCTCGAGCTCTTCCTGCCGCTGCCGCAGGTTCTCGCGATCGGCTTCCACTTCGGTGGCGAGGCGGCGCAAATCGGTCGCCTGTTGCGAGGCCATGCCCCGGCGTCTGTCGAGATCGATCGGCTTGTCGGTCATGCTCTTGATCGGGCGCGTTCGGTGCCGCGGTGTCCAGCCAATTCGACGCCCATCTCGCAAATCCCGTGTGCGATCCCCATATTCACCTGCGGCTCCCGACTTCAAGGAAGGAACCAAAGCAATGCAGTTTCTCGGCGCCATGCGCGGCCAGGGCACACTGACCAGCAGCGACGACGGCCAGGATTACGGCTCGGCCGAATACGACATCGACGGCTTTCGCAACGACAAGGGCGAGACGATGGCGTCGGGCGAGCTGCGCCTCGATCCGGATCGGCTGGCCCTGGCGTTCGGGCGCCGCGACCTGCGGCTTCAAACCGAAGGCGGTGTATCCCTGGACGTGCGCTTCAGCGCCAAGCAAATGCCGGTCGGCACCGATGCCGCCCATATCGACATCACCGGTGGCCTGCCGGCACCCAAGGACTGGCGCAGATAAGACTGGCGCAGATAAAGCGACGGCCCCGCCGCTCGTGAGAGCGTGGGGCCGTGCAGTCTCGAATTAGGTGTCTCCGCGCCGCACGGTCGCCAGTACATCCGTGGTCGGCGGCAGCGCGGAAGACGGGCCGCCGTTGCCGGCAGCCCAGCGATCAGCCGATCGCCTTGAGGTTGTCAGCCGACATCTTGCCGCTGCGGCGGTCGGAGACGAGTTCGAACTCGACCTTCTGGCCTTCGGCCAGGTTCGACATGCCAGCACGCTCGACGGCGCTGATATGGACGAAAGCATCGGCACCGCCGTTATCCGGCTGGATGAATCCGAAGCCCTTCGTCGCGTTGAACCACTTCACTGTTCCCTGAGCCATGGGAATATTCCTTCACTACATAGATATGCTGCCCGCGCACCCATTGGGCGGTCAGGCCGTCGAAATCGCACTTGTTTTCGGGATCATAGGTCACTGGCGGCCTCGGCATGCGAGGCGGGCCAAAAATCGTCTGTCCGTCTATCGACGGCGCTCATATGGCCCTTTCGGCAGACGATTGCAAGGGCTCTTCCCCCTGCTCCCTAGGCCCGCAAGCCCCGCATCACGAGCGCGTTCAGCCGGCGGGCAAAGGCCGACGGATCGGCAGGCACCTGGCCGTCGAGGATCTGGGCCTGGTCGAACAGCAACGCCGAGAGGTCCGCGACGTCGGGTTCGCGCTTGGCCTCGAGTGCCGTCGCCAGGGCGCGCACAAGATCGTGGCTCATGTTGAGCTCGAGGATGGGCTTTGCCGCAGCCCCGCGATTCTGCCGGGCAAGCAATCGCTCCAGTTCGCGATCGGGTCCCTGCGCACTGGCGACAAGGCACGCCGCGCTGTCGGTCAGTCGTCCCGACGCGCGCACGTCGGATACACTCTCACCCAGCGCCTCCTTTACGGCTTTCAGCACCGCCGCATCGCTTTCGGAGTCAGACTTGCGATCCTTGTCGGCGGCCGCGTCGAGCAGCGGCACGAGACCGAGATCGACATTGCCCTGGCTCAGGGACTTGAGCGGCTTGCCCTCGAAATCCGACGGCATCATCGTCCAGAAGGCGTCGATCGGATCGGTGAGCAACAAGACCTCGATGCCGCGCGCGCGCGTCGCCTCGAGCTTCGGATTGGCGCGCAGCCTCTCGGCGTCCTCG
>CAIWTJ010000174.1 GCA_903915535.1 Enhydrobacter aerosaccus
ATTCTGGCGGAGGCAAAGTAATGGCCCCTTCAAGCACCAGAACATTCGATCCCATCGAACTCGAACTCCTGTGGCGGCGGCTGATCTCCGCCGTCGACGAAGCCGCGGTCGCCATGGTGCGCACCAGCTTCTCGACCCTGGTGCGCGAGAGCTACGACTTCTCCTGCGTCATCACCGACGACACCGGCCAGTCGCTGGTCCAGGCCTCCGAGAGCATCCCGAGTTTCATCGGCACGCTGCCCGAGACGGTGAAGCACTTCCTGCGTTTCTTCCCGCCCGACAAGCTCGAGCCGGGCGACGTGCTGATCACCAACGACATCTGGCTCGGCACCGGCCATCTGCCCGACATCACGCTGGCCAAGCCGATCTTCAAGGACGGCAAGCTGATCGCCTTCAGTGCCACGACGGCGCACGCGCCCGACATCGGCGGCAAGATCAGGAGCCCCGAACCGCGCGAGGTCTTCGAGGAAGGCCTGCAGATTCCGCCGATGAAGATGATCGCCGCCGGCAAGACGGACGAGACGCTGGTCGCGATCATCCGCAAGAACGTGCGCACGCCCGACCAGACGATGGGCGATCTCTATGCCCAGATCGTGGCGCTCGACGTGATGGAAGACCGGCTGCGCGTGCTGATGGACAGCTATCAGCTGGCCGACCTCACCGACCTCGCGCGCGAGATCCAGGGCCGCTGCGAGACGGCGATGCGGGCCGCCATCCGCGAGCTTCCCGACGGCACTTACCGCAGCGAGCTCAAGACCGACGGCATCATGGAAACGCCGATCACCATGAAGCTCGAGCTCACGATCAAGGGCGACGAGATCTTCATGGATTTCGCCGGCACCGACGCCCAGGTCGATCGCGCGATCAACTGCGCACTCTGCTACACGGCGGCGATGGCGATGTACGGCGTGAAGGTCTGCACCAGCCCGAACCTGCCGAACAACGAGGGGGCGTTCCGGCCAATCAGCCTCAGCGCGCCTCCAGGCTGCATCGTCAATCCGCAGTTCCCCGCGCCCGGCGGCTCGCGCATGCTGATCGGCCACTACGTGCCGATGCTGGTGTTCGGCTGCCTCGGCCAGATCGTGCCGGAGCGTGTGATGGCCGCGTGCGGCTCGCCGATGTGGGGCATGAACCAGTCGGGCGTGCGCCCGGACGGCAAGGGCGGCGGCAAGCCCTACGCCAACATGTTCTTCTACAATGGCGGCATGGGCGGCAACTCGCTGCGCGACGGCATCACTTGCCTCAGCTGGCCGTCGAACGTGTCGTCGACCTCGATCGAGATCAGCGAACACATCGCGCCGCTGCGTTTCCATCACAAGAAGCTGCGTCCCGACAGCGGCGGCCCCGGCAAGCAGCGCGGCGGCCTCGGCCAGGAGATCCTCATCGAAAGCCGCAGCGACACGCCGATCGCCGTCTCGTTCCTCGCCGAACGCACGATCTTCCCGGCCTTCGGAATCGAAGGCGGCCAGGACGGCGCGCCGGGCCAGCTCCACATCAACGGCAAGCTCACGGACCCCAAGAAGCAGTACGTGATCCACAAAGGCGACACTGTCTCGCTCGGTACGCCGGGTGGCGGCGGCCACGGCGATCCGAAGAAACGGCCGGCGGCGGCGCTGAAGGCGGATATCGCTGCGGGATACGTCACCGATCGCGCGCCGTACGGCGGATAACCCTTCTTCCCTCCCCCGTCTCGGGGGAGGAAAGCGATCCCTAGATAAAGGCTTCGCGCCAGTGCACACTCCCTCCGCAAATAAAGAATAAAGCCGGAGGAAACTGTGTCTTTTACTGTGAAATTCACCGCGACCCTGGTCGCGGGCGTCGCTGTGTTCGCAATCGCACCGCAGGCCGGCGCCTGGACTCCCACGAAGCCGATCGAGTTCATCGGCACGGCGGGGCCCGGCGGCGGTACCGATAATTTCACGCGCGCCGTGCAGGCCGCGATCGTGAAGAACAAGCTGGTCGACCAGCCGATCGTCGTCGTGAACAAGCCGGGCGGCAGTGGGGCGGAAGGCTTCACCTACACCAAGGCGCTGACGGGCGACCCGTACCACCTGGTGTTCGGCACCTCGAATGCCTGGTCGCAACCGTTGGTCTCGAAGGTCGCGTTCAACTACACCGACTTCACGCCGGTCGCGGCCATGGTGCAGGACGAGTTCCTGCTCTGGGTGAAGCAGGACGCGCCCTACAAGAACGTGCAGGAGTATCTCGCGGCGATGAAGGCCAAGGGCAGTTCCGCGAAGATGGCGGGCGCGCAGTCCAAGGATACCGACGAGACGCTCACGCGCCTGATCGGGAAGGCCGCGGGTATCAAGTTCATCTACGTGCCGTTCAAGAGCGGCGCGGAGGCCGCGGTGCAGCTGGCGGGCGGTCATGTCGACAGCCACGTCAACAATCCCAGCGAAAGCGTCGGCCAGTGGAAGGGCGGCACGCAGCGCCCGATCTGCGTGTTCAACACCAAGCGCCTGCCCGACACGGGCAAGGTGACGGCGACGCGAGGCTGGCAGGACATCCCGACCTGCCAGGAGCAGGGGCTCAACATTCCGCTGTTCCAGCAGCCGCGCACGATCTGGCTGCCGCTCAAGGTCACGGACGAGCAGACGGCCTTCTATGTCGACCTGATGAAGAAGGTTCAGCAGACGCCGGAGTGGAAGGACTTCATCGAGAAGTCGGTGCAGACCAACACGTTCCTGTCGGGTGATGCCTTCACCAAGTACGAGATGCAGGACCTGGAGCAGTGGAAGAAGGTCGCGACCGAAGAGGGCTGGCTGGTCAAGTAACCGGAGCCTCTCGGAATGCTTTCACGGCGCACGCTCGAAGCGGCGACGGCGATCCTGACCGGCGCATTCGGCGTGGCGGTCGTGGTGTCGAGCCTCAATAACGGCATCGACTGGTCGGAGTCCGGCGTCGAGTCCGGCACCTTCCCGTTCATCACCGGCACGATCGTCGTGGTGGCCAGCCTCTACAATCTCGTGCGCGGCTGGCTGCGCGGCAAAGGGATCGTGGCCACGCGCCAGGGGCTGCAACGGACGGCAGCGCTCTTCCTGCCGGCGGTGCTTTTCGTGGCACTGATCCCGCTGATCGGCATCTATGTCGGCGCGGTGCTCTATCTGTTCGGAAGCCTGCGCCTGCAAAGCCATCTCTCGACGGTGCGCTCGGCGCTCATCGCCGTGGTGGCGTCGGTCGCGCTCTATGTCGTGTTCGAACGCCTGTTCCAGGTGTCGCTGCCGCACGGCTGGCTCGGCGCCGTGCTGGACCTGTAGGCCGTCATGGAAAATTTCGACTCGCTGATGCACGGCTTTTCGATCGCCATCTCGGTGCCGCACATCGCCCTGATGATCGGTGGCGTGCTGCTGGGCATCCTGGTCGGCGTGCTGCCGGGGCTGGGAGCGCCCAACGGTGTGTCGCTGCTGTTGCCGCTCACCTTCGGCATGGCGCCCGTGTCGGCCATCATCCTGTTGTCGAGCATCTACTGGGGCGCGCTGTTCGGCGGCTCGGTGACCTCGATCCTGTTCAACATCCCGGGCGAGCCCTCGTCGGTCGCCACGACCTTCGACGGATATCCGATGGCGCGCGACGGTCGTGCGACCGAGGCGCTGGCGACGGCGTTCGGGTCGGCGGCGTTCGGCGCGCTGGTCGGCGTCGTGCTGATCACCTGCCTCGCCTCGTGGATCGCGGGCGTGGCGTTGCAGTTCGGCCCGGCGGAATATTTCGCGGTCTATTTCCTGGCCTTCTCGAGCTTCATCGGCGTGGGCGGCGCGCCGCCGATGAAGACCGTCGTCTCGCTGGCGATCGGCTTTGCCATCGCGGCGATCGGCATGGACACCGTCTCCGGCAGCGTGCGCCTCACCATGGGCGTGGACGAGCTGGTGAAGGGCATCAACTTCGTGGTCGCCGTCATGGGCCTGTTCGGCATCGGCGAGCTCCTGATCGCGGTGGAGGAGGAGCTGCACGCCAAGCCGGTGTCCTCCACCATCGACTGGCGCACCCTGTTCAGGACAATCGCCGGCCTGCCGAAGCACTGGGTCGCGCTGCTGCGCAGTGCCGCGATCGGCTGCTGGATGGGCATCACGCCGGGCGGACCGACGGCCGCATCGTTCATGAGTTACGGCATCGCCAAGCGCGTGTCGCCGCGCCGCGCCAACTTCGGCAAGGGCGAGGCCGAGGGCATCGTCTCGCCCGAGACGGCGGACCATGCCGCGGGCACCAGTGCGCTGCTGCCGATGCTGTCGCTCGGCATCCCGGGATCGGCCACGGCCGCGGTGATGATGGGCGGCCTGATGATCTGGGGCCTCAACCCGGGGCCTGCGCTGTTCGTCGAGCAGAAGGATTTCGTCTGGGGCCTGATCGCCTCGATGTACCTCGGCAACATCGTGGCGGTGATCCTGGTGCTGCTGACGGTGCCGATCTTCGCGGCGCTGATGCGCCTGCCGTTCTTCATCCTGGCGCCGCTCATTTTCAACGTCTGCGTCGTCGGCGCCTACTCGGTGTCGAACTCCTATCTCGACGTCATGCTGATGATGGGCTTCGGCGTGCTGGGCTACCTGTTCAAGAAGCTCGACTATCCGCTGGCGCCCCTCGTGCTCGCCATCGTGATCGGCGACAAAGCCGAGGACGCCTTCCGCCAGTCCATGCTGATGTCGCAGGGCTCGCTCGGGATCTTCGTGAACAACGGGCTGGTGACGACGCTGGTGACGGCGGGATTTGCGCTCCTCCTGCTGCCGCCGCTCTTCCGCTCGATCGGCCTCTGGCGCAACGCGCGCCGCTAGAGTCTTTCCGGCGGAAATAGACTCTCCCTTCATGACCCTCCCCCGAAGACGGGGGAGGGAAGACAATCAAGTGAACGCCTCTTTGTCGGAAAGACTCTAGGCCTTGAGCCGCGCCACTTCGGCTTCCAGTTCGGCGATCCGCTTGTCGCGCGACTCCAGCGCCGCCTGCACGTCCGCCGCCGGGAGCAGCTGCGGGATATGCTGCGGGCAGTTCGCGTTCCAGGCCGTGACAGTGAACAGGATCGTCTGCTCGGGCCTGGCCGCGTAATCCTTCGGCATCAGGCTCGCCGTGACCTCGGCGTCTTCCAGGACCTTGGCGGTGCCCCAGATCTTCACGCGCTGGCGATGGGCGTAGTCCATCAGGAAGAGATGCGCCTTGGGATTGTCCGCGAGGTTTCCCTGCGTGATGAACTGCCGATTGCCCGAATAGTCGGCGAAGGCGATCGTGTTGTCGTTGATCACGTGCAGGAAACCCGCGGGGCCGCCGCGATGCTGGATGTAGGGCTGGCCTTCGGTGTTGGCCGTTGCCAGGAAAACGCTGGTCTGCGCGCCGATGAACTGCTCCAGCTCCGGCGTGATGCGGGTGTTGAAGCCGCCCTTGGCTTCCATTCGGGCATAGGCGTCGCGCGAGCCCTTGCGGGTCTGCACGGCCTTGACCGACGGGGTGAAGGCAACGTCGCTCGAAGGGGTGGTGAGTCTCGTCAGGGTATCCATGGAAAGTCTCCTAAAGTCCCAGGTCGCCGAGACCGGGGTGATCGTCAGGCCGGCGGCCGAGCGGCCAGTGGTACTTGCGCTGTTGCTCGGCGATCGGCAGGTCGTTGATGCTGGCGATGCGACGGCGCATCAGTCCGTCGCCGTCGAACTCCCAATTCTCGTTGCCGTAGCTGCGGAACCAGTTGCCGCTGTCGTCGCGCCATTCGTAGGCGAAGCGCACGGCGATCCGATTGTCGTGGAAGGCCCACAGCTCCTTGATCAGCCGGTAGTCGAGCTCGCGCTGCCACTTGCGGCTGAGAAACGCTTCGATGGCAGGACGTCCCTGAAGGAACTCGGCGCGGTTTCGCCACACGCTGTCTTGCGTGTAGGCGAGCGCCACCTTGGCGGCGTCGCGCGTGTTCCAGCCGTCTTCGGCGAGGCGCACTTTCTGGCGGGCGGTCTCGGCGGTGAAGGGCGGGAGAGGCGGACGGGTCATGGCGGGATCCTCGAAGGGCAGGGGACCGGCGACGCGACGCAGCGTCGCCGGCAGAGGTGGATTGCCGGTCGTTACGCCGCCTTGCGGGCGGTCACGACGGGGAAGTCGATCTCGGTCTTGCCGACTTCGTTGATGTAATTCGTCCAGGTGTTGAGGGCGACGTGGAGCACGATCTCGATCACCTGGGCGTCGCTATAGCCCGCCGCCTTGACGGCGCGCACATCTTCCTCGCCGACGTGGCCGCGCAGGCGCACGACCTTGGCGGCGAAGCGTACCGCGGCGTCCGCCTTGGGGTCGTTCGACGCGCCGTTGCGATTGGCGGTGATCTCGGCGTCGTCGAGCTTGGCGAGGTTCTTGCCGAGATAGGTATGGGCCGACAGGCAATAGTCGCAGCCGTTGATTTCGGCGACGGCCAGCGCCACGCGCTCGCGCGTCTGCGGCGGCAGCGCGCCCTTGCCGAGCGCGGCGGACAGGCCGAGGTAGCCTTCCAGCGCCGCCGGGCTGCTGGAGACCAGCCGGAACAGGTTGGGGACGACACCGAGTTGCTTCTTCACGGCCTCGAGCATCGGCTGGGAAGCGGCGGGGGCGTCGGCGATATTGGCGGGCGTGGACAGGCGAGACATGGGCTTTTCCGTTTCTGGTTGAAGGCCCGAAGGCCGATGGCCAGAACCTAGTGCCTTCCGAAATCCGGCGGCAGATGGTAATGTCGGGAAGTACCCTTCCAGAAAGTGGAAATGGACCGTCTCGACTCCATGTCGATCCTCGTGGCTGCCGTCGACGCCGGCAGCCTTTCGGCGGCCGCCCGCAAGCTCGGCACGCCGCTCGCTACCGTCAGCCGCAAGGTCTCCGACCTCGAAGCGCATCTCAAGACACGGCTGCTCACGCGCTCGAACCGTCAGCTCGCTCTGACGGACGCCGGCCGCGCCTACATCGCTGCATGCCGGCGCATCCTGGAAGACGTCGGTGAAGCCGAGCGTGCCGCGACCGGCGAGTACAGCGCGCCGAAGGGACATCTGACCCTGAGCGCGCCCATCGTGTTCGGCCGCCTGCATGTGCTGCCGGTCGTGACGAAGTTTCTCGAGGCCTATCCCGAGATCGACATCAGGCTGATGCTGGCCGATCGCACAATGAATCTCGTCGAGGAACATGTCGACGCCGCGATCCGGATCGGCACCCTTGCCGACAGCAGCATGACGGCGATCAAGGTGGGCGAGATCCGTCGCGTCGTCTGTGCCAGTCCGGGCTACTTCGGCAAACGCGGGCGGCCGCGCACGCCTGCCGATCTCGTGGCGCACGACTGCGTTACCTTCGAAGGCCTGCAGGCGCCCGAGCAGTGGCTGTTCGGTGCCGGCAAGGCGCAGCAGGCGGTGGGGATCCACTCGCGCCTCGCCGTCAACACGGCGGAGGCTGCGATCGACGCGGCCGTGTCGGGCCTCGGCATCACGCGCGTCTTTTCCTACCAGGTGGCGGCGGCGCTCGAGGCCGGGACGATGGCATTGGCGCTCGCCGATTTCGAGCCGGCGCCGGTGCCGGTCAGCCTGATCCATGCCGGCGACCGGCTGCTGCCGCTCAAACTGCGGGCGTTCCTCGATTTCGCCGCGCCTCGCCTGCGGGCAGCGGTGCCGGCTGTTTCGGGCTGAGGAACCTTTCTTCGTCGCAAATCGTCCGATCTCTCGGTACGTTCGGTTACGACGAAAGTGAAAGAGGATTTGCCCAGATGAAGCTCGCCTACTCGCCCGCCAGCCCCTACGTGCGCAAGTGCACCGCCGCCGCGATCAAGCGCGGCGTCAAACTCGAATATCTCAAGATCGGCACGACCGATCCGGCGCTGCTGCAGCACAATCCGCTCAGCAAGGTGCCGACCCTGATCCTCGACGACGGCACGACGATCTACGACAGTCCGGTGATCTGCGAGTATCTCGACTCGGTGGGCTCGGCGCCCAAGCTGATCCCGGCGTCGGGTCCGGCGCGCTGGAAGGCGCTGACCCAGGAGTCGCTGGGCGACGGCATCCTCGATGCCACCCAGCCGCGCCGCCGCGAGATCCCCCTGCCGCAGGACGAGGGCCGCAAGAGCTACATCGCGCTCCAGCAGAAGAAGGTGAAGGATGCGCTGGCCGTGCTCGAGAAGCAGGCGGATACGCTGGGCAACCTCGACACGATCGGCGAGATCACCATCGGCTGCGCGCTGGGCTATCTCGATTTCCGCTACGCCAACGAGCCGTGGCGTCCGGGCCATCCCAAGCTCGAGGCCTGGTACGCCAAGGTCGAGAAGCTGCCGCCGCTCGCCGAGACCGTTCCCGTCGGCTGACCCCGGGGGGAGGCGTGGAATCCGGGAAGAATCGCGGATAGCGTCGATGGCATAAGCAACGAAGGCTTCCCGACGTGTCGGGAAGGTTCGGGAAGGTGGGAATGTTCGATCTTGTGCTGACGAACGCGGTGGTCGCCACAATGGACGGCGACACGCCCTATGGGCTGGTGCCGAATGGCGCGATCGGCGTTACCGGCGGCAAGGTCGCCTTCGTGGGCCGCGCGGCCGAGGTGCCGGCCGGCGGTGCGGGGCGGGTGTGGGACCTCAAGGGAAAAGTGGTGACGCCGGGCCTGGTCGATCCGCACACGCACATCGTCTACGGCGAAGAGGGGCTGGTCGATTTCGAAGTGCTGTCCGAGGGCGGACAGCGCTGGGACCTGGAAGCGCGCGGCGGCGGTGTCGGCGGGATGGTGAAGCGCACGCGGGCCATGTCGGAGCAGGCGCTTTACGACGCAAGCCGCGCGCGCATGAGCCGGCTGATCGCCAACGGCGTCACGACGGTCGAGAGCAAGTCGGGCTCCAGCCTCGACAAGGACGGCGAGCTGCGCCTGATGCGCATCTCGCGCGCGCTCGGCAAGGATTTGCCAGTCACTGTCGTCTCGACCTTTCTCGGCGCGCACGGCCTCGCGCCCGAATATGCCGGGCGGCGCGACGACTATGTCGACTTCATGTGCAACGAGGTGATCCCCGAGGCGGTGAAGCAGGATCTCGTCGATCAGGTCGACGGCTTCTGCGACAAGGTGGGCTTCACCCACGAGCAGATGGGCCGGATGTACGCCAAGGCCAAGTCCTACGGCATGCCGGTGAAGGCGCACGCCGACCAGTACACGGATTTCGGCGTGGGCGGGCTCGTCGCCACGCATGGCGGCCTGTCGGCCGACCACCTGGAATTCGCCTCGCTCGCGTCGGTGCGCGCGATGGCGGAGGCGGGAACAGTGGCGACGCTGCTCGCGGGCGCGCATCTCACGCTCCACGAGACGCGCAAGCCGCCGGTCGAGATGTTCCGCGAGTTCGGCGTGCCGATTGCTTTGGCGACCAACTCCAATCCGGTGAGTTCGCCCACGGTGTCGCCGGCCTCGCAGATGCATCTCGCCTGCTACCTGTTCAAGCTCACCGCCGAGGAGGCGCTCAAGGGCTTCACCGTGAACGGCGCGCGGGCGCTCGGCCTCTCCGACAGCGCCGGCCGCATCGCCAAGGGCCGGCCGGCCGATCTCGCTGTCTGGGACACGACCGATCCGCGCGGCATCTGCTACGCGATCGGCGGGGCGGCGTGCCTGGGTGTCGTCAAGAACGGCGTCGTGGTGCACGAAGCCCCCGCGCCGACGTTCGGCAGGGCATGACCGCCCGCGAGAAACTGCTGCACTGGCTGGATACCGAGAAGGACCGCCAGCTGCAGTTCCTGCAGGCGTTCACGCGCATCGACACCTGCAATCCGCCGGGCGACACGGTCGAGGCGGCCGATTTCTTCCGCCGCTTCCTCGATGAAGAAAAGGTGCCGCATCGCACCGAGGCGCCGCAGGCCACGATGCCCAACCTGATCAGCAGCTTCGCGGGGAAGGGCAAAGGCCGGCACCTCGTGCTGAACGGCCATCTCGACGTCTTCCCGATCGGCGACCGCTCGGTGTGGAAGCACGATCCGCTGTCGGGCGATATCGTCGACGATGGCGTTGATGGGCGTGTCTACGGACGCGGCACGGTCGACATGAAGTGCGGCACGACGGCCCTGCTGTTCGTGCACGCCTATCTCCACCGCCTGCGCGATGACCTGCCGGGCAAGGTCACGCTCACGGTGGTCTCCGACGAGGAGACCGGCGGCAAGTGGGGCGCCGACTGGCTGGTGCGCAATTGTGCCGACGAAGTGCTGGGCGACTGCGTGCTGAACACGGAGCCCAGCGGCATCCATACGATCCGCTTCGGCGAGAAGTCGATGCTGTGGCTGCGCTTCCGCGTCAAGGTGCGTGGCGGGCATAGCGCCTATCCGCACACCAGTGCCAGCGCCACCAAGATCGCGGCATCGCTGATCAAGGACCTCGAGACCATCGAGGAGATGGTGCCGGACGAGCCCGAGACGGTGCGCCAGACCTTGCAGCGCGGCGAAGTCATGGAAGCGGCCGATCGCTCGCTGGGGCAGGGAGGTGCCGCGGTGATGCGGCGTACTTCGGTGAACATCGGCACGATTCAGGGCGGCGTGAAGATCAACATGCTGCCGGCCGAGTGCGTGCTCGACGTCGACTTCCGCCCACCGGTCGGGATCACGCGCGCCCAGGTGATGGCGAAGGTGGCCGAGATCGCGAGGCGCCATCAGGGCGTGACGTTCGAGGAACTGCTGGCCGGCAATCCCGAATCGACCTGGTCCGATCCCACGCACGAGATGGTGGGGCACCTCACGCGCAACGCCGCCGACGCGCTGGGCTACCCGCCGCAGCCGATCGTGAGCCTGGGCGGCACCGACACGCGCTTCTGGCGCCGCGCCGGCGTGCCGTGCTTCGTCTACGGCTGCTCGCCCGCGGGCATGGGCGGCATCGACGAGGCCGTCAGCATCGCGGAGTTCCACCACGTGCTGCGCACGCATGCGCTGGCGGCGTTCGACTACCTGATAGCCGGGAGCTAGAGCCGTGCCGGCACGGACGGGCGCGCAGTTCCTGAAAGGCCTCCGCGGGCCGCGCGAGGTGTGGGTCGATGGCGAACGGGTGAAGGATGTCGTCGATCACCCGGCGCTCACCGGCGCGGCACATGCGCTGGCCGAGGTCTTCGACCTGCAACACGCGCACGCCGATATCTGCCTGGCACCCGATCCCGAGACCGGCGAGCCGATCGCGGTCAGTCACCTCGCGCCGAAAAGCCGTGAGGATCTCGCGCGCCGCGGCAAGGCACTGCGCCAGGTGTCGGAGTATTCCGTCGGCCTGATGGGGCGCACGCCCGACTACATGAACGTAACCTACGCGGGCTTTGCCGCGAGCCCGGCCGAGTGGGGCGCGCACGGCAACGGCGCGGGCTACGAGCGGCTGGTTGCCTACCAGAAGTTCCTGCGGCGCGCCGACATCGCGCTCACGCACACGATCGTGCAGCCGACCGTCGACAAGGCGGCGGGCGACGCGCCGCAGGCGGGCAATGAGCAGGCGCTGCGCAAGGTGGGCGAGACCGCGAACGGCATCGTCGTGCGCGGCGCGCGCGTGCTGGCGACGCTGGCGCCCTTCGCCGACGAGATCGCGGTCTATCCGGCCTCGCCGCTGCCCAAGGGCGCCGACGACTACGCCGTGTCCTTCTGCATTCCCATGAGCGCGCCGGGACTGAAGTTCCTGTGCCGCGACAGCGTCTCCGCGGGCGCCAACCGCTTCGACCATCCGCTGTCGAGCCGCTTCGACGAGCAGGATGCGTTCGTCATCTTCGACGATGTCGAGGTGCCGCGCGAGCGGCTGTTCATCGACGGCAACCTCGCCTCGTACAACGGCGTGATGGCCACGAGCTGGCCGCCCAACGTGCAGCAGCAGACGATGATCCGCGCCTCCGTGAAGCTCGACTTCGCCTGGGGGCTGGCGCTGCGCACGGCGGCCGCCATCAACGCGGCCGATCCCGAGACCAACCGGCTGATCGGCGAGATCTGGAGCTATGCCGAGTTCACGCGCACCGCGATCGTGGCGGCCGAAGCCGAGGCGCGCGAGTGGCCGGGCGGCTTGTGGACCCTGGCGCCGGGACCGCTGCACGCGCTGCGCTCGACCTTGCCCATCTGGATGCCGCGGGTGGCCGAGATCCTGCGCCTGATCGGCTCGCACAATGTCTTCGCCACGCCCAGTGCCGCGCAAATGGCCGATCCCGATCTGCGCAAGCTGATCGACCGCTACCTGCCGGGCGCCAAGGGCATGGCGGCGGAGGAGCGCATCCGGACGTTCCGCCTCGCGTGGGATTTCGCGGGCTCCGCGCTCGCCAGCCGCAACGAGCAGTACGAGCGCTTCTATCTCGCCTCGTCGGCGCGCAACCTGGCGCGTCACCTGCAGTTCACCGACCGTGGCCGCGCCGACGGGCTGGTGGATCGCTTCCTCAAAGAATCCTACTGATCGCCGCCATGCCGCGATCGATCGTCTCCTGCCGGGACGTCTCCAAGCGCTTCGCCAACGGCACCCTGGCGCTGGACGGCGCAACGCTCGATGTCGAGGAGCGCCAGTTCCTGTCGCTGCTGGGCCCGTCGGGCTGCGGCAAGAGCACCCTGTTGCGGCTGATCGCGGGCCTGGCCCAGCCGAGCACGGGCACGATCACCTGGAATGGCGGCCATGACGGCCTGTCGTTCGTGTTCCAGGAGCCGACCCTGATGCCGTGGGCGACGGCGCTGGACAATGTCGTGCTGCCGCTGCGGCTGGCCGGTGCCGCGCGCGCGGAACGCGAGGCGCAGGCGGCGGCGGCACTGGCCGACGTCGGGCTGGCGGGCTTCGAGAAATCCTATCCGCGCGAGCTCTCGGGCGGCATGAAGATGCGCGTGTCGATCGCGCGTGCCTTGGTGACGCGGCCCACGCTCCTGCTGATGGACGAGCCGTTCGCGGCGCTCGACGAGATCACGCGCTTCAAGCTCAACAACGACCTGCTGGAATTGTGGCAGCGCGACAGGTTCACCGCGGTATTCGTGACGCACTCGGTGTTCGAAAGCGTGTTCCTGTCGCAGCGCATCGCGGTGATGACGTCGCGGCCGGGCAGGGTGCAGAGCGAGATCGTGGTCGACGCGCCCTATCCGCGCGACGCGGGCTATCGCACCTCGCCGCTCTACAACGAGCATTGCCGCAGCGTCTCTGCCGCGCTCGAGAAGTCGATGGCACATGCGTAAAATTCTGCCGCCCCTGATCCTGGGCCTGCTGCTGCTGGGCGGGTGGGAAGCCGCCGTCGACGTCTTGGCCATCCCGACGTACCTGCTGCCGGGACCCATCGTCATCGCCCGCACGCTGGTGAGCGATTGGCAGACGCTGGCGGAGTCGTGGTGGATCACTATGTCCATTGCGCTGGCGGCGCTGGCCGCCGCCGTGGTGTTGGGCGTCGCCCTCTCGGTGCTGTTCTCGGCGTCGAAGTGGGTCGAGCGCTCGTTCTTTCCGTATGCCGTGATTCTGCAGGTCACGCCGATCGTGGCGATCGCGCCCCTGATCATCGTGTGGGTCAACGACACCAGCCTGTCGCTGCTGATCTGCGCGTGGATCGTGGCCTTCTTCCCGATCCTGTCGAACACGACGCTCGGCCTCAACTCGGCCGACCGCAACCTGGTCGACCTCTTCAAGCTCTACCGCGCGAGATGGTGGCAACGGATGGCCTTTCTCAAGCTGCCGTCGGCGATGCCGTACTTCCTGGCGGGCCTCAAGATCTCCGGCGGCCTGTCGCTGATCGGCGCCGTGGTCGCGGAGTTCGTGGCCGGCACCGGCGGCCAGGCATCGGGCCTCGCTTACCGCATCCTCGAGTCGGGCTACCAGCTCAAGATCCCGCGCATGTTCGCGGCTTTGGCATTGATTTCGCTTTCGGGAATCCTGCTGTTCCTCGCGCTCAGCCTGTTGTCGCATCTCTGCCTGCGGCGCTGGCATGAGAGCGAGATCCGGGAGGAAAACTGAGATGACCGTCACCGGCTTTTTCCAGACGCCGACAACCTCGCGCTATGCGCTGCGCCGCGTGCACGTGCCGAAGAGCCTGCTGACCGTTCCGGCGCCCGGCCCCGTCGGTCACGACGATCTCGTGCTCTGCGATCTGCTGATCGACGGTGGCGAGGTCGCGGAAGTCGCGAAGGCCGGCACGCTCGACGCGGCGCTCGGCCCCGACCTCGACGAGTCGCTGGTGCTGCCCGGCATGCTCGATGCCCACGCCCACCTCGACAAGGGCCACATCGTCTATCGCGCGCGCAACGCAACCGGTGACCTGACCGGCGCTGCGGCGGCGTCTGGTCCCGACCGCACGACGCGCTGGGCGGCCGAGGACGTGCGCCGCCGCCTCGAGTTCGGCATCCGCACCGCCTATGCCAAGGGCGTGGTGGCGATCCGCACGCATCTCGATTCGCTGGCGCCACAGCCCGACATCACGTTTCCGGTGCTGAGGGAGCTGCGCGCGAAGTGGGCGGGCAAGGTCGACCTGCAGCCCTCGACCATCGTGGCGATCGACGTCTTCCTCGACGAGCGCGGGCCACGGCTCGCCGACATGGTGGCCGACATGGGGGGCAATCTCGGCAGCGGCACCAAGTTCATGATGCCGGTGTCGCAGCTGGTACCGCCCGAGTTCGACGAGGCGATGGAAAACGTCTTCAAGCTGGCCGAGGAGCGCGGCCTCGATCTCGATCTGCATGTCGACGAGTCGAGCGATCCCGAAGCGCGCACGCTCATTCGCATCGCGCGCATGGCGGTGAAGCGCGGCTTCAAGGGCCGCATCCTCGCGGGCCATTGCTGCGCGCTCGCGCTGCAGACCGATGAATTCATCCAGGAGACGATGGACGCCTGCAAGGACGCCGGCATCGACATCGTGAGCCTGCCCGCCGTGAACATGTACCTGCAGGCGCGTGGAAACACACGCAAGACGCCGCATTGGCGCGGCGTCACGCTGCTGCACGAGTTGAAGGCACACGGCCTCAACGTCGCGATCGGCGGCGACAATGTGCGCGATCCTTTCTATGCCTACGGCGACCACGACATGCTGGAGAGCTTCACCCAGGCGGTGAAGATCGCCCATCTCGACCATCCCTATGGCGACTGGATCGCGGCCGCGACCTCGATCCCCGCCGAGATCATGCAGCTCGGCGACCGCTTCGGCCGCATCGGCCGTGGCCGGTCGGCCGACCTGATCGTGCTCAAGGCGCGCGATTACGGCGAGATGCTGTCGCGCTTCCAGGCGGACCGCGTGGTTATCCGCAATGGCCGCGCGATCGACACGACCCTGCCCGACTACCGCGAACTCGACGATCTCGTTAGAGTGGCGGTGCCCGCATAGGAGCCTTCGATGAGTGACATCGACGTGCTGAAGCCGAAGACGGTCACCAAACCCAAGACCGAGCAGCCCAAGCTCTATAAGGTGATCCTGATCAACGACGACTACACGCCGCGCGAATGGGTCGTGCAGGTGCTCAAGGCGGTGTTCCGTACCTCCGAGGACCAGGCCTATCGGATCATGATGACGGCGCACCAGAAGGGCGCCTGTGTCGTGGCGACCTACACGCGCGATGTCGCCGAGAGCAAGGCCACAGAGGCGATGGACATGAGCCGCAGCAACGGCTTCCCACTTGCCTTCTCGACGGAGCCGGAGGAATGACGGCCTCTGGCGAACGGCACTCGCCGATACTTCCACCTACGAACGCTCCAAGACCATCGCCGAGCGTACGGTCTGGGCGTGGATGAATGATCAAGGTGGGTCTCTCGAACTGACGACGATCAATCCCGGAGCCGTCCTGGGGCCGGTGCTGAGGCGCGACTATTCCGCCTCGATCGGCATCGTCAAGAAACTCATCGACGGCTCTCTCGGTCGTGCTGGACAATCGCATGATCACGCCGCATATGGCCGCGAGTGCGGCTTTGGGTCTGCGCCACCCGGGCGCGGAACCTGGACAGGCTGCGGGAGGGAAGATGCGATGACGAAACCGCTACCGGCCTGGCGCTCCCTTCTGTTCGTTCCGGTGCTCTCCGAACGCTTCCTCGCCAAAGCGCATACGCGCGGCGCCGACGCCCTGATCCTCGACCTCGAAGACTCGATCCTGCCCGCGAACAAGGAAGCCGCGCGCAAGGCTTTGTCGGCGGCGGTGCCGCGTGTCTCCCGGAATGGTGCCGATGTCGTGGTGCGCATCAATCGCCCCCTCGAACTAGCCGTGCCGGACATCGCCGCGTCGGTCATGCCGGGTGTCGCCGGCCTCATGCTGCCCAAGGTGATGGGCCCCGAGCATGTTCGGCTGCTCGCCGAACTGGTGACGGCGCGCGAGGAAGCGCTCGGCATGGAGGTGGGGCATACTCGGTTCCTCGTGCTGATCGAGAGCCCCGCGGCCTTGCCGCATCTCTACGCGATCGCCGCCGAATCCCGCATGGCCGGCATGTCGGTGGGCGGCGAAGATATGGCGACCGAACTGGGCGCCATCCCGTCGGCCGATTCCATGTACGTCTACGCCATGCAGGGGCTCGCGGCTTGCCGCGCCGCCGGTATTCTGCCGATGGGCTCGATGGGCCAGCTCGCCAAGATCGACGATCTCGAGTCCTACCGCGCCGGGCTGAAGCGTGGCCGGGCGCTGGGCTTTACGACCGCGTCCTGCATCCATCCGGCGCACGTGCCGATCATCAACGAGGAGTACGGCGCCTCGGATGAGGAGATCGATCGCGCGCGACGCCTGATCGCAGCCTTCGACGCCGCGGCGGCGGCCGGCGAGGGCGCGGTCGCGTTTGAAGGCAGCATGATCGACTTGCCGGTGGTGGAGCGCGCCCGGCGGCTGCTGGCACGGGCGGCGATGTGGAAGCGATAGGCGCTTCCACGCAGGCTATCGACCGTCCGTCGTCGACCGTCACCGGTCCGGGGCGTCAACCATCCGCGCATTCGCACAATGGCTGACTGCGCCTACTTGAGCCCCGCGCAGAATTCCTGGAGGCGCTTGCAGCCTTCGCGCAGGCTCTCCATGTCGGTCGCGTAGGAGATGCGGAAGTAGGGGCTCATGCCGTAGGCCGCGCCCTGCACGGTGGCGACGTGGCTCTCCTCGAGCAGCGCCGTCACGAAGTCCGTGTCGGTCTCGATCTTCTTGCCCTTGGGCGTGGTCTTGCCGATGCAGCCCGCGATGTTGGGGAACACGTAGAACGCGCCCTCGGGCATGTGGCAGGTGATGCCCTTGGCTTCGCGAATCCATCCGACCACCTTGTTGCGGCGATCCTGATAGTCCGCGACATGGCTCGCGATGATGTCCTGCGGCCCGTCGAGGGCGGCGGCAACGGCGGCCTGGCCGACGGTCGAGACGCCGGCGGTCGCCTGGCCCTGCATGTTCATCATGGCCGCGATCATCGCCTTCGGTCCGCCCGCGTAGCCGACGCGCCAGCCGGTCATCGCATAGGCCTTCGACGCGCCGTTCACGGTCAGCGTGCGATCCTTCAGCCGCGGCTCGACGTCGGCGAACGAGCAGTGCTTGCGGCCGTCATAGGTCAGGTGCTCGTAGATCTCGTCGGCCATGATCAGCACCTTCGGGTGCTTCAGCAGCACTTCGGCCAGCGCCTTGATTTCGTCGCGCGTCATGACCGCGCCAGTTGGATTGTTCGGGAAGTTGAGCACGACCCATTTTGTCTTCTCGGTGATCGCCGCATCGAGATCGGCGGGCCGGAGCTTGAACTGGTTGTTCTCTGGGCAGGAGACGGAGACCGGCACGCCGCCGCAGAGCTTGATCTGGTCGGCATAGCTGATCCAGCCGGGTGAGGGCACGATCACCTCGTCGCCCGGGTTAACCGACGCCATGGTGGCGCCGAACATGATCTGCTTGGAGCCGTTGGAGACCATGATCTCGTCCATCGCGTAGTCGAGATTGTTCTCGCGCTTGAACTTGCGCTGCACCGCTTCCTTCAGCGCCTTGGTGCCATCCTGCGGCGGATACTTGGTGTCGCCCGCCAGTGCCGCCTTGTAGGCCGCTTCGATCGCATGTCGTGGCGACAGGAAGTCGGGCTCGCCTGACGACAGGCCCACGATCTTCACGCCCTGCGCGCGCAGTTCGCGCACCTTGCGGGTCATGGCCGACGACGCGGAAACTTTGACGCTCTTCAGGCGCTCTGCAGGCTCGAACATGTTTCTTCCCTAAAATTGCGGCCGGACAATAGAGGAGGGATCAGCCCGAAACCAATCCCGCGGCCGCGATCCCTGCCATGCACACGGCCTCGTCCTCATCGCCGGTGCCACCCGAGGCGCCCGCCGCGCCCAGCACGTTGCCGTCCTTGTCCTTGATCAGCACCGCGCCGGTCTGCGGAAGGAACTTGCCCTTCGCGGTCGCCGCAAGGGCGCCGAAGAACTGCGGGTTCTCCTTGGCCCGGCCCAGCAGCACGCGGCTGGCGGCGCCCATGGACACCGAGGCCCAGGCCTTGCCGACGGCGACATCGACCCGGAACATGGTGGCGTCGTCCTCGCGCTGGACCGACTTGATGTGCCCGCCATCGTCCAGAACCGCCACGGCCAGCGGCTTGATCTTAAGCTGACGGGCGTTGGCGAGCGCCGCCTCGATGATCTTGTTGGCCTGGGCCAGGGTAAGCTTGGACATGGGGTTCCTTTCGATTTCGGTGGCGAGGATATCCCAAGTCGCTTAAATCATTGGGAAATTTCGCCCCGGAATAGGGTTGACGGGGGGCTTCCCGGTCCCTATTTTCCGCTCGCTTTTGGAATTCACCCCGGCTCGGCCGGGGCTTTTTGTTGAGTTAGGCCCATGAAGATCCGTCATTCGCTCAAGTCCGTGAAGCTGCGCCACAAGGATTGCCGCATCGTGCGCCGCAAGG
>CAIWTJ010000175.1 GCA_903915535.1 Enhydrobacter aerosaccus
CCGCGCTACCGACATCCCCGACAGCTCACCCGAGGAATAAACGAGGACGCAGGAAGGCCCCCCGCGGGGGGCCTTCCTGCCATCAGCCGTGATGTACTTTTACTCCGGCCAGCCGATGCAATTTTACTCCGGCGTTGACATTCCATTAGTATCGCGTTTAGCTTTGTACGTGGCGCTGCCTGCAACAACGGCAACGGAGCGATCCAAATGAAGACCCGCATCATTCTTCGCTTGCTGAGTGCCATGTTGCTCGCCGCCACTGGAGTAATCGAGAGCGAGGCCCGCGAAATTCATATGATTGCGCCAGAAATCCCGCCGCATTTCGACAAGAGCGGTCGGGGTCGCATCGCCGACGTCGTTCGGGCCGGCCTGGAAAAATGCGGGCATCGCGTCCGCTTCACGATGGTTCCATTCGGCCGCCACTGGAAGGACTACGTCGATGATGCGTCGTTCGACGGTCTGGCCACTGCGGAAGCGGACCAGACGTTTCCCGGCCACTCGACCAAGCCCTTCATGCGGCTTCAGGATGGCGCGACCGTGCGCGGCAGCGGCGGCCTTGAAGCGATCGTGTCCGTGAATCAGCTGAAGGCCATGCGCGTGGTGGCATTTCCGGCAGCGGACAAGATTCTCGGCATCCAAGCGCAGGTGCCGCAATTCAAAAGCTTCGCCATGCGGGCCGATCGCTTCGATCAGCTTCGGCCCCTGTTCGCGGACCGGGCCGATGCGATCCTCGCCGACGGGCTAATCACGGCCCACTTCATTATGACGCTGCGCGACCGAGCGCGAGCCGGGCTGGAGCCTAATATCAATCCCTTGGGTCGGGTCGTATTTCGCAAAATCTTTGCCAGCGGGCCGCAGCGGTTGTACTTTAGGGACGCGGCAATCGCATCCGATTTCGATCGGTGCGTCGGTGAACTCCGCGCAGACGGCGAATTGCTGCGTATCGCCAAACCCTATGTGGACCGGTTCAGGGACATTCTAGGCGATCAGTATCCGGATGATTGATATCGTTAAGTACGCACCGCGCCCGCGGAGAGGCCCCGAAATATGTCCGTGACCCTCTACACCCGGGCGATGCTGTGGATCGGGACCAGTCTCGCAGTGGTTACCGGGCTGTCCACCTACCTCTCGATCCAGGAGAGGCGCACCGTCCTGACGAGGAATCTAAACGCCCGGCTGATTGAGACGAGCAGCCAGCAGGCAATCGCGGTGAGTGATGCGCTATGGAAGCTCAACAAGGAAGGGACTGAGGTCGTACTCCAAGGCTTAGCCCGTGATCCGGATTTTCTAGCCGTTCGCGTGCTCGACGAGACGGGCCGTGTTTTTGCCAGCGTCGGCGGCCAAGATGTCGCGAAGACTCTCGCGGAGCACAGCGAAGCGCCCATCATCGTAAGAGAAGGCAATACCGAACGCAGGATTGGCACGCTCACGCTGTATTTCACGCGCTCCCGTCTGGAGACCATGCAGCGTGATTTTCTCTGGGAGGCCTCGCAGCTTGGCTTGCTCCAACTCCTCGCAGTCCTTCTGGCCACCGGCCTTGCGCTCCGCACAGTCATCAAGCCGCTGGAAGCCATCACGAACCGGATGCTGACCGTCGCCGGTGGCGATCTCACTAGCCCGATTCCCTTCAAGGACAGACCGGATCAGTTGGGCAACATAGCGCGCGCGGTCGAACTATTTGGCCAGGAGATGGACGCGCGACACCAGGCGACCCACCAACTTGAACTTGCCCGGGAGCACCTGGAGCGCCGTATGACCGAATACGAGCACACGGAGGCCCAGCTGCGGCAGGCCCAGAAGATGGAAGCGGTCGGCCAACTCACCGGCGGTGTGGCACACGATTTCCACAACATTCTCATGGTCATCATGGCCAATGTCGAATCGCTCCAAGAAGACAGCAAGTTAGATGCCGAGGCCCTGGAACGCACTAAGCAGATCAACGCCGCCGTCCAGCGCGCTACCGACCTGACGCGCCAGTTGCTGGCATTCTCGCGCAAGCAGGCACTGCGACCGCAGCACATCAATATCAACGATCTCGTGGCTGCCACCGGTGCGCTGCTGCGCCGCGCGCTGGGCGAGCAAATTGAAATACAGTCCGTGCTCGCCGACGATCTTTGGAACGTTGAGATCGACCGCGCCCAACTCGAGTCGGCTCTGGTCAACCTTTGCATCAACGCCCGCGACGCCATGCCGGGCGGCGGTCGTTTACTCATCGAGACGATCAACACGACACTGGATGAGGATTACGTCGCCCGGAATCCTGACGTCGCCGCCGGTGACTACGTCATGGTCGTCGTTACCGACAACGGCGGCGGTATGCCACCAGACGTGCTTAACCAGGTATTCGAGCCATTCTTCACGACCAAGGGAATGGGCAAGGGCTCCGGACTCGGCCTCAGTATGGTCTATGGCTTTATCAAGCAGTCCAAGGGCGATATCAAAATCTATAGCGAGGTCGACCGCGGGACGTCGATCAAACTCTATTTGCCCAGAAGTGATCGGCAGCAAGAGGGCCTGGTGGTTCAGCAAAGCCCGCTCATGCCAGGCGGAAACGAACGGATTCTCGTCGTCGAGGACGAAGCAAATGTTCGCGTTGCTGTCGTGCATCAGCTGCAGAGCCTGGGCTACGCCACATCGGAAGCGCCGGATGGAGCGGCGGGTCTTGCGGCCTTTGACGCAGCGTCGCAATCCTACGATCTCCTGTTGACCGATGTCATCATGCCCGGTCCGATGAACGGCAGAGCCTTGGCGGACGAGGCGGCACGCAGATGGTCGAAGACCAAGATCGTATTCATGTCGGGCTACACTGAAAACGCCCTCGGCCACCATGGCCGGCTCGACGCAGGAACGTTGCTGTTGAGTAAACCCTTCCGCAAGAGCGACCTTGCGCAGATCATTCGGCGCGCTCTGGACAGCGCTGAAGGTCCTGAGCATTGAATACCTTGCCGAACACCTAGTTCTCGACTCGGCCTTGTTCTCGACTCGGCCTTTTTCTTTGTGTCATTGTGCCAGTCACGGCAACCGGCTGTCCTTACCAAATACTCCATCCGTGCTGGCGTAGGAGGCGAGATCAGGTAGGCTAAGTTTCAATGATCGCGTTTCTAATCCTGTTCCTCCACGTGTCCCTACCAGAAACTACATCCGACAGTATTCGTGGTGAAGACCGCCGAGGATCGGTCGCGTGACAACTTGGCCGAACCGATGAACCGACCTACGGTTCGGCGAATCCTTGGCGACCACCAGGTGTGTCCGTATCCCGTTGTAGTAGACAGCATAAGCCGTAAGAATCCGGCGCAGATGGCCCTCGCCTAAGACGACGATGTGATCGAGGCATTCTCGACGGATCGAACCGATCAGTCTCTCCGCATGCCCATTCTGCCAAGGGGACCGCGGGGCCGTCGGGTGATCACGGATGCCCATGGCAGCAAGACGCCGGATGACGGCATGACCATAGGCCCCGTCGCGGTCGCGAATGAGATAGTCGGGCGCTTCGTTCCACGGGAAGGCCTCGGTGATCTGACGGGCGATCCATTCCGCCGTGGGATTGGTCGTCACCGTGAGGGATATCAATCGCCGGCGCTGGTGCCTGAGGATGACCAGAACGAACAGCAGCTTGAAACCGATTGTCGGCACGACCAGGAAGTCCATGGCGGCAATGCCAGCCGTATGATTGTGCAGGAAAGTCTTCCAGGTCTGCGATCGCCCTCGGCCGCTCTTGGCCATGTACTTGGCGACCGTCGACTGAGCGACGTCGATTCCGAGCTTCAGGAGTTCGCCATGGATACGCGGCGCGCCCCACCACCGGTTGGCGAGACTCATCTCTCGGATCAGGCGCCGAATCTCGAGCGGGACCTTGGGTCGACCGCCACGCGAGCGCGACTTCCAGCGCCAGTACAAGCGGAAGCCCATACGATGCCACCGGATGATCGTCTCTGGCTGGACAATGGTGACGGCGCTCAGCACCGACGGGAACAGTCGATAGAGCCAGACCAAGAGCAGTCGGTCGGGTGCACCTAATTTCGGCCTTGAGGGAATCCGCCGGCGCAGCACGTTCAGCTGATGCCGAAGCAGCACGATCTCGGCTTCCAGCCGTGCCTGCGTCTTGAACGGCGAGATCAAGACATGGAGAAAAAGGCTCAGAAACGCGATCATTGAAACTCAGCCTAACTGATCTCGCCTCTTACGCCAGCACGGATGGAGTATTCGGTAAGGACAGTGGTGGCGGCACATCGGCTGGCGCAGCATGGGCTTCTACGTCGCGGGCTGCCTGGTCGCCGTCGGCCTGTGGTCGCTCACGCTCTATGTGCCCGACAAGGCGGTGGCGCTCCTGATGCTGGGCGCCTCGCCCTTCGTGATCCGCGC
>CAIWTJ010000176.1 GCA_903915535.1 Enhydrobacter aerosaccus
CCGTCGAAGATGTTCTCGCGCAGCAGCTTGCCATTGGCGACGCAGTTCAGCGCCACGCCACCCGCGAGGCAGATGTTCTTCGCGCCGGTCTCCTTGCGCACCGAGCGCGCCAGACGAATGACGACTTCCTCGGTGACGGCCTGGACCGACGCCGCGAGGTCCATGTGCTTCTGATCGAGCATCTGCTCGGGCGTGCGCCGCGGTCCGCCGAACAGGTCGGCGAACTTGTCGTTCGTCATGCGCAGGCCGGTGCAGTAGTCGAAATAGCTCTGGTCGAGGCGGAACGTGCCGTCTTCCTTGAGGTCGACGATCTTGTCGAGGATCAAGTCCTTGAAACGCGGCTCGCCATAAGGGGCGAGGCCCATGACCTTGTATTCGCCCGAGTTGACCTTGAAGCCGGTGTAGTAGGTGAACGCCGAATAGAGCAGGCCGAGCGAGTGCGGAAAGTGGATTTCCTTCAGCATCTCCAGCTTGTTGCCCTGGCCGAAGGCCAGCGACGTCGTCGCCCATTCGCCGACGCCGTCCATGCACAGGACGGCCGCCTCTTCATACGGCGAGGGGAAGAACGCCGACGCGGCATGGCTCTGATGATGCTCGCCGAACAGCAGACGCTTCTGCCAGTCGAAGTCCGGCTCCCACTTCTTCATCTCGTCGCGCAACAAGGTCTTCTGGAACAGCTTCTCCTTCAGCCACAGCGGCATGGCCATACGGAAGGAAGTGAAGCCGCGCGGCGCGTAGGCGAGATAGGTCTCGAGCAGCCGTTCGAACTTCAGGAACGGCTTGTCGTAGAAGGCGACGTAGTCGACATCCGCCATCTTGATCCCGGCGATGTCGAGGCAGTACTGGACCGCCTTCTCGGGGAAGGCCGCGTCGTGCTTCTTGCGCGTGAAGCGCTCCTCCTGCGCCGCGCCCACGAGATGGCCGTCCTCGATCAGCGCCGCTGCGCTGTCGTGGTAGAAAGCCGAGATCCCGAGGACGCGCATGGAGCAGCCTTCTCCCTAGAACAGCGTGTAGATGAATGGCGCGATGGCCGAGCCCTTGGTCAGCACGATCAGGCCGCCGAAGATCACCATCATGATGAAGATCGGGAGCAGCCAGAACTTCTTACGTTCCTTCATGAACGCCCAGAGTTCGACGATGATGGAGCCCATATTCCCCGTCCTTATTTTAAATCAGAACTGATTCTTCATCGACTGCGGCGGCGGCCCCGGAGGGGTGCGCTCGATCCAGTAGCTCTTGGCGTTCTTGTCCAGGCGCAGGCGCAGGAAATCCTTGCCCGTCGCGCGCATCACCAAACCGATCGGCGTGATCGTCACGAAAAACAGCAAACCCATGACGATCGGGTTCACGACCTTGAACATCAGCAGGCCGATTTTCAGCCAGAGACGGTTGAGCGGCGCCAGGATCCTGGGGAAGGTGAGCGCCACGACGAGAAAAGCGGCCGCGATCGGCAGGGTGTAATGCCAGGCGGTATGGCCCCGCCACCACGACAGCCCGGCCAGGAGCGCAAAAAAACCCGCGAAAACAAGGCCAAAGCCGCGGTCGGTACCGCCTTTGACGTGCTCTTCGCGCGAGAAATCCTCATGAAGCTGGCTGGTCGCCATAACGCGTGGATAGTCCTGAATTTGGGGCCCTTAAGTCCCCGATCAACCTCGCTAAGTCAATTGGCGAGGTGGGGACGGGGCAGACTACTCCGCGGCGACCTGCATGACCGGATGGGCCAACAGCGCGCCCAAAGTCAGGCGCCAGGCGGCGACGGCACGCTCAAAGCTGAGGTCGTGCTGGCGGCGCAGGACAATCCAGGCATCCAGCGAGAGGGCGACCCCAATGGCATCGGCCAGGCCTTCCTTGGCCGGCGCGCTCAACAGGCCAAACTCGTGCTCGAAAATCCGAAAAGCCGCGTCCCGCAGGCTTTTTTGCATGACCAACCCACGCTCCATCAGTCCCGGATGGTTCACGAACTGGCCGGCGGCCACCCGCAACGGCACGATCTGCTCATAAATCTGGGCCATATTCCGGGTGAAGGAATCGATCCGGGCGGCCAACGGCAGGCCTTCGGAGGTCGTGGGCGGAGTGACCAAATCCTTGCCGACCGAGTCTACGACGGTTACGAAAAGTGACTCGACGTCGCCAAAATGCTGGAAAACCGATCGAACGGATACGTCGGCCCGCTTGGCTACGCCGACCACGGTGGGGGCAACGCTGGTCTCGGCAATCATCGCCTTGGCGGCCTCGATCACCTTGCGGCGGGTTTCCGCTGCGCGGCGGTTACGTCCATCGTTTGAAACCATCTGATCCACCTCTGCCACGGCGTTGCCGCGCGGCATTTCCGCAATATCGCTCATTTCCGTATTCCCGACCGGAGTGCTGGCCGACGGTAGTAAAGACTTTGCCCGTCGCCTATGGAGGGCGTGAGATAGAGGCCGACTGAGGCAGGAACAAGGTAAAGACCGTCGCAGGACCATGAATAAGAGCCATGCAAATAGTCCCCGCGCCGTCCTCTGGGACTTCGGCGGCGTGATCCTCTCGAGTCCGTTCGAGGCCTTCAGAACTTACGAGCGCGAAGCGAATCTGCCCGAAGATTTCATTCGCGGGCTCAATGCGCGCAATCCTGACACCAATGCCTGGGCAAAAATGGAACGAAGCGAAGTTCCACTCCAGGACTTTGTCACGCTGTTCGAGGCAGAGGCGCTCGAACACGGCCACAAGATCGACGGCTGGCGCGTGCTGCGCTCCATAAGTGGCGACATTCGGCCGCAGATGGTCGAGGCGCTGCGACGCTGCAAGAAACATTTCCGCGTCGCCTGTATCACCAACAATATGAAATCGGGCGAAGGCCCGGGCATGGCGCGCAGTCCCGACAAGGCGAAGGCGGTCGCAGAAGTAATGACGCTTTTTGAGCATGTCTTCGAATCGAGCAGATTGGGTTGGCGCAAGCCCGATCCGCGCATCTACCGCCACGCCTGCGATCAATTGGGCGTCGCGCCCGAGCACTGTATCTATCTCGACGATCTCGGCATCAATCTGAAGCCCGCACGCGCCATGGGCATGCGCACGATCAAGGTCGGAGATCCCGACGTTGCCATCGCGGAACTTGAGGCGATGGTCGGCATCCCGTTGAAGGGCTGACGTTGAAGAAAGTCGCGCGTCCGATCACGGCGAAATACCTGCAGAACGCGGCGACGTTCTATCTCGAGCGCTACCCGAGCACGGCCGAGGGATTGCGCCGCGTGCTGAACCGAAGAGTGCGCAAGGCCGAGATGCTGCAGGCGCCAATCATGGACAACGTGCAGCAGGCGATCGCTTCCATCGTCCAGAAATTCGTCGACGCCGGCATGATCGACGACAAGGCTTTCGCCCAGACCAAGGCGCGGTCGCTGCACCGGCGCGGGAGCTCGACCAAACTGACGCGCCAGAAACTCCAACATGCCGGCGTCGATCGCGAGACGCTCGACAAGGCCATGGCTGGGCTCGACGAGGAACTCGACCTCGATCCCCGCAAACGCGAACTCACCGCGGCGATCTCGCTTGCACGCAGGCGTAAGCTCGGACCTTTCCGGATCGAGAAAGACCGCAAGGACCGTCGTGCCAAGGACCTCGCGGCGATGGCGCGCGGCGGCTTCGACTACCAACTTGCCAAAAAGGTGATCGATGCAGTCGACGTCGATGCACTGGACGAGCGCTGAACGCCTCGCCATGGTTCGCGCATGACCATCACGATCTGGCACAATCCGCGCTGCACCAAATCGCGGCAGACCCTCGAGCTCCTGCAGTCGAAGGGAATAGAACCGACGGTGCGCGAGTATCTCAAGCAGCCGCCCAGCAAGGCCGAGGTCGAAGCGCTGATCGCCCAGGTCGGCGGCGATGCGACGGCGCTGATCCGCGACGGCGAACCGGAGTTCAAGGCGCTCAAGATGAAGAAAGCCGATCTCACCAAGACCGATATCGCCAAGGCGATCGTGGCGCACCCGATCCTGCTGCAGCGGCCCATCGTGGTGTCCGGAAAGAAGGCCGCGATCGGTCGCCCGCCCGAAGCCGTGCTGGCAATCCTGAAATAGCCGATGGTCGGACGGATCCGCC
>CAIWTJ010000177.1 GCA_903915535.1 Enhydrobacter aerosaccus
CCCTGTTCGTGGCGACCTGCGTCTACCGCGAACTGAAATGGTCGCAGCTCTACGAGGTCTTCGTCTCGGCGGCGCTCAGCACCGCCGTCGTGATGTTCCTGGTCGCGGCGGCGCTGGTCTCGTCGTGGCTGATCACGGTGGCCGAGATCTCCCATCAGGTCGTGGACCTGGTGCAGCCCTTCATGGGCAACCCGACCCTGCTGATGCTGGCGATCATGGTCGTCGTGGTGATCGTGGGCACCGCGCTCGACATGACGCCCACCATCCTGATCCTGACGCCGATCCTGATGCCGGTGATCAAGCAGGCAGGCATCGACCCGGTCTATTTCGGCGTGCTGTTCATCATCAACAACGCGATCGGCCTGATCACCCCGCCGGTCGGCGTGGTGCTGAACGTCGTCTGCGGGGTGTCGCGCATCAGCATGGAGGACATCATCAAGGGCGTCTGGCCCTTCATGATCGCCCAGCTGATCGTGCTGCTGCTGCTGGTGCTCTTCCCCTGGCTGGTGATGGGGCCCGCGAAATGGTTCAGCGGCTGACAAGAAGGATAATGACATGACTGCCCAGAGAGCTGCCCGACTGATGGTGCTGAACGGCCCCAACCTCAACCTGCTGGGCGTGCGCGAGCCGCACATCTATGGCGCCACCACGCTCGACTCGATCCAGGCGAGCTGCGAGGAGTTCGCGCGCTTTGCTGGCTGCTCGCTCGCGTTCCATCAATCGAACCACGAGGGCGTGCTGGTCGACCATATCCAGGCCGCGCGCAAGGAATGCGACGCGCTGATCTTCAATCCTGCCGGCTATTCCTTCACCTCGGTGGCGCTGTTCGACGTGCTCAAGACCTTCGAGGGCCCGATCATCGAGGTCCACGTCTCCAACATCCACGCGCGCGACGAGATGCACCGCCACTCGAAGCTCTCCGCGGCGGTCAAGGCCGTGATCTGCGGCATGGGCCCCTACGGCTACATCGTCGGCATGCAGGCGGCTTTGCACGCGCTCGGCAAGCTGCCGTCCAGCCTGCCGCCGTCGCTGGCGGTGGGGCCGAAATAGTCGTCCCTAGTCTTCCACGTCTTCCGTCGAGGCGGAGGGGCTGTAGTTCTCATTGCAGCCCAGCAGCTTGATGAAGATCCTGTCGACGAGCTGGGCGACCTCGGCGAGCTCGAGCCCTTCGATACCGATCAGCGCGTAGCTTTCGGCTTCCCAGTCGACCACTTCGAGGTCGAGATCCTCGAGGTCTTCCAGCGCGCCGCAGGTCTCCAGCCGCTCGAGCGGATCGTCCGAATAGGCGTAGGGCGTGATGTTGATCGAGTCCTGCATCACCTCGATGGACACTTCGTTGCCCTCGCCGTCATGGCTGTCGAGCGTGCAACAGAGCGTCTCGCCTTCTTCACCGGATGTCATGACGTCGGCGATCGCCTCCACGATGGCGAGCTGCTGATGCTGTCCCACGGGTCCTCCCTATCGATCTGTCGTGTCGCGTGAAAATCTCAGCCGAAGCGGCCAGGGTCGCAGCCGGCCAGATCGGCCGGCAGCGTCTCGCCCTCGATCTGGCGCGCCAGCAGGCGGCCGGTCGCGGTCGCGAGCGTGAGGCCGAGATGCTGGTGGCCGTAGCCGCAGTAGACGTTGGCCAGGCGCGGCGCGCGGCCGATGGCGGGGCGGAAGTCGGGGAGCGTCGGGCGCTCGCCGATCCAGCGGCTGATCTCGGGGCCGCCTGCGCCGGGGAAGATCGCCTTCAGATGCTTCACCAGCAGGTCGGCGCGATGCCACGACGGCGGCTGGTGCGGTGCCGCCAGCTCGACGGTGCCCGCGATGCGCAGACCCTCGGCCATCGGCGTGAAGAACAGGCCGCGCTCGGGCGGGCTCACCGGCAGCTCGAAGCGCACGTTGTCCGGCGCCACCATCACGTGATAGCCGCGCTCGGCCACCAGCGGCGCATTGAATCCCAGCAGCCGCGTCAGCTCGCCCGAAGCGCGGCCGGCCGAGATCACGACGGCACTCGCCGGCAGCTCGCTGTCGGTGAGCTTCACCGCCGTCACGCGATTGCCGTCGCGCGCAAAGCCGCGCACGCGGCCGCGCAGGATCGTGCCGCCTTCGCTCACGAAGCGTTCGGCCAGCGTGGCCACCACGCTGTACGGATTGATGGTGTGCGTGTTGTTTGGATAGTAGATGCCGCGCACCACGGTGGCGCTCAGCCCCGGCGCCAGCTCGCGCGCGCGGTCGCCGCTCACCACCTCGAACTCGGTGCCCTTGCCCTGCTGCAGGCCGCGCATCTCGTCGGTGTCCTGGAAGGCCTGCTCGCTCTCGTAGACGTAGAGGCAGCCCTTTGTCCGGAAGAGCTCGCCCAGGCCCGACGACTGGATCTCCGCCTTCCATGCGACGTCGGCCTCGATCATCAGCGCCTTGAACATGGTCTTGCCCTTCTCGACCTCGGCGGGGTTCATAGAGGCGAGCGCGAAACGCGCCATCCAGGGCAGGAGGTACGGGATGCTGGGGCGATGGACCGTGAGCGGACCGTCGCGATCCATCAGCATCTTGGGCACCTTCTTCAGCGTCGCGGGCCTGGCCATCGGGATCAGGCTGTCGACCGACAGATAGCCGGCATTGCCGAAGGACGTGGCCTTTCCGGGCTCGTCGCTGTCGAGCAGCGTGACCTTGTGGCCGGCTCTCTGCAGGGCGCGTGCGGTGGCGGTGCCGACGATGCCGGCGCCGACGATGACGATGGGGGCGCCCGAGGAGGTATCTGTGCTCATGGCGCGGAAGTTAACCCGCCTTGCGGCCGCTCGTCATGCTCCTACGGGACCGCGGACCTCCAGGTCCGCTCTTCTCATGATCATGAGCGGACTTGGAGGTCCGCGGTCCCGTAAGCATGAGAACTGATTGATTTGCCCCCACAAATGACTATCTAGCCACGATGTCTTCCTCCGAAAATTCGTCCTTCCCCGGCTGGCACGCCACAACCATCCTGTCGGTCCGCAAGGGCGGCCAGGTCGTGATGGCGGGCGACGGCCAGGTCTCGATGGGCCAGACCATCGTCAAGTCCAATGCCCGCAAGGTCCGGCGCCTGGGCAATGGCGACATCCTGGCCGGTTTCGCCGGCGCCACCGCCGATGCCTTCACGCTGTTCGAGCGGCTCGAAGCCAAGCTCGAGCGCCACCCCGGCCAGCTTCTGCGCGCGGCGATCGAACTGGCCAAGGACTGGCGCACCGACCGCTACCTGCGGCGCCTCGAGGCGATGATGGCGGTGGCCGACAAGGACGTGTCGCTGCTGCTCTCGGGCACCGGCGACGTGCTGGAGCCCGAGGGCGGCATCATCGCCATCGGCTCGGGCGGCAACTATGCGCTGTCGGCAGCCCGCGCGCTGATCGACGTCGACGGTCTCGATGCGGAAGCGATCGCGCGCAAATCGATGAAGATCGCCGCGGAAATCTGCGTCTACACCAACGGCAACCTCGTGATCGAGAAACTCTGAAGACATGGCCAACGATTTTTCCCCGCGCGAGATCGTCTCCGAACTCGACAAGCACATCGTCGGCCAGCAGGACGCCAAGCGCGCCGTCGCCATCGCGCTGCGCAACCGCTGGCGCCGCCTGCAGCTGCCCGAGGCGCTGCGCGAAGAGGTGCTGCCCAAGAACATCCTGATGATCGGCCCGACCGGCTGCGGCAAGACCGAGATCGCGCGCCGCCTGGCCAAGCTCGCCAATGCGCCGTTCCTCAAGGTCGAGGCGACCAAGTTCACCGAGGTCGGCTACGTCGGCCGCGACGTCGAGCAGATCGCGCGCGACCTGATGGAGGTGGCGATCGAGATGGCGCGCGAGCAGCTGCGCAAGGACGTGAAGGCCAAGGCCGAGATGGCAGCCGAGGATCGCGTGATCGACGCGCTGTGCGGACCCACCGCCAGCGAGGACACCAAGCTCCGCTTCCGCCACAAGCTGCGCGGCGGCGAGCTGAACGATCGCGAGATCGAGGTCGAGGTCGCCGACGCGGGCGCGCCGATGCAGTTCGAGGTGCCGGGCCAGCCGGGCGCGTCGGTCGGCATGATCAACATCGGCGACATGCTGGGCAAGGCGTTCGGCGGGCGCACCAAGAAGCGCAAGATGACGGTGGCGCAGAGCCACGAGATCCTGATCAAGGAAGAGAGCGACAAGATGCTCGACCAGGAGCGCGTGATCCGCGAGGCGCGCGAGATGGTCGAGCAGAACGGCATCGTCTTCATCGACGAGATCGACAAGATCACCGCGCGCTCGGAGTTCCGCGGCGGCGGCGACGTGAGCCGCGAGGGCGTGCAGCGC
>CAIWTJ010000178.1 GCA_903915535.1 Enhydrobacter aerosaccus
GACCAACCGGGATGGCCGCGCCGTGGCTCTCGATCGGCTCACGCTACGTCTTCAAACGCTGCCGCGCCGTGAGGGCTACTGGCTCGACACCGGCATGCTCAAGACAGGTTAACGAACAATGGACACCGTCGATCTCAAACTTGCCCAGGACTGCGAGGCACTGGCCGTCTCCGCGAGCGAGGGCGTGGGCTGGTTGAAGGGCGCCGCGGCGCAGTCGCCGACCGTGGCGCAACAAGCACCGTCGCTGATCAGCGAACTCCAGAAGGTGCGCAACCAGAGCCGCAAGCTGGCGCGCGCCGCGCGGCGCCGCATGTGCGTGGGCGTGTTCGGCCCCAGCCAGGCCGGCAAATCCTATCTCGTGTCGATCCTGGCGAGCCGCGACGGCCGTCCGCTGCAGGCGCGCTTTGCCGACAAGACCTACGACTTCCTGCGCGAGATCAATCCGCCGGGCAATCGCGAGTCGACCGGCCTCGTCACGCGCTTCGGTCTGGGCCTGAGCGACGTGGCGCCGGACTTCCCGGTGCGCGTGCGGCTGCTGACCCAGACCGACATCGTGAAGATCCTGGGCAACTCGTTCCTGATGGACTTCGACCACCAGAAGGCCGCCTTCGAGCGGCCCGACGGCGAGGCCATCCGCAAGCGCCTCGCGGAGCTGCGCGCCAAGGCATTGCCGACGCCGCCGGGCGACCTCGACGGCGACGACGTGCTCGACCTGATCGAGTATTTCGACACGTTCTTCGCCGGCATCACCGCCGAGCTGCGCACCGAATACTGGCGCGAGGCGATCGAGCTGGCGCCGCGCCTGTCGGGCCAGGACCGCGCGCGGCTGTGGTCGGTGCTGTGGTACGACTTCCAGCCCTTCACCGATCTCTATCTGACGCTCTACGACGGACTGCAGAAGCTCAGCCACGCGCCCGAGGCGCTGCTCGGCATGGATGCGCTGATCCCGCGCGAGAAAAGCATCGTCGACGTGCTCACCCTCGACAAGCTCGGCGCGGACGCAGCCGACACCCTGCTCGTGCGGCCCAAGCAGGCCGACCACAAGAGTTCGCCCGACGCGCGGCTGCCGCGCTCGCTGGTCTGCGCGCTGACCGCCGAACTGTCGGTCGCGATCGACGAGAAGCCGTGGGACTTCTTCGACCACACCGACCTGCTCGACTTCCCGGGCGCCCGCTCGCGCCTCAAGCTTGCCAACCTCGAGGATGTCGCCAAGGCCAAGGGTGTGGCCGAAGGCGCCAACCCGCTGCGCGAGCTGCTGCTGCGCGGCAAGGTCGCCTATCTCTTTCAGCGCTACTCCGCCGAGCGCGAGCTGTCGGCGATCCTGCTGTGCATTCCCGACGGCAACCAGGAAGTCCGCGATCTCTCCGACATGATGACTGCGTGGATCGACCAGACCATCGGCGCCACGCCGGCGGACCGCGCCAAGCAGAAGAACGCGCTGTTCCTCGTGCTGACCAAGATGGACCGAGAGTTCGAGCAGAAGGCGGGCGAGACCGAGGAATCGCGCCGGCTGCGCTGGAGCGCGCGTATCGGCAACTCGCTGGTCAACAACTTCCGTGGCGAGTGGCCGGCCAACTGGAACGGCAAGCCGTTCGACAACAGCTTCTGGCTGCGCAATCCCACGGTCATCGACGAACGGCTGATGGACTATGAAGGCGGCCGCGAAACCGGCATCGCCGAGGCCTTCGCCAGTCGCGCCGTCGAGCTGCGCAGCCACTTCGTCGAGAACCTGGAAGTCCGGCGTCACTTCGCCAACCCGGCCAAGGCCTGGGACGAGGCGTTCCGCCCCAACGACGGCGGCGTCGGCTATCTGGTGAATTGCCTGACGCCGGTGTGCGATCCCGCGATCAAGCGCGCACAGGTGCGCGGCCAGCTCGAGATCCAGATGCGTCGCCTGGTCGACCGGCTTGCCGGTTTCCACAGCGCCGACGACGGCGACGCGCGCACCAAGAAGCGCGATCTCGTGCAGACCGTGCTGCGCGGGCTTTCGACCTGCATCCAGCACCAGCTCTTCGGTCAGCTCGTGGCGGCGCTGCAGGTGGGCGACGGGGCCTTGCGCGACATCTATTTCCGCATCGCCAACGCCCGCGCGGCGGACGACCAGGCCCAGGGCAAGGCCGGCAAGCCTGCAAATCAGGCGGCCCAATCGACCGGCGCCTCGGTCGATCTCGGCGCGATCTTCGCCGACGTGTTCGGCGACGATGCCGGCGCCGCCGCAGCGCCCTCCGGCGTACTGGAAGACCGCGCCGAACGCTTCGCGCGCGAGGCCGCCGAATACTGGCTGGAAAACATGCGCCGCATTGGCGCCGACGACAAAGCGCTGTCGCACTTCGGCGTCGACCGCCAGCACCTCGGCTGGCTGATCGACGAGCTGGTGGTGGGCGCCCATCGCCAGAAGCTGATCGACCAGCTTTCCGCCGATGTGCGGGCGCTGGAGAACGCCGCCAATGCCAAGTGGGAGGACATCGCCGAGCGCCAGGTCCGCACGGCGTCTTCGGCGCTGAACGGCTATGTGAGCGCGCTGGGCTTCGACAAGCTGCCGCTCGAGCAGCGCCCCGGCCTGCCGCCCAATGCGCCCACGCGGCGGGTGTTCGAAGGGCCGGCACCGGTCAACGGCGCACCGGCGCTCACCGAGGAGCCGGGCTCAATCTATGCCGACTACTGCCGCGACTGGATGCGCGCGTTCCTCCAGCTCGCCATGGACAATATCGGTTACGAAGGCGGCCGCGAGATCACGGCCGAGCAGAACGAGCGGCTGGGCGTCATCCTGCGCGCCGTGGCGGCTTAGGGCTTCGCGATGCCGATGCGCGCCATCGTCCTGCCGCAGCCCGAGCCCGGTCACGCGATCCTGCGCGTGTCGGATCTGGACGCGCCAGCCGACGGTCTCGCGCTCTCGCTGCAACGCCAGCAGGGGCCGGACTCGCACCTCGCCGACGACGGCTGGCGCCGCACCGAGGCCTGGCTGATGCCGGCACACGTCGAGCGCGTTCAGGGCGCGCTGGAATTCCATCTCGGGCCGGAGATCTGCGACCTGCTCGCCGGCACCTCTACCGTCCGCCTCAGGGTCAGGGAACCCGACATCGGCGTCGTGGGCTCGACGGTCATCGCATGGCCGCAGATGCTGACCTCCGGCGCCGTCGATCCGTCGGCGCGCGGCACCGACGATCTGGTGCGCCTGCGCCGCGCCGCGCCGAAGGTCGAGCCGCCGCCCGTGGAAATCGAGCCGGAACTGCCGCCGCCTCTCGTGCTGTCCGCTCCCGAACTGCCGCCGCGCCTGCCCGAGGCCGAACCGCTCCCGCCGCCGCGCTCCAACGGCGGCACATGGCTGATCACCATGATCGTGCTGGTGATCCTGGTCGCGGGTGGCGTTTACGCCTACCTGTTCCACCGCCAGCAGCTCGAAAGCCTGATCGCCGGGACGCCGCCCGCTGCGGCGCCAGCTCCCGTCGAAACCGCGACGGCGCCGCCGGCCCCGGAGCCCACACCGGCCCCTGCTCCTGCACCGCCGCCCAAGCCGGCGCCGGAACCGCCGAAGAAATCCGCGCGCATGGCGGTCGAGGAATATCTCGCGACCAAGCCCGCGCCCGACGCGCTGCTCGCGCGCGCCAAGCAGTATGCGCAGGGCGGCGACCTGCCCGAAGCCTTCCTGATCTGGCGCGCGGCGGCGGAAGCCGGCAATCCGCAGGCCGAGCTCGAAGTCGCGGGCTTCTACGATCCGACCCTGCCGGCCAAGAAGGGCTTCACGCCCGACGGCCCGCGCGCCGCCGACTGGTACGAGCGTGCGGCACTGGCGGGCAATGTCGAGGCCCAGCGCAAATATGGAATGCTCCTCGCCAAGGGCGGCGCGGGCCTCGCCGCCGATCCGGCAAAGGCCCGGACATGGCTGGAACAGGCCGTCGCGCAGAACGACGCCGAGGCCAAGAAAGCGCTCGACGCTCTTCCCAAGTAATTAGATTTTCCGGCCTTCGCCGGGAGATTAGATTTTCCGGCCTTCGCCGGGGGGCATCGGCGACTGCTGGGGGATGCCGCCCTTGCCGCCGGGATCCTTGGCCGTGCAGACGTCGGCGCGCAGGCGATCCTTGAGGGCCGCGATCTGATCCTCGATCTGCTTGTTGGCGACCTTCTGCTTGTCGATCTGGTCCTCGAGCGCCTTGACCGCCGCGGCGTCGGGGCCCGCGGGGGCGGACGGCGCCGGAGGGGCCGGCAGCTGCACGGCCACGTTCACGATCGGTCGGTAGAAAAGGTACCAGCCCAGTCCGAGACCGGCGCCGACCAGCAGGAATCCACCCA
>CAIWTJ010000179.1 GCA_903915535.1 Enhydrobacter aerosaccus
CAGCGACGAGGCCGCCGATGGTTACTTGATCTTCGATTCCTTGAAGACGACGTGCTTGCGCGCGACCGGATCGTACTTCTTGAGTTCGAGCTTCTCGGTCTTGGTGCGCGGGTTCTTCTTGGTCACGTAGTAAAAGCCGGTGTCGGCGCTGGACACCATCTTGATGAGGATCGAGGTCGGCTTGGCCATGGTCTTTGTCCTTGAGCCCTGTAGGGCGAATTCCTAAGAGGGCGGCAAATTAGTCGCCCAAACTGCGGTGTCAAGCGGCCGAAAAGGGCTATTGGCGGGCAGCCTGGTCTACGGCGCCGCTCTTCACGGCCTGGGCATAGAGCACCGGGTCGCGCAGGACGCGGCTCGCGATCTCGACGTCGCGGTCCGGGCTCTCTTCGCCGGGCGGGCAGATCTTGCGCAGGTTGGCCACTTCCTGCGAGGAGGGCTCGCGTTCGGCGTGCCAGCGGGCCAGCAGGGCGCGGCTGGCATCGACCTCGGGGCCGAGCTTGTTCACGTCGGTCACCTTGGCGGTGCAGATGTTGGGCATCACGCCCAGCTCGTTCCAGGTGTAGCCCGAGGGCGCGAGAAGGCGCGACCAGGTCAGGATCAGCTCGCCCTCGTTGGGCATGCGCAGCACGGTCTGCACCGTGCCCTTGCCGTAGCTGGTGGTGCCGACCACGACCGCGCGGCCGCGATCCTGCAGCGCCGCGGCCACGATCTCCGCGGCGGAAGCGGAGTTGCCGTTCACCAGCACGACGATCGGCTGGGTGATCGCCTTGCGGCTGGAGCTGCGATAGACGCGCTGGCTGTCGGGATGGCGGCCTTGCGTCGCGAAGATGGCGCCGTCGCCGATGAATTCCTCGGCGACATCCTGCGCCTGGTCGAGCAGGCCACCGCGGTTGCCGCGCATGTCGAGGATGATGCCGGAGAAGTCGCGGCCGATCTCGCCGCGCGCCCTGTCGAGAATCTGGCGCAGGCTTTCGTCCGTGGCGCTGTTGAAGCCCGTCAGGCGGATCAAGGCCACGTCGCCGTGGCGTTCGTACTCGACGGTCGTCGGGATGATGCGGCTGCGCTTCAACGTCGCCGAGACTTCCTTGCCGAGCGACGGACGCGTCACGGTGAGGGTGACGGATGCACCCACCTGTCCACGCAGCTTGTGCACGACGTCGGCCAGCGGGCGTTCGAACATCGACTCGCCGTCGATCGACACGATCACGTCGCCGGCCTGGATGCCGCCGCGGCCGGCCGGCGAGTTGTCCTGCACGGCGCGGATCACGGTCGTCTTCTCGGGGGTGCGCTCGACGGTGATGCCGACGCCGCCGCCGCCGTCGCGCTGGAACCGGTCGTCGCGGGCTTCTTCGGGATCGGCGTAGCGGGTGTTGCGATCGAGCGGCTTGGTCGTGGCGTCCATCGCGCCCTTGGTCAACGCCTGCCGGTCCGTCTGCCGCAAGGTGGGCGAGGCGGCGACCGAAACGGTGAAGATCTCGGCCATCGCCGTGCCCCAGGCACGGCCATCGGCCGGGTTGGCCGGCGCCGGGCGGTTGATCAGGGCCTTGCCGTTGCGCATCACGGTGAGGCCGGTCTCGTTGCTCACCAGGGACATTGACGGTTCGGCCGACGCGAAGCCGCGATAGGTCTCGACCGAGAGCGTGCGGAAATCCGGTTCCCTCAGGGCGCGGTCACCGATCGCGCGATAGGCGGTCATGATCACGCGCTCGACGCCCGCCTGGGATGCGAGGTTGTTGTCGGCGGGAGCGGATATGCGGCTGCCGGTCTCGCAGGACGCAACCAGCGACGCGGCCACGAGGGCCAGGGCCTGCGACAGGTTCGGACGGGCAAAAACGTGTCGGAAGAAGGAGATCACCGGCGCCTGACTAGTTAACGCGTGGATACCATAGCATAGGCGATCGCCGCGCGGCCATGGTCAGGAAAGGGGGGCAGATCCCCCGGCCGAGGGCTTCGGCGCGGCCGCATTCTGGGTCCACAGCAGTGCAATTACCGCTCCCTTGATCCGCGGCAGCAGCAGCAGCGCCAGGATGACCGACAGCGGCAGCCACAGCAGCGCGTGAGCCCACAGCGGCGGCTGTTCGCCGTATTTCTCGAACGCCAGAACCATGGGCACGACGACATGTCCAACCGCCAGGATCGTGAAATAGGCCGGCGCGTCGTCGGCGCGGTACGGCTCCAGGGCGAGCCCGCACGACGGGCAGGTGCTTTGCATCTTCAGGAAGCTGCTGAACAGCGAACCGGTGCCGCAGCGCGGGCAGCGGCCGCGCCAGCCGCGGAAGATGGACGTCCAGAAGTCGGGGGCTGCGATTGCGCTCATGTCACCAACATGGACGTTCGACCTACTTTCGTCGGCGTGACCCTTTGTCCCGAGGGGGGCCGCGATGCGCGACCGGACGACGCGGGGGGCCGCGGCCGTCGCGGCTGCGCCCGCCGGTGTGACCGGAGAGCCGCTCGACCCTTTCGATGACGTCGACGATGTCGAACAGCATTCCGCCGGTGGCGACGCTGGCCTCGACCAGCTTGACCTTGAGCCTGTCGCCCAGCCCGTAGGTCTCGCCGGTGCGCTCGCCGATCAGCAGCTGGCGGCCTTCGTCGTGGCGGTAGAATTCCTGGCCGATGTTTCGGATCGGGATCAGGCCGTCCGCTCCCGTACCGTCGACGGTGATGAACAGGCCGAAGCGCGTGACCGAGCTGATGCGGGCGCCGAACGTCGCGCCGACGTGGGCTGACATGAAGTTGGCGACGTAGCGATCCATGGCGTTGCGTTCGGCCGCGACCGCGCGGCGCTCGCACATTGAGAGATGCTCGCCGAACTCGACGAAGCGGGGCGCGTCGCCGTGCGGCAGGCCACCTTCGCCGAGACCGAACGCCGCGATCAGGGCGCGGTGCACGAGCAGGTCGGGATAGCGCCGGATCGGCGAGGTGAAGTGGGCGTAGCGCGCGAGGGCGAGGCCGAAGTGGCCGTGGTTGTCGGGGCTGTAGACCGCCTGGCTCTGGCTGCGCAGCACGGTCTCGCTGACCAGCCGCGAGGTCGGCTTGCCCGCGACGTCGCCCAGCACGCGGTTGAGATCGGACGGCCGCAGGCGCTGGCCGATCGGCAGCTTGATGCCGAGCGTCGAGAGGAATTCGCGCAATCCTTCGACCTTGACGAGATCGGGCTGGTCATGGACCCGGTACAGGCAGGGCATGTGGCGCTGCTCGAGCGCCTGGGCCGCCGCCACGTTGGCCAGCACCATGAACTCCTCGATCAGCTTGTGGCTGTCGAGGCGCTCGCGCACGCCGATCTCGGCGATGCGGCCGTCGTCGCCCAACTTCACCAGCCGTTCCGGCAAATCGAGGTCGAGCGCGCCGCGCCTTTCGCGCGCCGCCAGCAGCACCTTGAAGGCACCGTAGAGCGGAGCGATCACCTTCCCCAGCAGGGGCAGGATCTCCTCGTCCGCGAAGCCGTCGGCGGCGCGCTGCACGCGGTTGTAGGTGAGACGCGCCGCCGAATGCATCATCGCACGGTGAAACTTGTGACGCTTGAGTTCGCCCTCGGCATCGATCCACATCTCGGCCACCAGCACGGGACGATCCTCGTGCGGCAGCAGCGAGCACCAGCCGTTGCTGATCGCCTCGGGAAGCATCGGCACGACCCGGTCGGGGAAGTAGACCGAGGTGCCGCGGCGGTAGGCGGCGCGGTCGAGCGGTCGGTCGGGGCGCACGTACCAGGACACATCGGCGATCGCCACGTAGAGATGCCAGCCGCCCGGATGGTCGGGATCGGGTTCGGCGAACACCGCGTCGTCGAAGTCGCGCGCATCCTCGCCGTCGATCGTGACCAGCGGGACGTGCCGCAAGTCGAGCCGGTCGCCCATCGGCGCGGGCTTGGCTTTTTCGGCCTCCTCGATCGCGGCTTCGGGAAAATCGACCGGGATGTCGTTGGCGGCGATCGAGATCAGGCTGACCGTGCGCGGGTCGCTCATCGGGCCGATGCGCTCCAGCACCTTGGCGCGGCGCGAGAGTTCGGCGCCGGCCGACTCGACCCAGACGATGTCGCCGGGGAGAGCGCCGTTCTTGTCGCCCGGGCGCACGTCGAAGGCGGTGCGCATCTTGCGGTCGGTCGGTGTGGCGAGGCCCATGCCGTTGCCGCCGGGCGGCTCCTCGTAGAGGGCCAGGATCTTCTTCGGCCCGGTGCCGAGGTGGCGGATGATCTTCGCCTGGTAGGCGTTCTTGCCGCGCCGTTTCAGCGAGGCCAGCACGCGGTCGCCGACGGCGGGGGCCGGCTTGCCTTTCGATCCATGCGGATCGATCTCGATGCGCGGGGCGGGGCCGTCCTTGTCTTCGTCGTGGCGTCGCGGCGTGGCCAGCAGGTGGCCATCGCCGTCGACGGAAGTGATTTCCAATACGGTAATGTCAGTCAGAGCAGTTGGGTCCTTGAATGTCTTGGCGCGGTCGGCGGCAATTTCGCCTGAATCGCGCAGGTCGCGAAGCAGCGCTTTCAATTCGATGCGCTGGTCGCCTTTGATGCCGTAGGCGCGCGCGATCTCGCGCTTGCCGACGGGCGTTGAGCTTTCCTTGATGAACGCCAGGAGTTCGTCGCGAGTCGGGACGCGGCCCTTAGGCATCTGTCCCGGTGCGCGGCGGAGTCTCCGGCTCGTCCTTGGCCTTGGCTTTCGCCTTCGCCTTCACGGTTTTCTTCTTCGGGGCGGCTTTCTTCTTGGCCGCCTTCGGCTTCTCGCCGGCGTCGTTGGCGGGGGCGGGCGTTGCCTTCTTGGTGCGCACGATCTTCGGCTTCTTGCCGCCACCCTTGGCCGCGCGTTCGGCCAGCAGCGACACGGCCTGTTCGACGGTCAGGTCTTCCGGCTTGAGGTCGGTCGGCACGGTGGCGTTGATGCCGCCATGCTTCACGTACATGCCGTAGCGGCCGTCATAGATCTCGATCGGCGCATTGTCGGCCGGATGATTGCCGACCACACGCAGCGGCTTGATCGCAGCGCGACCCCGGCCCGTCGCCTTGGCTTCGGCCAGAAGGGCGACGGCGCGGTTCATGCCGATCTCGAGCACGCTTTCGTCGGCGGGGATGGACTTGTACTTCGACCCGTGGCGCACGTACGGCCCGAAGCGGCCGACGCCGGCCAGCACCATTTCCTTGTCCTCGGGGTGAGGCCCCAGTTCGCGCGGCAGCGACAGGATCGCCTTGGCCTGATCGAAGGTGAGTTCGTCCGGCGTCATGCCCTTCAGCAGGGAGGCACGCTTGGGCTTCTCCTTGCCCTCGAGCACGCCGATCTGGAGATAAAGGCCGTACGGCCCGTTGCGCAGGGTGATTTCCTTGCCGGTGGCGGCGTCGACGCCCATCACCTTGGGCTCGCCCAGGTTGGCGCCGGAGAGCGCGTCCTTCTCGGGATCGACGATGCCGAGCTTGCGCGTGAACTTGCAGGTCGGATAGTTCGAGCAGCCGATGAAGGCGCCGAACTTGCCGAGCTTCAGGCCGAGGCGGCCGTCGGCGCAGGACGGGCAGACGCGCGGGCTCTTGGCGCCGGGATTGTCGTTGGCGGGGAAGAAGTGCGGACCCAGCTCCTCGTCGAGCTTGTCGAGCACTTCGCGGACGCGCAGCTCCTTGGTCTCGCCGACGGCGGCGGAGAAGGCCTTCCAGAACTCGCGCAGCACCTGGTGCCACTCGGTCTTGCCGCTGGAGATGTCGTCGAGCTCTTCCTCGAGATGGGCGGTGAAGCCGTATTCGACGTAGCGCGGGAAATAGGTCTGCAGGAAGGAAGTCACGATCCGGCCGCGGTCTTCGGGAATGAAGCGCTTGCGGTCGATCTTCACATAGTTACGCCGCTGCAGGACTTCAATGATCGACGCATAGGTCGACGGCCGGCCGATGCCGAGCTCTTCCAGTTTCTTGACGAGGCTCGCCTCCGAGTAGCGCGGCGGCGGCTCGGTGAAATGTTGTTCCGGAATGACCTCGCGGCGGTCGAGCGCCTCGGCTTCCTGCACGTCGGGCAGGATGGTGGCGTTCTCGTCGTCCTCGGACTTCTCGTCATGGCTCTCGTCGTAGAGCGTGAGGAAGCCCGGGAATTTCACGACCGAGCCGGTGGTGCGCAGCTGCACGGTCTTGTCGCCCGATGCGATGTCGACCGTGACCTGGTCGAGCACGGCGCTTTCCATCTGGCTGGCGACGGTGCGCTTCCAGATCAGCTCGTAGAGGCCCTGCTGGTCCTTATCCAGGTACTGCGCCACATCCTGCGGCAGGCGGAAGAGGTCGGTCGGGCGGATCGCCTCGTGCGCTTCCTGGGCGTTCTTGGCCTTCGACGTGTAGACGCGCGGCTGCGCCGGCACGTAGCTCTGGCCGTACTTGGTCTCGATCAGGCGGCGGGTCTGGCCGATCGCCTCGGGCCCGAGCTGCACGCCGTCGGTACGCATATAAGTAATGAGGCCGACGGTCTCTCCGCCGATGTCGACGCCTTCGTAGAGCTTCTGCGCGATGCGCATCGCCGTCGCGGCCCCGACACCCAGCTTGCGCGAGGCTTCCTGCTGCAGGGTGGAGGTGATGAACGGCGGCGGCGGGTTACGGCGGACCTGGCGGCGGTCGATCGAGGCCACGGAGAAGGCGCGACGCTCGATCTCCTTCTTGGCCTGATCGGCGCGCTCGGCGGTATCGATGTCGAACTTGTCGAGCTTGCGGCCGTCGAGATGGGTGAGGCGGGCCTTCAGCGTCTGCTTCTTGGCCGTGCCGAACATGGCGTCGACCGTCCAGTACTCGCGGCTCTTGAAGACCTCGATCTCGGACTCGCGCTCGCAGATCAGGCGCAGCGCCACCGACTGCACGCGGCCGGCCGAGCGGCTGCCCGGCAGCTTGCGCCACAGCACGGGCGAAAGATTGAAGCCCACGAGATAGTCGAGCGCGCGGCGCGCCAGATAGGCGTCGATCAGCGGCTGGTCGAGGTCGCGCGGGTGGGCGACGGCATCGAGCACCGACTGCTTGGTGATGGAGTTAAAGGTGACTCTCTTTACTTCGACGCCCTGCAGCGCCTTCTTGCGATTCAGGATGTCCAGCACATGCCAGGAGATGGCCTCGCCCTCGCGATCCGGATCGGTTGCGAGAAGCAGCTTGCCGCCCTTGGTGACCGCCTTGGCGATGGCATCCACGCGCTTCTGCGAGGCGCTGTCGACTTCCCAGTCCATGGCGAAGTCTTCGTCCGGACGGACCGAGCCATCCTTAGGGGGCAGGTCGCGGACATGGCCGTACGAGGCCAGCACGGTGTAGCCGGGGCCCAGGTATTTCCCAATGGTCTTGGCCTTGGAAGGCGACTCGACGACCATTACGTCCATCGTCGGAACCAGCTCCAGTAAAACATTAAGTTCCGGAGCTAGAGCACTGAATTAAATCAGAGATACTCGGTTACCCCGGTGCCTCTCCAAGCGGCCTTCCAGCTCCAGTGAGAGCAGGACCTCCGCAACGGTGGCGGCGGACACTTGGCAGCGACGTACCAGTTCGTCAACCTCGGTCGGCGTGGGCCCCAGGGCCTCGACCACCTTTTCAGTGTCTGTGTCGTGATATTTTTGTCTCGGTTTCTCAATGGGTTGCGTGGCGGAGTGCGGCAAACCCAACACACTTAAAATATCGTTGGCGCCACGGGTCAAAATAGCCCCGTCCCGAATGAGGGTATTGGACCCCTCATGTCGCGGGTCCATGGGCGAGCCGGGCACGACGAAGACCTCGCGGCCCTGTTCGGCGGCCCGGTGCGCGGTGATCAGGGAGCCCGAGCGGGCGGCGGCCTCGATCACCACCACGCCGGCCGAAAGCCCGCTGACAATGCGGTTGCGGCGCGGGAAGGAACGGGCGACGGGTGGCGTGCCGAGCGATGATTCGGCCAGCAGCAGCCCTTCGGCGGCAATCCGTGCCTGCAGCCCGGCATTCTGCGGCGGATAGATCTGGTCGATGCCGCCGGCCAGCACGGCCACGGTCCCGGTGGCCAGCGCGGCCTCGTGGGCGGCGGCGTCGATCCCGCGCGCCAGCCCCGAGGCAATCACGAAGCCGGCAGCGCCGAGGGCCACCGCCGTCTCGGCGGCGAAGCGCCGGCCCGCCAGCGAGGCGTCTCGCGCGCCGACGATCGCCAGGGCCGGACGGGCGAGCAGGCCGAGATCGCCGATCGCGGACAGCACGGGCGGCGCATCCGGCAGGGCCGCCAACGCCGAGGGGTATGCGGCATCGCCCCAGACGATGAAGCGACCGCCGAGGCGGGCCAGCTGCTCCTGCTCGCGCTCGGCCTGGAGGGCAGAGATCGTCGAGAGTTCAGCGCATGCCGCTCGCGCGGAGCCGAAATGGCCGAGCGCTTCATGGAAGGTCACGGCGCCGATGCGGGCGCTGCGCGCCAGGCGCAGCCGGGCAAGGCGCTCCTTGGGATCGATATGGCTCTGGAGTTGGCCGTCGAACATGGCCGGATGATAAACCGGGCAATTCTTATATGTAAAACAACCTCAGATAGTATTCCGCCGGCGACACCACAATGCCGCTGCCGAGCACAGGAGCCCGAGCAGCAGTCCGAGCGGGCCGAAGCCATCGAAGCCGCCGAGGCTGATCATCGCCGCGCCGAGACCGGCCGCCCCCATCCAGCCCACGCTGGCGGCAGTGCCGGTCAGGCCCATCACGGTGTTGCGCTCCTTCTCGGGAACGGCGGCGTAGCTCGCCATCAGCGACGGCCGGCCCAGCGCGTTCAGGAACACATAGACGAAGCCCAAGGCGACCGAGACGATGAGACCGGGATGCCAAACGAAAAGCGCCAGTGCGGAAAAGCCAGAGGCGGCCATGGCCAGCGCGAAAGTAAGGAGGCGGTCGTAGAGCCGATCGGCGAGCTGGCCGCCCAGTATGGTTCCGACGACATTGCCGATCGCGAATACCAGCAGCGGGAGCGCCAGGCCCGCGAGCGAAAGGTGATAGGTCACCTGAAGAAAGGTCGCGTAGTAGACGGCGGCAAGGCCATAGCAGACGCGCTCGATCACGCCGGCCCCCAGGAGCCCCAGCACGCGCGCCGACAGAGCGCCCTTGAAGCTGCCGCGTTGCGTACCGGCGGGCCGCGCCGCGGCCTTCGGCACGGTGACAAGCAGCGCGAGGCTCGCCGCCAGCGAGATGCCGGCCACGCCGAGGAACCAGCCGCGCCAGCCGGTCAACGAGCCGACCGCGGCCGCCAGCGGCACGCCCAGCAGCAGGGCGAACGATTGTCCGCTCATCACCCAGCCCAGCGCGCGGCCGCGCTGGCGATCGGCAACATGGGACGAAACTTCCGCAAACAGAACGCCCATGAAAGAGCCGCAGGCGAGGCCGCCCAGCGTGGCAAAGGCGGCGACTTCGCCAAAGCTGCCGGCACCGGCCTGCAACGCCATGGTGATGGCGAGCACGAGCGGCGCCACGATCAGCACAATGCGCCGGCCGAACCGGTCCGACATCCAGCCGCCCATCGCGGAGGCGGTACCCCAGGCGACCGAGGTCAGCGACACGAGATTGGCGACCAGCGGCATCGACACGTCGAGGTCGCGCGCGATGTCGAGCAGCAACGGCGCCCGCGTGGTGCCGCTGCACGAGGCGGCGAAGGAGGCCAGGCACGCCGCCGCGATCAACGCCCATGGCATCACAGGGGGCATTGCGCGCTCGATCTTGATGTCGACGGCGGCGTTCACGCGGCCGCGACCCTAACGGCCGTATCGGGTGCGATCAACGCAAGCCGTGCTATTAAGCGCCATGAAAAGCTGGATTGCACTGGTTGCAATGGCCGCCCTCGCTCTGCCTGCTTCCGCACAGCAGCGCACGCGTTTGCAGGTCTATTCGACCCTCGAGGTCGAGAACATCAACGACTTCAAGAAGGCCTTCGAAGCCGAGAACCGCGACCTCGAGATCGTGTGGCTGCGCGACTCGACCGGCGTGGTCACCGCCAAGATACTCGCGGAGCGCGATGCGCAGCGCGGCGACGCGATCTGGGGCCTGGCCGTCACCTCGACGATGCTGTTGAAGGCGCGCGGCATGCTTGAGCCCTATGCACCGAAGAACCTCGATGCCCTCAAGCCGTCGTTCCGCGATCCGTCGAACCCGCCGTCCTACACCGGCATGGAAGGTTGGGTGGCGGCCGTGTGCTTCAACACGATCGAGGGCCAGAAGCTCGGCCTGCCCAAGCCTGCTTCGTGGTTCGATCTTCTCGATCCAAAGTACCGCGGCAAGATCACGATGCCGCATCCGGCATCCTCGGGCACCGGCTACTTCCACGTCTCGGCCTGGATCCAGATGTGGGGCGAGGAAAAGGCGTGGACTTTCATGGACGGGCTTCACGACAACATCGCGGTCTACGATCACTCGGGCTCGCAGCCCTGCAAGCAGGCGGCGACCGGCGAATTCCCGCTCGGCATCTCGGCGGAAATCTCGGCCGCGGACGCGCGCACCAAAGGCGCGCCGATCGAAGGACTGCTGATGAAGGAGGGCGGCGGCTGGGAGATGGATACCGCGGCGATCCTGAAAGGCACGAAGAACCTGGCGGCGGCGCAGCGGCTTATGGATTTTGCCGCGTCACGCAAAGCCAACGAGTTCTACGCCACCTTCGTGAGCCAGGTCGCGATGCCCGGCGTCAGCAGCACCATTCCGGGCTATCCGTCGGGCGTCGCCGAATCGATGATCAAGAACGATTTCGCGTGGGCGTCGGAAAACCGTCCGCGCATTCTGGCCGAATGGACCCGCCGCTACGAAGGCAAGGCCGCGAAGAAAAACTAGACGGTCAAGTTTCACCGACTCAGAAATCGATTGAACTCGCCATCGCTGAATACTTGACCTAGCCTTCTCTCAGGACTGACTGAGAGGGCGCTACTAAAGGGTTTTAGCGATGGAGCTGTACAGACCTAAGCCTTCCGCAGGGGCGCACTCGGTAGCATTGGCTGGGCTCGCGGCAATTGCGCTTGTACTCGTGATAAATGTCGGAGCTGGCAAGGTTCCGGTACGAACTCCGGCCTCCGCCGATCGGCTGCCAAGCGCGCAGTTGCCCACGCCTTCGATCAACACTGCCGAAACACGGGTCAGCGACCCCGCGGCCATACCTTCGAGCGATGAAAGGCCGAAACAACCGAGTGAGGGAGAATCGAAGCCAAAGGTCAATCTCTCGAGAGATCAGATTTGGGAGGTTCAAGCCTGGTTGAAGGCATTCGCGCTCGACCCCGGTCCAATCGACGGCATTCCAGGCCCCAAGACCTTTGCTGCCGTAAAAAAATTTGAGGCTGCACATCAGCGTCTGGAAACCGGCAACATCAACCACGTATTGCTGGGGGCGTTGCGTCTCGAGTCCGGTCTACCTCTGAGGTAACCACAGGCAAGGGCGCGAAGTAGAACTAGACCGTGCCGAGAGGTGGGCCGCCATTGTGGCCGGCGGTGGCGGCGGCCGTCTTCCCGATTTTCGATTCCGTCCCGGCGAGCAGCCGGCCGATGTTCTCGTGATGGCGAATGAAGATCAGCGGCACGAGCACCGTCACGACGGCGGCCGCGCGCGGGTCGAGCAGCCACCATGACGCCACGCCTGCTGCGGCGATGCTGAGCAACGCCGCGAGCGACGAATAGCGGAACACGAAAGCGAACAGCAGCCACAGCGCGCAGGCCAGCGCGCCCAGCTGCCACGACAGACCCCACATCACGCCAAGCGTCGTCGCCACGCCCTTGCCGCCCTTGAACGCGAGCCATGGCGTGAACATGTGGCCGAGGACGGCGCCCAGCGCCGCGGCGGCGGGCGCGATCGGGCCGAAGAAGGACGCGATCAGCACGGGCGCATAGCCCTTCAGCGCGTCGAGCAGCAGGACGGCGGCGGCCACCTTCTTGTTGCCGGTGCGCAGGACGTTGGTGGCGCCGATGTTGCCCGAGCCGATGGAGCGGATGTCGCCCAGTCCCGCGGCGCGCGTCAGCAGCAGGCCGAACGGTATCGAGCCCAGCAGGAACCCGAACGCCAGCGGCAGCACGACATGAACGGCGTACCACATCATCGCCGCCGCCTTATGGACTCAAGACCCGGCAGTTGGTCGAATCGACGAACACCGTCGTGGGTGGGCCGATCAGCTCGGTGCTGATCTGCTCGCCGGCGGCGATATCGGTCGGACCGAAATAGGCGTCGCCCACCGGCTTTCCGGCATTGAGGAACGTGCACTGGATCTGGGTGGTGAGCGTGCGCGGCGTGTTCGAGGTGACCGTGATGGTCACCTGCCAGTAGCGCGCCTCGCCGTACGTCAGGTTGGCGGCGGCCAGATTCACGAGCGGCTGGGGCGAGGAGAAATTCGGAACGGGGCGCGGGCCGGTGCGGCGTACCGGCGGCTGCGGCTTGGGCATCGCGCCTTCCGGCGGCCGGTAGCTCGAGCCCGCGGCGCGCGGGTCGTATGCTGCGTCGGGATCGGCCGGAGCAGGACCCAGTGTGCTGCTGCCCAAGGTGGCGTTACCGCCGCCGGGCACGGAGAGGGGCGGCGGCGCGAGAGTGGCGCCTTGCGTCGACGGCGTACCGGGGCGCAGCGGCGTCGGCGCGGGAGCCCCTGCCTGCGGGTCGACCACCTGCGTCTGCATCTTGTCGTAGCAGGCCAGGCGACTGTTGCTGTCGCTGATCTCCGCGCAGATCTGGATGCGGGTCGTCAGCGCGTCGAGCAGGTCTTCGCGCGACTTGCGCTGCTGGGCCTCAGCGGCGCCGGCCGCGATCACAAGGGTGGTGCCGAGTAGAAAGGTATGTCGAAACATCAGAGGGAGCCTTGCGTGGGAAGAGGACGACCATAGCAGACCAAATGGCCATTTCGAGGCAGCAATGACGTCAGGCCGCGGCGGCCTCCGGTGCGAAGGCATCGTCACGGTAGATGGTGCGGCCGCCCACGATTGTGGCCATGACGCGGCCCTGCACCGGCCGTTCGTCGAACGGCGAATTCTTCGTCTTGCTCCAGAAATCGACCCTGTCGATCTTCCAGGCGAAGCTCGGGTCGAACAGGACGAGGTCGGCGGGCGCCCCCTTGGCGAGCTTTCCGCCCGGCAGGTTGAACAGGCGGGCCGGCGTCGACGACAGGCGCTGGAACAGGCGCGGCAGGGTGAGCTGCTCGTTGTGCACGAGTTCGAGCGACACCGGCAGCAGGGTCTCGAGGCCGATGCCGCCCGGCATTGCCTGCGCGAAGGGCACGCGCTTGCTGTCCTGGTCCTGCGGACGATGGTCCGACACGATGGCGTCGATCGTGCCATCGGCCAACCCGTCGACGACCGCCAGCCGATCCTTCTCCGAGCGCAGCGGCGGCATCAGCTTGCCGAAGGTGCGGTAGTCGCCGACGGCGAGATCGTTCAGCGCGAAGTAGGGTGCGGCCGTGTCGCAGGTGATCTTGAGGCCGCGCGCCTTGGCGGCTGCGATCACCTTGACCGATTCGGCGGTCGAGATCTTGGTGAGGTGCAAACGCCCGCCGGTCATCTCGACCAGGCGAATGTCGCGTTCGACCATCATCACTTCGGCGAGCGGCGGGCTGCCCGAGAGGCCAAGGCGCGTCGCCATCTCGCCGCTGGTCATGCTGCCGCCCGACAAGGTCGGTTCCTGCGGCATGTGGACGATCAGAGCGTCGAAGGCCTTGGCGTAATAGAGCGCGCGGCGCAGCACCTGGGCATTGCCGATCGCATGGTCGGCGTCGGTGAAGGCCAGCGCCCCGGCTTCGGCAAGAAGCCCGATCTCGGCCAGCTCCTTGCCTTCCAGTCCCGCCGTCAGCGCGCCGTAGGCGTACATGTTGGTGAGCTTGATCTGTCGTGCGCGCCGCGCCACGAACTCGATCAGCGAGGCGTCGTCGAAGGGCGGATCGTTGTCGGGCAACAGCACCATCGAGGTGATGCCGCCCGCGGCGGCGGCGATCCCGGCACTCTCCAGCGTTTCCTTGTGCTCTTCACCGGGTTCGCCGGTGTGCACTCTGGTGTCGACGATGCCGGGCGCCAGGCAAAGGCCGCCGCAATCGATCGACTGGATGCCGTAGGGGGCGCCCGAGGTGAAAAGGTTGGGACCGAAATCGGCGATCCGTCCGTCGCTGATCAGGATCGCGCCGAGATACTCCTTGTCCGCGATCGGATCGACGATGCGGGCATTGATGTAGGCCGTAGAGCCCGCATGCGGCGGGGCGGTGCGCACCACATGGCCGCTCACGCCGCCGCTCCCAGCGAATTGCGGCGCCCGCCGATCAGCGCGTCGAGGCAGGCCATGCGCACCGCGACGCCCATCTCGACCTGCTCGTGGATGATCGAGCGGTCGAGATCGTCGGCGACCTCGGAGTCGATCTCGACGCCGCGGTTCATCGGACCGGGATGCATCACCAGCGCGTTGGGCTTGGCGACCTTCAGCTTTTCGTGGTCGAGGCCGAAGAAGCGGAAATATTCGCTGATCGAGGGCACGAACGAGCCCTGCATGCGTTCGGTCTGCAGGCGCAGCATCATCACGATGTCGACGTCCTTGAGGCCGGTCTTCATGCTGTAGTGGACTTCGACACCCATGCGGTCGATGTCGGTCGGCATCAGGGTCGGCGGCCCGACGACGCGCACGCGGGCGCCCATGATCTGCAGCAGGTGGATGTTCGAGCGCGCGACCCGCGAATGCATGATGTCGCCGCAGATTGCGACCAGCAGGCCCTGCAGGCTGCCCAGGCGTCGTCGGATGGTGAGCGCGTCGAGCAGCGCCTGGGTCGGATGCTCGTGCTGGCCGTCGCCCGCGTTGATGACGGTGCAGTTCACCTTCTGCGAGAGCAGGTTCACCGCGCCGGACTCGGCGTGGCGCACGACAATGGCGTCGGGGCGCATCGCGTTCAGCGTCATCGCCGTGTCGAGCAGCGTTTCGCCCTTCTTCACGGAGGACGTCGCGACATCCATGTTGATGACGTCCGAGCCCAGCCGCTTGGCGGCGACCTCGAAGCTGGTGCGGGTGCGGGTGGAATTCTCGAAGAACAGGTTGATGACGGTGCGGCCGGCGAGCTTGTCGCGGCGTTTGTCGATGGACCTGTTCTGATCGATGTAGGTTTCGGAAAGGTCGAGCAATCCTGAAATGGTTTCAGGCGACAGACCTTCGATGCCGAGCAGGTGGGGCAACCTCGGCACGCCCGCGATTTTCTTTGTCACTAAAAGGCGACGTTAAGCACGCACCTGCCACACCCGCAAGTTAACCTTTAGGTGGATAACCGGATCTCGGCGCAGGGGCAGACGCGGGCAGGGCCGCCGGGAGCAATGAAGTCGGCCCAGATGGCGTTGTGGTGCTCGATGATCTTCTCCGCCGCGAGGTGCGGCCGATTGGCGGCGGTATGGCCGTCCGACGGCACGACCGTCGGGTAGCCGCGCGCCAGGGCGCTGCGCACGGTGGTGTCGACGCAGTAGTCGGTCGCCCAGCCGGTGACGATCAGCCGTTTGGCGCCACGGGCCGCGAGGAGGGCGTCGAGCGGCGTATCGAGGAAGGAATCGCAGGACGTCTTGCGGATAAAGGCGTCGGTAGGGCGCACGTCGAGGGCGGGCAGCAGCCGCCAGCCGGGATGGTCGGGATGATGGTCGGATCCCGCCGGGCCGTCGTGCTGGACGTACACCACGGTGCCACCGGAGGCGCGGACCGCAGCCGCGAGGGTATTCAGGCGGCTGACGAGCCCCGCCGCGTCGTGCTTTGGGGCGCCGCCCCCGAAGGGACCTTCCTGCAGGTCGATGATGATCAGGGCATCGGTCATGCGCGCCTCGCCTCAAGCCGCCGGTCGGGGACCCGTATAGCGCGCGCGCGGGCGGATCAAGGCGCCATGCGCGGCTTGCTCGAGCGCGTGGGCAATCCAGCCGACGGTGCGGCCGAGCAGGAACATTGCCAGCGCCGCATCCTTCGGCAGGCCTAGCACTTTTTCCACGACGACGGTGGTGAAGTCGATGTTGGCCTTGCGATTGATCAGCCGCTCGGCCGACGTGGCGAGACGCTCGGCGAAAGCCAGCTCCGGCGATTGCGGCGCCAATTCCCGCAGCAGGTCGAACAGTGTCTGTGCGCGCACGTCGCCGTCGGGGTAGAGCTGGTGGCCGAAGCCCGGGATGTAGACGTGGTCGCGGATTCTGGCCGCGAGTTCGGCCTCAATATCCGGCGTGCGCTTCAACTCGTCGAACAGGCCGGCGACCCGCCGTGTCAGGCCGCCATGGCGCGGGCCGTTGATGGCCGCGAGCCCGGCCAGCACCGCGCCGTAGAGATTGGCGCCGGTCGACGCCACCACGCGTGCGGCGAAGGCCGAGGCATTGAACTCGTGATCGGCCGACAGCACGAGAGCCGCACGGATCAGCGGTGTGTGGTGCGGGGATACCTTCCAGGCCGCCGACAACTGGTCGTGGACCGGCGCCGCCGAAAGCGGACGCGCGGTGATGGCGGCGGTCAGGAGGCGCAGGACGCGGACGCCGGTTTCCAGCATCGCCGAGCGATCCTCGACCCAACTCGGATGGTCGAGCGCCGATGCCGCGGGCAGCAGCACGAGGCAGCGGTCGACAGGGCCCAGGGTGGCGGCGGCCATCCACGCGCGGCGCAGCGCGGTGGTGAGCGGCGGCAGGTTGGTGGCGGCGAACGGCTTGGCGTCGCAGTCCCACAAGAGCTGCGCCACCTCTTCCAGCGAGTGGGTGCGGGCGAGGCGGCTGGCATCGGTGCCACGGTAATAAAGGCGATTGTCCTCGATCAGGGTAAGGGCCGATTCGAGGACCGGAGTTCCGAAATCGAGGGCGTTGCCGGCGATCGACTCGGCCTTGCGTCCGACATCGCGGCGGCGCTTCAGGCGGGTCACCTCGTCGGCGCGGTACCGGCGCTCGCGCAAGCCCTCCGTGGCTTCCGAGCGCAGCAGGCCGCGGCTCACATAGGCATAGAGGGTGGCGGCCGACACGCCGAGGCGCTTGGCGGCTTCGCGGGACGTCAGCCATTCGATGCTCATGAATATATATTGATCAATGCGATCAAGATTGACAATATATTTCCGCAGCCCGACCTTCCCCGCGCACAGCAAAGGGGACGAAAATGCTGCAGACACGGGTCAATAGCGGTCTCGACGGGATCATCGTGGCCGACACGGTCATGAGCGAGGTCGATGGCGAGGAGGGCCGGCTGGTCGTGCGCGGCCACGCCCTGCCGGAGCTGGTGGCGACACGTGGCTTCGAAGGTGTCGCGGCCCTGCTCTGGACGGACTACGCCACCGGCGGCGGCGATGAGGCGGCGGTCACGAAGGGGCTCGCAAAGGCGCGCGTTCGCGCGTTCAAGGATGTGCCGAAGCTGCTCGCGGCCACCGAAGGGCTGACGCCGGTCGAGGCGCTCCGCGTGGGACTGGGGATGCTGCCGGACTCCGATCCGCTGCCGCACCACTTCCTCGTCTGCGGCGCGCTGCCGGTCTTCCTCGCGGCCGTGCTCAATCGCGCCAAGGGCCTGTCGCCGCTGGCGCCCGATCTCGCGCTCACCACGGCGCAGGACCTGCTGCGCATGATCCGCGGCCAGCGCGCGGGCGAGGTCTTCGAGAAAGGTCTCGACACCTATCTCGCGACCGTCGCCGATCACGGCTTCAACGCATCGACCTTTACCGGGCGCGTCGTCGCCTCGACACAGGCCGGACTGATCTCGTCCGTGCTGGCGGCGCTCTGTGCCTTGAAGGGGCCGTTGCATGGCGGCGCCCCCGGGCCGGTGCTCGACATGCTGGACGAGATCGGCGACTCCGCGCGCGCGGAGGCGTGGTTCGACGACGCCTTCGGCAAGGGCACGACCCTGATGGGCTTCGGCCACCGCATCTACAAGGTGCGCGATCCCCGCGCCGATGTGTTGAAGGCCGCGGTCGCCACGCTGCCGGCAACGGCGGGCCGGCTGGCCTTCGCCAGTGAGGTCGAGCAGGGCGCGATCGCGGCCCTGCGCCGCCACAAACCCGGACGGCGCCTCGACACCAATGTCGAGTACTACACGGCGCTGCTGCTGGAAGCGCTCGAGATTCCGCGCGAGGCGTTTACGGCGTTGTTCGCGGTGGGGCGCGCGGCAGGTTGGTGCGCGCACGTCTTCGAGCAGGAGAAGGGCGGCCGCATCATTCGTCCGCAGTCGAACTATGTCGGACCGCGGCCAGCCTAGGGCGTCTGCTTGATCGCCGACCCGCGCCACGTGCGGGCGCGGGTACCCTCGGCGTCGAACACCCAAACGATCATGTCGGCCCCGGCCGGCGTGAAGCGCATGTTGAAATGGCGGCGCCAGAAGCTGCCGTCGGCATAATTGAACAAGGCTTCGGTGCCGAGCGAATCCGGGCGCACGGTCAGCGTGGCCGATCGCGGTGCGGGCCTGGCATCGACGTCGACGAGCTGCGCCAACCCGCTCGACGGCGGGCCGAAGCGCAGGGTCTCGCCGGCCGTCGCTGTCTGCATCGGTCCACTGTCGATGCGCAGCCACACGATAGCGCCGCCATCCTGGAGCCCGACCCGGAACGCGGCACCGAACGGCGCACGATCGTCGAGGTCGACATGGGGATTGGCGGGCGGCGGATAGATGTCCTCGAGCGGCATCGAGCCGTAGAAGGCGAGCGCGCCGTTGTAGGTGCCGAGCCATTCCTGCCAGACGCCGGACTGCGCCCAGGCGGGCCGCACGACGAAGGGCGCCGCCGCGAGGAAGGCGCGGCGCCTAACGCGCGGCGCTCCGCTCATCGTAGGTCTCGAAGTAGCGTCGGCCGGCGCTGCGCTGGTTCTCGTAGATCGAGCCCTGGTGATCGGCGGGCGGCAGCGGCATGCGCACGGGCGCGGAGACGATGCGCGGTTCGACCCCGGGCGTGCCCAGCACCATGCGATCGTTGAAATCGTCGAAGTTCGCCACGCCCATCAGCGGCCAGGCGTCGGCGGCGGTGTATTCGTGGAGCAACAGGCGGCGCTGGCGATTGGACCGGTTCAGAGCCGACCCATGCACCAGCCGCGCGTGATGGATGGTCATCGAGCCCGCAGGCCCCATCAACGGCACGGCCTTCGAGAGATCGATGTCGCAGGCCTCGGGGTTGAGCGCGCCATAGAAGCGGCCGTTTGCATGATGATCCCAGGTCGGGCCGTGGTGCGATCCCGGCACGACCATCAACGGGCCGTTGTCCATGTCGCAATCGTCGAGGTAGATGCCGGTGGCCAGCACGTCGTCGTTGGTGTGCGGATAGAAGGCCCAGTCCTGGTGCCACTCCACGGGCGAGCCATAGCCCGCCGACTTCATGTTGAGCTTGCCACCGTAGAGCCGGATGTTCGGCCCCAGCAGGCCGCTCAGCAGCGATGTAATCTTTGGCTCGCGCGTGAGCGCACGGAAGAACGCGTAGCGCTTGAAGATCGCGGGCTTCAGCCGGCGCACGCGGGGCAGGGCGGCGCTGTGGCTGGGCTCGAGGTCGTAGAGGTCGTCGTTGGCTGCGACGCCGCGCGCCTCCGACACGATGCGGTCGGTGAGCGCGCGCAGCTCGGCAAGCTGCTCGCCCTCGATCAGGCGCGGGATGACCAGGTAGCCGTCGCGCCGGTAGGTCTCGATCTGCTGGGCGGTAAGCATGCGAAACCATAGCACGAGCGGCCGGCTTGGCGGATACTGGTTCGATGGCGACCCGTGCCCTGTTCCCGACCCTGATCTACCGGCAGTCCCTCGGCGGGGCCGGCTGGCCGCGCTTCAATCGCGATCTTCTGGACGAATGCCAGGCGCTGGCGGCTTCCGACGCGGCGGGACGGCGCTGGTCGGCGCGCAACTATCTGGGCGGCTACACCTCCTATGGCTCGCTCGACAAGATGCATCTCGTGTCGCCGCGCTTCGAAGGACTGAAGCGCCGCCTCGACCGCCACGTGAAGGCGTTTGTCCGCGAGCTGCACTACGATCTCGCGGGCCGCGCGCTCGGCATGACCGACTGCTGGGCCAACGTGATGCCGGCCGGTGTCGCGCATTCGCTGCACCTGCATCCGACGTCGTTCATCAGCGGCACTTATTATGTCGCGGTGCCCAAGGGAGCGGGCGCGCTGAAATTCGAGGATCCGCGCCTGTCGCGGCAGATGGCGGCGCCGCCCCGCCGCAGCGATGCACCGACGGCCTTTCGCGCCCATGTGGGCGTTGCGGCGAAAGCCGGCGACGTCGTGTTGTTCGAAAGCTGGTTGCGCCACGAGGTCCCGCCGGGCCGGTACACAGGCGAACGCATCTCCATTAGCTTCAACTACGGGTGGTCGTGATGAGAGCCAGGCTGCTGGCTTTCTGTCTCGCCACCGGCGCCACGCCTGCGCTCGCCGACTGCCCCCTCGACCTCGGGCGCGGCACAGGTATCGTTTTCTTCTCCGAGCACTTCATCATCGCGCTCCGTCCCGATCCGCTGCGCCTGGAGGTCGGCGCGGCCGCCGCCCTGATCCTGAACGTGTGCACCAAGGGCGGGGAGCCGGCCGAGCTCATCAGCATCGATGCCCAGCTCGATGAGAAGCATGTGATCGCCGAGGTGCCCAACATCGTCGCGGGCGGCAGCGGCCGCTATCGTGCCGAAGGACTGACGCTGACGGCGCCCGGCTCGTGGGAGATCGGCTTCAATGTGCGCCATGGCAAGGACGTCGAGCGGCTGACGCACGACCTGATCGTCAACTAGCTCACTTCGGGCTTGTTACTTCAATCTGGCGAGCGCGCTTTCGAGAATCCACGCGGCCGCGGCGGCGTCGACGCGTTCTGCACGTTTGGCGCGGCTCATGTCGTAATCGTCGATCATGCCGCGTGTCACGGCGGCGGTGCTCATCCGCTCGTCCTGGAACACGATCGGCAGCGCGCCCAGCGCCGCCGGCCCATGCAGGGCGATGTTGGCCGCGAACTGGCGCACCGACTGGCAGCGCGGACCTTCGGTGCCGTCCATGTTGAGCGGCAGGCCGATTGCCAGCGCCCGGGCCTCGTGCTTTTTGGCCAGCTCGCCCAGGACGCCGAGATCGACGGCGAGTTTGGTGCGTTTCACTGTCATAAGGGGCGTCGCCAGCATGCGCGTCATGTCGGAGGTGGCGACGCCGATCGTCTTCGACCCGACGTCGAGCGCCATGAGCCGTCCTTCGCGCACGAGAAGGGCTTTCAGCTCGGGAAAGTCGACGATCGCCATGGGGCGCGGTTATAGACAGCAACGGCAGGCGAGGTAAATTCATTCCGTGAGTAATTTCGTCTACGCGCTCCTCGCGATCGCCATGGTGCTGACGCTGGTCAGCCTGCTGGTACCGCTCGCCGAGCGCCTGCGGCTGCCGCACACCGTGCTTCTGGCGATCGCGGGCCTCGGTCTGGGCTTTGCCGGCGTCTGGGCGATGGCGGATGCCGGCGGCATGACCCACGATGTCTTCGAGGGCCTGATCCGGCTCGAGCGGCGAACCGAGCTTTTCCTGCCGATGTTCCTGCCGCCGCTGCTGTTCAACGCCGGCCTCACGATCGACGTGCGCCGCCTGCTCGACGAGATTTTCGCCGTGCTGTTGCTGGCCATCGTGGCGGTGCTCGTCTGCATCGGCGTCGTGGCCGTGGTGGTCCACCAGGTGACCGGCGTCGACCTCGTGGTCTGCCTGCTGCTGGGCGCCATCGTGTCGACGACCGACCCGGCCGCCGTGATCGGCATCTTCCGCGACGTGGGCGCGCCCAAGCGGCTTTCGATCCTGGCCGAGGGCGAGTCGCTGTTCAACGACGCCGTCGCGATCTCGACCTTCGCGCTCGTGATGGACATCCTCGTGACGCGCGCTGCGCCCGGCATGGCGGGGCACCTGCACACCGACCTGATGACGCCGGTCATCCATTTCCTGCGCGAGTTCGTGTTCGGCATCGCCTTCGGGTTCGTGCTGGCGCGGGCGGCGATGCTGATCCTGCCGCGGCTGAACGATTCGGAGCCGGCGATCGCGTCGGTGACCGTTAGCCTCGCCTATCTCAGCTACGTCGTCGCCGATCATTACCTGGGCATCTCGGGCGTCGTGTCGGTGGTCATGGCGGCCCTTACGGTCGCGGCCTACGGGCCCACGCACCTGCACCCCAAGCAATGGACGGCGCTGCGCCAGGTGTGGACGCAGCTCGAGTTCTGGAGCAACTGCCTGATCTTCATTCTGGCGTCGATGCTGGCGGCCAGCGTGCTGCCGCAGATCTCGTGGCTCTACGTCTGGGGCGTGGTCGCGGTGGCGGGGGCCGCCATCGTCGCGCGCCTGCTGGTGGTGTTCGGGATGCTGCCGGTGCTCGAGGCGACGCGCCTCGTGCAGCCGGTCGACAATCGCTACAAGGCGATCCTGGTGTGGGGCGGCCTGCGCGGCGCCGTCACCATCGTGCTGGCCATGGTTGTCCTCAGCGACGATCGCCTGCCGGGCGAGATTCGCCAGTTCGCGGCCGTCATCGCAACGCTGTTCGTGATGGTCACGCTGTTCGTGAACGCAACGACCCTCGGCCTCGTCATGCGTCTGCTGAGGCTCGACCAGCTGACGAGGGTCGAGCTGGCGCTGCGCGACCGGGTGCTGGCCTTGTCGCGCGTCAATGTCGCCCGCCAGCTGCAGGACATCATGCGCACGCACAACGAGCGCAGCGGCGGCCTCGACATCGATCCCGTGTCCGCGGGCGAGCCCGAGGTCGAGGCAGCGCCGGCCGATCTCGCGCTCGAGTTCGGCGAGCGACTCACCGTTGGCTTGCTGACGCTCTCGTCCCAGGAAAAGGAACTCTACTTCGCGCTGTTCGAACAGCAGACCCTCTCGCGACGGATGGTGGCGGTGCTGACGGCGCGCGCCGACCGGCTGATCGACGCGGTGCGAGATCGCGGCGTGATCGGCTACGAGCAGACCGCGCACGGCTTCGCGCTGCCGAGCGCGGGCTTCCGCATGGCGCTGTGGCTGCATCGCACCTTCGGTTACGAACGCGCGTTGACGCAGCAGCTCGCCGACCGCGCGCTCAAGGCGCTCTCGCTCCAGTATCCGGGGTATGCGGAGTCGGTGAAGCAGCGCGAGCTCGAGCGCGCGGCGATCCGCTTCGAATCGCTCGAATACACGCGCCGGCTCGAGGAATCGATCATCAGCCGCGAGGTCTACACCGACCTGCGCGATGAGCTCAGCAAGCGCCGCAGCGAAGTCATCAAGCGCCCGCCGCTCGATCTGGGCCTCGAACTCGCCAGCATGATCGGTCGCGTGTCGCTCTTCGCGTCCCTCGACAAGGAGGCCGTGCGCGAGCTCGGCCGGAAGCTGCGGGCCCTGGTGGCGCTGCCGGACGAGAAGATCATTGCCGTGGGCGGTCCGCCCGACGCCATGTACTTCATCGCCGCGGGCGAGGTCACCGTGCACGTGGGCGGCAACCGGGTGGTGCTGAAGGAAGGTGATTTCTTCGGCGAGACGGGTCTGCTCGATTCGCGGCCGCGCAACGCCGACGTCGTGTCCAACGGCTACTGCCACCTGCTGGTCCTGCGCCGCAAGGATTTCGACGAGTTGCTCGCCCGGCGTCCGGCGGTGCGGGCGGAAATCCAGGCCGTGGCCGCCCGGCGCGTTGCCCCCTAGGGTCAAACCGGCTACTAACCCCGCCCACAAAGGGTTTTCTGGAGTTATCGGATGTCGCTCGACAAGGACATGGTGGCGCGCATCGCGCGGCTTGCCCGTCTGAAGGTGCCGGAGGAAGAACTTGCCCCGCTGGCGGGCGAGCTCTCGGGTATTTTTGCCTGGATCGAGCAACTGAACGAAGTCGACACGAAGAATGTCGAACCTTTGTCGAGCATCTCCGAAGTGACCCTGCCGATGCGGGCCGACAAGGTGACCGACGGCGGCGTGGCCGAGAAGGTGCTGGCCAACGCGCCGGGCGGAGCCGTCTACATAGATCCCATGGACAAGAACGCGGGCGGCTTCTTCACCGTCCCCAAGGTCGTGGAGTAGGCGATGGCGTCTCTCACCGATCTCACGCTCGCGCAGCTCAGTGCCGCGATGGCGAAGAAAGAAGCCAGCGCGCTCGAAGTGGCTGACGCGCATCTGAAGAAGCTCGACGAGCATCGCGCGCTCAACGCGTTCATCACCGAGACGCCCGACCGCGCGCGGGACATGGCGAAGGCGTCCGATGCGCGCCGCGCGAAGGGCGAGGCGGGCCTGCTCGAAGGCGTGCCGCTCGCGATCAAGGATCTCTTCTGCACCGAAGGCGTGCAGACCACGGCCGGATCGCACATCCTCGAAGGATTCGTGCCGCCGTATGAGAGCACGGTGACCGCCAACCTGTGGAAGGCGGGCGCCACGATGGTGGGCAAGACCAACCTCGACGAGTTCGCGATGGGCTCGTCGAACATGACCAGCCATTTCGGCGGCGTCGAGAACCCGTGGAAGCGCAAGGGCGACAACCGCAAGCTGGTGCCGGGCGGCTCGTCCGGCGGCTCGGCGGCGGCGGTCGCGGCCTACATGGTGCCCGGCAGCACCGGCACCGACACCGGCGGCTCGATCCGCCAGCCCGCATCCTTCTGCGGCATCGTCGGCATGAAGCCGACCTACGGCCGTTGCTCGCGCTGGGGCGTGGTGGCCTTCGCAAGCTCGCTCGACCAGCCGGGTCCCTTCGCGCGCACGGTCGAGGACACCGCCATCCTGCTGCAGGCGATGTCGGGCCATGACCCGAAGGACTCGACGTCGGCGCCGCTCGCCGTTCCGGACTTCGCCGCCGCCGCCCGCAACCCCGACATCAAGGGCATGCGCGTCGGTATCCCGAAGGAATATCGCGTCGACGGCACCGCGCCCGAGATCACCGCGCTCTGGGACAAGGGCATGGAGATGCTGAAGGCGGCGGGCGCGACCATGGTCGAAGTCTCGCTGCCGCACACCAAGTACGCGCTGCCGGCTTACTACATCGTGGCGCCGGCCGAGTGCTCGTCGAACCTCGCGCGCTACGACGGCGTGCGCTACGGGCTGCGCGTGCCGGGCAAGGACCTCACCGACATGTACGAGGGCACGCGCGGCGCGGGCTTCGGCAAGGAAGTGCGCCGCCGCATCATGATCGGCACCTACGTGCTGTCGGCCGGTTACTACGACGCCTACTACAAGAAGGCTCAGCAGATCCGCGCGCTGATCGCCCGCGACTTCAAGGACGCGTTCCAGAAGTGCGACGTACTGCTGACGCCGACCGCACCGACCGCGGCTTTCGCCGCAGGCGAGAAGATGGACGATCCGGTGACCATGTATCTCAACGACATGTTCACGATTCCCGCCTCGATGGCGGGACTGCCCGGCATTTCGGTGCCGGCCGGCGTCGACAAGGACGGCCTCCCGCTCGGCCTCCAGATTCTCGGACGAGCCTTCGACGAGGAGACGGTGCTGAAAGCCGGAGTCGCGCTCGAGCAGGCGGCCGGTTTCCAGGGACGCGCTGCCGGCTACTGATTTTTTTTCCGGACCGCGAGCCTCTGGCGCGCTCATGGGTCGGGGCGAGCCAGAGGCTCGCGGTCCGGAAGCAGAGTTTCCATTAAAGAAATGGAAATTTAAGGGGACTAGTTCCGCTTCTTGTACCATTCTCGATCCGGCCCGCCGCCCGTGAGGGCTTGTCCGGCGTCTCCAACGGCCCCCGCGCTTTTGGCGGGTCCGGGTCCCCGCAAGGATAGATTGCATATTTCGCAATATTTGTCCAGTGAACTTTGGGTGCGGAGAATGAGCCGATGGCCAAGCGCATCGTAATCTGCGGCGGCGGCGCCATCGGCACCGCAATCGCTTACTTCCTCAGCCGACGCGGTGCGCGGCCAATCGTCGTCGAGCGCAATGCTGTGGGCGGCGCGGCCTCCGGCAAGTCCGGGGGCTTCCTCGCGTACGATTGGTGTCGCGGCCAGGCTGTCGACAAGCTGGCGCGGCGGAGCTTTCAACTCCATGCCGAACTGGCTGACGAACTCGACAATCCGTGGGGCTATCGCCGGCTCGACACCTTCGCCGGCTATGCGTCGGAAGGCGTGGAGGTGAACGCGCCGCCCGGACGCACGTGGTTGTCGCAGGCCGTCACGTTGACCGGGCAGATCGGAACGCCCGACACGACGGCGCTCGTCGAGCCGCATGCCTTCACCACCGGGCTGATGCGCGCGGCGGAGGCCAAGGGCGCAGAACTGAAGCAGGGCACAGTCTCCGGCATCGTGCGCGATGCCAACGGCGCCGCCGGCGGCGTGGAACTGGACACGGGAGAGATCATAAGCGGCGATGCCGTCGTCATCGCCATGGGGCCCTGGTCGACCCTTGCATCGCCGTGGCTGCAGCTGCCGCCGGTCTACGGCCTCAAGGGGCACAGCCTGATCTTTCGCACCGGCGACGCGATCCCTGCCGAAGCGCTCTTCCTCGAATACCAGGAAGAAAGCGGAGAGGTGCTGACTCCGGAAGTCTTTGCGCGCGCCGACGGAACGGTCTGGGCCTGCGCCGTCTCCAGCACCTCGCCGCTCCCGATCGATCCGGCACAGGTGGCCGCAGACGAAGGGGCGCACGAACGTCTCGAAAGACTGTGCCGCAGCCTCTCGCCGGCGATTGCCGAGGCCCCCATCGTGGCACGGCAGGCCTGCTTTCGGCCGGTCACCGAAGACGGCGTGCCGATGATCGGGCAGGTACCGGGCGTCGAGCGCGCCTACGTTGCTACCGGTCACAGCGTCTGGGGCATGCTCAACGCGCCGGCAACGGGCGAGGCGATGGCCGAGCTGATTCTCGACGGTGCCCCGCGGCACGTCGATCTGGCGCGCTTCTCGCCCCGGCGGTAGCGTCCCTCATGGCGCAGTTTCTCATCGAACATGCGATCGAGCCGCAGTCTCGTGACGACTTCGTGGCTTTCGAAGTCGCGCTCAATCGACTCGCTGCTGAAGACGGCGAAGGCTTCGACATCTGGAGCGATCAGGAAACGCGGCAGACCGTCATCCGAGGCGTCGATGAACAACAGCTCGACGGAGTCGTCGATCGCCTTCGTCGCAAATTCGGCATCGCGGTCAGCGTCGGTGTACCGCATGCTTGCTATCGAGAAATTCTCAGCCGAAGAGTGGAAGTCGACTACACGTATAAGAAGCAGCTCGGAGCAGCCGGCCAGTTTGCCCGCATCAAACTCGTCTTCGAGCCGGGCGAGTCGGGCTCGGGATATTATTTCATCAACGAGGCCACTGCGGACGCTTTGCCCACGGAGTTCGCTCGCGGCGTAGAGCGGAGCCTTGAAAGATCTTGCAAGCATGGTGTCCTTGCGGGCTTTCCGGTAATCGACTGCACGATCAGGCTTGCTGACGGTGCCTATCACGCCGTCGACTCGTCCGTCGTCGCCTTCGAAATCGCCGCACGTGGTGCCTACCTTGAAGGTCTCGTGAAAGCGCAGTGCAAGTTAGTCGAGCCCATTATGAAGGTCGATATCACCGTGCCCAACGACTCCGTCGCCGCGGTCGTCGACGATCTAAAGTCAAAAAGGGCATTTGAGCTGAAAGTCGACCCCTGCCGGGTGGACGCCTTGGTCCCATTGGCCAGCATGTTCAGATATTCGAAAGCCTTGGATGCGCTGACGGGCAATCGCGGCGTGTTCGCGATGGTATTCGATCGGTTTGCGCCAGTGCCTCCTGCGGCCGATCCGGGTCCGTTTCGGCCTGCGATGGGCATGCGGGCTTAGTAGGTCTGGGCTACACTTCCGGCAAATCGGGAGTGAAACATGGCGGACTTCGATCTGGTCATTCGCGGCGGGACGGTCGCTGACGGGACGGGCACCGGCACGCGCGAAGCCGACGTCGCCATCAAGAACGGCAAGATTGCCGCCGTGGGCGCGGTCGCGGGCAAGGGCGGCGAAGAGATCGCGGCCAAAGGTCTGCTGGTCACGCCGGGCTTCGTCGACATCCACACGCATTACGATGGGCAGGCGACATGGGACTCGCACCTGCAGCCGTCGAGCTGGCATGGCGTCACGACGGCGGTGATGGGCAATTGCGGTGTCGGCTTCGCGCCGGTGAAGGTCGAGGATCGCCAGCGGCTGATCGAGTTGATGGAAGGCGTCGAGGACATCCCCGGCGCCGCGCTCGACGAGGGGCTGAACTGGTCGTGGGAATCGTTCGGTCAGTATCTCGATGCGCTCGAGGCGCGGCCGCGCGACATGGATCTCGGCGCGCAGCTGCCGCACGGGGCGCTGCGCGTCTTCGTGATGGGCGAGCGGGCCGCGAACCTTGAAGAGGCGACTCCCGACGAGGTGGCGCAGATGCGCGCGTTGACGGCGCAGGCAATGCGCGACGGCGCGATCGGTTTCTCGACGTCGCGCACGCTCAACCATCGCACGGTCAAAGGCGATCCGACGCCGTCGCTGCGCGCCTCGGAAGCCGAGCTGCTGGGCATCGCGCTCGGCATGAAGGACGCGGACGCGGGGGTGATCGAGTTCATTTCCGACTTCAACACGCCCAACCCCGAGAGCGAGTTCGAGATGATCGACCGCCTGCTGTCGGCGAGCGGCCGGCCGTTCTCGGTGTCGCTGGCGCAGGCCCACAGGAGGCCCGACGGCTGGCGGCGCCTGCTGGGACTGGTCGAAGGACTGGCGGCCAAGGGCCATGCCGCCAAGGCGCAGGTCGCGCCGCGGCCGATCGGCGTGCTGCAGGGGCTGCAGGCCAGCCGCACGCCGTTCTCGATGTGCCCGGCCTACAAGGCGATCGCGAACAGGAGCGTGGCCGAGCGGCTGGCGATCCTGCGCGATCCCTCGTTCCGCGCGAAGTTGCTGGCGGAGAGCCAGGCGCCGCTGCGTTCCGACATGGCCGCGCGTCTCACCGACTACGACCGCATGTTTCCGCTGGGCGATCCGCCCAACTACGAGCCGGCGGAGGAGAGTTCGCTGGGGGCGCGGGCGCGCCGCGAGGGCCGCGACCCGCGCGAGGTCGTGTACGACTACATGATCGAAGGCGAGGGCAAGAACTTCATCTTCGCGCCCTTCGCGAATTTCGCCGCCTACAATCTCGACTGCTGCAGCGAGATGATGCGGAGCCCGCACACGCTGATTGGTCTCGGCGACGGCGGCGCGCATGTCGGCCTGATCTCCGACGGCTCGTTCCCGACGTCGCTGCTGGCGCATTGGGGCCGCGACCGCAAGGCGGGCCGGCTCGACGTGTCGTGGCTCGTGAAGCGCCACACCGCCGACAACGCCGCCGCCGTGGGGCTGAACGACCGCGGCCGGATCGCGCCCGGCTACAAGGCCGACCTCAACGTCATCGACTTCGACAAGCTGCGCGTCGAGGCGCCGGTGATGAAGTGGGACCTGCCGGCGGGCGGCAAGCGCCTGCTGCAGAAGGCGCGCGGCTATCGAGCCACCATCGTCTCGGGGGCCGTCACCTATCGCGATGGTGAAGCCACCGGCGCGCTGCCGGGCCGGCTGGTGCGTGGGGCACAGCGCACCTGACCGTCTCGCGGCCCTCGCTCGACTGTGAAGTGCGTGAGCCGTTCGGTGATGTATTTGTAGGGCGCATTGTCCGGGAGATTGTCATGCGGTTCTGGCGCGCGCTTCTTGTCCTGTCGGTTCTGGCTTCCCTGCCGTTCGCCGCGTCGGCGCAAAGCAGTGACGGCGAGTATTGCGCGGCGTTGTCGACATTGGCGAACCGCTATCTCGTCAGCGGCACCGGGAATGGCAATGGTCAGCCGGATCTGGAAGTACGCGAAGCTACCATTGCCTGCAGCGCCGGGCAGTACGCGCGCGGCATTCCCGTACTGGAGCGCAAGCTGCGGGATGCGCGGTTCACCTTGCCCAAGCGGTAACGACCCTGCCGCGAAACGTCCGGCTGCACGCCGATCAGAGGGTCACCCGGTTGGAGTTCGCCGCGTAAAGCGCCTTCTCGATGGCCGTCCCGCCCGCCCGCCCAGCAGGCCGGCGCAGAAGCCCGCGGCGATGGCCGCGACGCAGCCCCATTCGAGGATCGTCAGGTTCAGAACGCCGAACGCTGCCGCGGAGAAGGATGAGACCAGGATCACAAGGGCGGCAAGCGCGCTATCGAACCCCCAGCGCGAGCGAACCAGGCTCCACGCCAGGTCGACCTGCAATTGGATCGAGCGCCCGCTGATCGCGCCGATCGCAAATCCGCCCAGCACGACGACCGTCCAGGCCGCCAGGCATGGCGTCGCCAGGGATGCCTTGTACAGGAGCGTTGCGGCGGCCAACGATCCGAACGCGGGCGCGATCGACAAGCGCCAGCGCTTGATCCACTGACCGCGCGATTGCGCCACGACGGTTCTGTAGCAGGCAATCGCCGCAAGCACGGCGAAGACGGCGGCGAAGGGGACGGAGAAAGATTGCACGTCAAGATCCTCGACGGTCGTGCGCAATCAAAGGGCACCGTTGACGCCACCCGTCGAACGTCGAAAGATCGGACCGGGAAATGGCGAATGCGGCCATGATCGTGCGTACATGGATTGCTGCAAAAATGCCTCTGACATGGACGATCTCGCACTTCGACAAGATGATCGACGCACGGGCGACAGGAACCGTGCGATTTGCCGATGTGATTGCATTTCTCGATGAGGTCCGAGCCGAAGGAGCGCTCGCCTATCGCAAGCTTTTCGACGCCCGCCATGCCGACAGCGTGTTCGACGAACGTGACCTTGCATCCTATGCCGGCGCCGCCAATGGCTATGGCTCGGTGGAGCAGCTCGGACCCATCGCTCTGGTCGTGGGGCCGCGCGGCGTCCCGCAGAATGAAGCCCTGTTTCGACGCCTGACGATCACGCAGCGGCCGATGAACTTCTTTCAGGACGTCGAGGAAGCGCGCTCCTGGCTGAAGACACAGCGCACGACTCCGAAGACGTCCTAGTCAGCCTTGATGTTGTTGTCGGCGATGACTTTGAACCAACGCTCCTGCTCGGCCTTCTGGAAGGCCGCGAAATCGTCGGGCGAGCTGGCGAGGATTTCCATGTCGATCTGGTCGGCGAATTTCTGGGCGACGTCGGGCGAGCGCGCGGCCTTGGCGAGTTCGACGTTCAGGCGATCCACGATGGCGCGCGGCGTGCCCGTGGGGACATAGACGCCCCACCACGAGTAGGTCGGATAGGTCTTGAAGCCCTGCTCGCCGATCGTCGGCACCGCGGGCAGGGTGGGGGCACGCTTCTCACCGGTGGTCGCGAGCGGCCGGAGCTTGCCCGCGCGGAAATGGGGCTGCAGCGCGCCCAGCGTCGTGACCGTGACGTCGGTGACGCCGGCCAGCACGTCCTGCACCGTGGGGCCGCCGCCCTTGTAGTAGATCTGGTTGAGTTCGAAGCCATTGGCTTTCTGAAGATAGGCGGTGGTCAGCAGCGCCCCACTCGCGGACAGCAGGCCCACGCTCACCTTGCCCGGCCGCGCCTTGGCGTCGCTCACGACGTCGCCCAGCGTCTTGTACGGCCGGTCGGGGTGGCAGGCCACGGCAAGGGGCGCGCGGCCGACCAGCATCACGTTCTCGAGTTCGCTGTCCTTGTAGGGCAGGTTGGGCGTGAACGCGGGACTGAGGATGTGGCTGTCGAACGTGATCATCCACGTCATGCCGTCGGCCGGGGCCTTGGCCGCGATCGCAGCCCCGATGGCGCCCGCCGCACCCGGCTTGTTGTCGATCACGGTCTGCCAGCCGGTGTTCTCGCTCACCTTCGCCGCCAGCAGACGGGCCACGGGATCGGTCGTGCCACCGGGCGGGAAGGGCACGACGACACGGATGCTGCCCTTGGGCCAGTCGCTGGGCTGCGCCCGGGCGAGCGAGGGCGTGGCGAGCGCCGCCGCTGTCGTGGCGAGAAGAGTGCGGCGGCGCATGCTCAGTCTCCCTTGATGTCGTTTTCCTTGATGACCTTGAACCAGCGCTCCTGCTCGCTTTTCTGGTAGGCAGCGAAGTCCTCGGGTTTGGTGGTCAGGATCTCCATGTTGAAATTCTCGATGAACTTCTGCGTCACGTCGGGCGAGCGCACGGCCTTGGTGATCTCGGCATGCATCTTGTCGACGATCGGCCGCGGCACGCCGGTCGGGCAGTAGACGCCCCACCAGGAGTAGGACGGGAAGCTCTTCACCTTCTGCTCGATCAGGGTCGATGTATCGGGCAGTGCGGGTGTCCGCTGCTCGCCCGTGACGGCGATCGGGCGCACCTTCTTGGAGTTGATGTGCGGGCTCACCGAGGTGAGGCTCTGGATGGCGACATCGGTGACGCCGGCCAGCAGGTCCTGGTTGACCGGACCGCCGCCCTTGTACGGGATGATATTGAGGTCGACCCCGTTCTCCTTCTTGATGAGCGCCATCAGCACCAGCGCCTGGCTCGCGCCCAGCACGCCGACATTCACCTTGCCGGGCCGTTTCTTCGCGTCCTCGATCACCTCGGCGAAGGTCTGGTACGGCCGGTCGGGATGGGCGCAGATCGCCTGCGGCGTGCGGCCAATCTCCATGACGTTGAACAGTTCGGAGTCCTTGTAGGGCAATGTGCCCGAGAACGCCGGATTGAGGATGTGGCTGTCGAAGGTGATCATCCAGGTCTGGCCGTCGGCCGGCGATTTGGCGACGACGGACGCCCCGACCACGCTGGCGCCGCCCGGCTTGTTGTCGACGATGATGTTCCAGCCGGTATTGTCGACGAGCTTGGCCTGGATGATGCGCGCCACCGGATCGGTCGAGCCGCCGGGCGGGAAGGGCACCACGATCTTGAGCTGGCCCTTGGGCCAGTCGGCGACATTCTGGCCCCGCGCAACGGCCGGCGCAGCAAGGATGGCGGCGCCCGCAAACAGCGAGCGGCGTCGTAGCTCTCTCATCGTGTGTCCTCCCAGACTCTTATTGGGAGGGAGCCTACTTCAGCGCTGCGCGCGGCGGAAGCTCAAGGCGCGGGCCAGCTCAAGGCTTCGAAGCGGGCGAACTCGGTCTCCAGCCGCCATTGCGCCGCAGCCTTCTCGCTCCGCCCGAGGAAGTCGCGGCACGCCGGCGACGGTGTCTGCGCGCCGGCGCAGGCTTCGGCCATCGCGAAGGGCGCGGTTTGCCGCCACAGGCTTGCGCCCGGCAGGAAGGCGTACTCGAGGCTGTTGCGGACCAGTGTCTTGAGGTCGGCGTAGCGCAGATTGTAGGTCGTCGTCGCGCGCACGAATTCATGCGTGAGGTCGATGCGCGACACGCCTTCGTCGTCGGTGGAGAGTGCGAGCGGCACACCGGCGCGGCGATACGAGTCGAACGGGTGCTGGGCGCCCACGACGTTCAGGATGGTGTCGTTGCTGGTGAGATTGATCTCAACCATGACGCGGCGCCGGGCCATCTCCGCCAGCAGGCCGGGCGCATCGTCTTCGCCCAGGATGTCGACGCCGTGGCCGATGCGGCTCGCGCCGGCGACCTCGACCGCGCTTCGGATGTGGGAGCGCAAGGCCTCCCTCGGGACGAGCGCGGGCGTGAGTTCGCCGGCATGAAGGCTGATCTTCACCTCGGGCGAGAGCCCATGCAGGAAGCCCAGCATCTTCATCTGGATGTCGTAGTCTTTCACCGCGATCTCGTTGTCCTCGGGCGCCACGAGGTTGAGGCCGACGACGCGGCTGTCGGCCTTGGCGAGTTCGAAGGCGAGCACGAACTGGGCAAAAACCTGCTGCGGCGTGAAAGTGCGGATGGCCTGGGCGAGATAACGCACGGTGACATTGCAGCCCGGTGCGGCGGACGGCGTGCCGCATTGCAGGCGCCGCTGCATCACGCGCTCGGCAGCGTCGATCTCCCTGCGGGCCTCGGCGACCGCGGCGGTCATGGCCGGGCCCATCACCCGGCCGCGCAAGGCTGCCAGATCGTCGTCCCAGCCCGCGGCCTTGCCGATATCGCGCGCCATGCCCATGCCGGGCGAGGCCATCAGTTCGAGATACGACACCGACTGCGTGCCGGCGCGGTCCGCCACCTCGGCCAGCATGTCGCCGAAGCGCTCGTTGCGGGTCGCATTGAATTTCCCGAACGTGTTGAAGAAATGGTCGTGGCCGGTCTCGCCGACAGGCAGGAACCCGCGCATCGACATGGCGTCGACGACCTTCGCGTAGAGCAGGGGATCGCGGGCGACCGTGGCGGCCGGAATCTTGTCCGCCGTGTTGCACGGCGGGGCCGCCAGCGAGAACGACGATTGCACGACGCAGAGACCGTCCGCCGTCGCCCAACTCAGGTAGCTCTCGGCATAGACCGCGCCAGACAGGTGGCTGTGCAGGTCGCCGCCCTTGGGCATCCGGTTCAGGAAGGCGTCGAGATAAGGCGGCCGGTCGCGGACCTGCTGGAGGTAGGCTGCCGTGCGGGACTCGTTGTCGGGGGCGGCCGGTGGCGCGGTCGCCGGCGTGGTGCAGGCAGAAAGGGTCGCGGCCAAGAGCAGGCTGCGCCAGCGTGAAATCGTCATGGAATTCCCCCCGAAAGCGTAGGGACCCTAGCGCAAATAGCGGGAAATCGCCTCCGGGAATTGCCCTGAAGCCTGTCAGGCATTATCTAACCGGCATGTCACTCATCAAAGGCGAAACCGGCGACTGGGAGATCGTGCTGGGACTGGAAGTCCATGCGCAGGTCATCTCCGAAGCCAAGCTCTTCTCCGGCGCTCCGACGACGTTCGGCGCCGATCCCAACACCCAGGTGTCGCTGGTCGACGCCGCCATGCCCGGCATGCTGCCCGTGATCAACGAGCGCTGCGTCGAGCAGGCCGTGCGCACTGGTCTCGGCCTCAATGCCAGGATCAATCTGCGCTCCATCTTCGACCGCAAGAACTACTTCTACCAGGATCTGCCGCAGGGCTATCAGATCTCGCAGTACAAGGATCCCATCGTGGGCGAAGGCGAGATCGAGGTCGATCTCGAGGGCGGCGCCACGAAGAAGATCGGCATCGAGCGGCTGCATCTGGAGCAGGATGCGGGCAAGAGCCTGCACGACCAACACCCGAGCCAGACCTATGTCGACCTGAACCGCTCGGGCGTGGCGCTGATGGAGATCGTGAGCCGGCCCGACATGCGCTCGGCCGACGAGGCCGCGGCATATCTCACCAAGCTGCGCTCGATCGTGCGCTATCTCGGCACCTGCGACGGCAACATGGACGAAGGCTCCATGCGCTGCGACGTCAACGTGTCGGTGCGAAAGCCGGGCGATCCGCTGGGTACGCGCTGCGAGATCAAGAATGTGAACTCGATCCGCTTCGTGAAGCAGGCGATCGAGTACGAGGCGCGCCGTCAGGTCGAGGTGATCGAAGGGGGCGGCACGATCAAGCAGGAAACCCGGAACTTCGATCCGGGGCGCGGCGAGACGCGTTCGTCGCGCTCGAAGGAAGACGCGCAGGATTATCGCTACTTCCCCGATCCGGACCTCTTGCCGCTGGTGATCACGCAGGAATTCGTCGACGGCATCAAGGCGACGTTGCCCGAACTGCCGGATGCCCGGAAGGCGCGCTTCATCAAGGAATACGGTCTCACGCCCTACGACGCGGGCGTGCTGGTCCTGGAGAAGGAGACGGCGGCGTTCTTCGACAGTGTGGCCAAGGGGCGCAATGCCAAGGAAGCCGTGAAGCTCGTGACCGGCGACTTCTTCGCCATGCTCAACCGGCGCGGCGTCTCGATCGCCCAGTCGCCGGTCACGGGGGAGCATCTCGGCAAGCTGCTCGACCTCCAGGCCGACGGCACGATCTCGGGCCGCATCGCCAAGGATCTGTTCGCCATCATGGAAGAGACCGGCAAGGACCCGGCGGTCCTCGTCGAGGAGCGCGGGCTGAAGCAGGTAACGGACACCGGCGCGATCGAGGCCGCGATCAAGGAGATCGTCGCGGCGAACCCCAAGCAGGTCGAGGCCTACAAGGCCAAGCCCACGATGATGGGCTGGTTCGTCGGCCAGGTGATGAAATCGACCGGCGGCAAGGCCAACCCGAAGATCGTCAACGAGCTGCTGAAGAAGGCTCTGGACGGCTGATCGTCGCGTCGGGCTTCACGCCGCCGTCGGCGCGCTGCTCGGCGGGCTTGTCCCCGCGCGTCAGGTTGAAGGCGGTGTTGATCAGCCCGACGTGAGAGAAGGCCTGCGGGAAGTTGCCCTGGTGGCGTTTCTCGCGCGGCTCGTACTCCTCGGCCAGCAGGCCGAGATCGTTGCGGATCGCGAGCAGGCGCTCGAACAACTGCGTCGCGTCGTCGTGACGGCCGATCGACTTGAAGGCATCGCACAGCCAGAAACTGCAGGCGAGGAACGCGCCTTCGCCCGGGCGGAGCCCGTCGTCGGTGCGGTGCGTGTTGTAGCGCATCACGAACCCATCGCGCAGCAGCTCCCGCTCGATCGCCTCGACCGTGCCCACGAAACGCGGATCGTCCGCCGCGATGAAGCCGGTCTGCGCGAGCAGCAGCAGGCTCGCATCGAGGTCGGTGCCGTCGTAGGCGGCCTTGAAGGTGTTGCGCGCCGGGTCGAACCCCTGCGCACAGACCGCCGCATGAATCTCGTCGCGGGTGCGGCGCCAGTCCTCGACCGGACCCGCGAGACCGTGGTTCTCGACCGCCTTGATGGCGCGATCGAAGCACACCCAGGCCATCGCCTTGGAATATACATAGTGGCGGGTCGGCCCGCGGCTCTCCCAGATGCCGCTGTCGGGCTTGTCCCAGATGCCGGCGACGTGGGTCAGCAGGATGAGCTGCATGTCCCAGGTGCCGTCGGTCGAGGCGAGACCGCCCTTGCGCGCCTGCTCGAAGGAATCCATCAGCTCGCCGTAGACGTCGAGCTGGAATTGCTCGTGCGCGGCATTGCCGATGCGCACCGGTTTGGAATCGGCATAGCCGGGCAGCCAGTCGACTTCCCATTCGGTCAGCCGCCGCTCGCCGCGCAGTCCGTACATGATCTGCATCTCGTCGGGCGAGCCCGCGACGGCGCGCTGCAGCCAGTCGCGCCAGGCGGCCGCCTCGTCGTAGATGCCGGCGTTCATCATCGCCAGTAGCGTCAGCGTCGAGTCGCGTAGCCAGCACAGGCGGTAGTCCCAGTTGCGCTCGCCGCCGAACCGTTCGGGCAGCGACGTCGTGGGGGCGGCCACGATGCCGCCGGTCGGCTGGTAGACCAGGCCCTTGAGCGTGATCAGCGAACGCACGATCGCATCCTTGTAGGGACCTTCGGCCTTGGTTTTGGCCGTCCAGTCGCGCCAGAACGTCTCGCTGACGGCGAGCGCCTCTTCGGCGACGACGGGAGCCGGCGGGGCGAGGTGGGAGGGCCCGTAGCTCAGCACGAACGGCATGCTCTGGCCGGCGCCGAGGGTGAACTGCGCCACCGTCTTGAAGTTCTCGCCGCGGAATGGCGCAGGCGTGCGCAAGACCACCATGTCGGGACCGGCGACGGCCCGCATCGTGCCGTCCTCCAGGCGGGTCACCCAGGGCGTCGTCGCGCCGTAGCCGAAGCGCAGCATCAGCTCCATGCAGACAGCCACCTGGCCATGATCGCAACGAACGATGCGGACGACGTCCGTCGACTGCGTGTGGGACGGCATGAAATCGATCAAGGTAATCGTGCCACCTTCGGTGTCGAAGGTGGTCTCGAGGATCAGCGTGCCGGGCCGGTAGCGGCGCCGGGTCGACTTGATCTCCTCGTGGGGCGTGATCAGCCAGAAGCCGTTGCTCTGGCCTCCCAGCAGCGCGGCGAAGCAGGCATCGGAGTCGAAGGTCGGCCAGCAGAGCCAGTCGATCGAGCCGTTCTTGCCGACCAGCGCGGCCGTCTGGCCGTCGCCGATCATGCCGTAGTCCTCGATCGGTGTTCTCATGTAAAGGCTCTCATGGGCGCAAGACAAACGTCCCGGTTCCGTTTCGGTTCCGCGCGCAGTAGAATCCGCGCATGACCGCCAAAATCTTCGCCATGACCTGTGGCCACCTGAACGGGCCTCTCGGCCACCTGATGGAAGGCGCCGGCGACGGCAACGTCGACCTGCCGATCCCATCGTTCCTGATCGAGCATCCCCGGGGCCGCGCGCTGTACGACACGGGCATGCATCCCGATCTCCGCACCAGGCCAGAGACGCGGATCAGCGAGCGGGCGCTGAAGCTGTTCGACCTCAGCGGCTTTGGGCCCAAGGACGATGTGAAGTCGAAACTCGAATCGATCGACCGCGATCCGACGAAGATCGACTTCATCATCGTCTCGCACATGCATTTCGATCATTCCGGCGGCAACGGCCTGATCCCGAATGCGACGCTTGTGGTGCAGAAGCCCGAATGGGACGCGGTCAGCGATCCCGAGACCGCGGGCAAGCTCGGCTTCAACAAGGGCGACGTCGACTACGGTCATCCGGTGAAGATCGTCGCCGGCGAACACGACCTGTTCGGCGACGGCAGCGTGGTGGCGTTCCCGACCTACGGCCACACGCCGGGTCATCAGTCGCTGAAGGTGCGTACGGAGAAAGGCACGGTCGTCCTCACCGGCGACTCCTGCTATTTCTGCCGCACGCTACGAGAGCGCCGCCTGCCGCGCTTCGTCTACGACCGCGAGGCGATGCTGGCATCGCTCGACCGGCTCGAAGCCCTGGAGAAGGGCGGGGCGAAGCTGATCTTCGGTCACGACCTCGAATTCTGGAAGGACGTGCCGCAGGCGCCCGCGCCGCTCTTTTAGTTCTGCGGCATGAACTCGATCAGCAGGCCGCCGGTCGTCTCGGGGGACACCAGCACGCGATCGCCTTCGGTCGTCTCGAACGGCACGTTGTTGGCGCGCAGGATCGCCTGAAGCGGGCGGGCGCGTTCGATGGCGATGGCGATGCCGGTGATCGACGGCTTGCGCTTGGGCTCCATCGGCTCGATCGCCTTGTATTCCTTGAGCCAGGCGGCAGGCGACCAGATCAGGAGCTCGACCATGCCGGTGCGCACGAGGATGCAGCCGTTGAGGACCTCCTCGACCCTTGTGTCGCCGCCCCACGTCTTCTCGAGATCTTCAGCGGTCTTCTTGGGGGCGTCGGACACGGCATGAACGCAGATGAAGGCCAGCGCGCCGTTGGGATGGACGACCAGGGTGGGCTCGACGAAGGCGTCGGGATTGTTCTGCTGCACGGTGAGCCACGGCACCGGTCCGCCGCCGTCGCCCACGATCAGGCTGCCCGAGATCTCGCCGTCGTCGGTCTCCCACTTGAAGCTGCGTTTCTCGCCTTTCACCTTCTCGAGATTCATCGCCACGTTCATGAAATCGACCGGGCTCTGGGCGATCTCGATGTAGTTGGGGATGTCCTCGTCGGCCGGCATGAAGCAGATGCAGCGCGGCCAGACGCCGTCGGGCGTCAGGGTGAAGCCCAGTTGCTCCATCTTGGTGGCGATGGCGCCCGGCTGGGTGGAATTGAGGGTGAGATGGTCGATGTCGCGGACAGGAATCTTCATGATTATCTGGTCATACATGCTAATTCTGCGGGGTCAACCTTAGGGGGAATTCATGTCCAAGATGACGCTGCACGGTATTTGGCTGTCCGGCCCGACCTACAAGGCGGGCCTCGCCCTGGCCCTTATGGGCCAGTCTTTTGCCTACAAGCATGTCGACCTCAGGGCCGGCGCCCACAAGCAGCCCGGTTTCCTTGCCATCAACCGCTATGGCCAGGTCCCGGCGCTGGAGGACGGCGACCTCAAGCTCAACCAGTCCGGCTCGATCCTGCTCTATCTCGCCGACAAGTTCGGCAAGATGGGCGGCAAGACCCCCGAGGAGAAGGCGCGGGTGCGGGAGTGGATCTTCTGGGAGTACGACCGCCTCGCCAGCAACATCTACCGTCCCCGTGCCATCAAGCGCGGCTTCCTGCAGGCCGA
>CAIWTJ010000180.1 GCA_903915535.1 Enhydrobacter aerosaccus
ATCATCGACGGGCTCGGCCCGGACAATATCGCGGCCCGTTCGCTGAACGTGGCGGGCGTGCTCAGCCGCTTCCAGAGCGGCTTCCTCTATCAGTACGCCTTCATGATGCTGCTGGGCGTCGCGGCGCTCGTGACGTACTTCGTCGTGATGGTGAGGTAAGGGTCGATGTCGAGCTGGCCTATCCTCTCCCTCGTCACGTTCCTGCCGCTGGTGGGCGCGTTGTTCTGCATGGTCGTCAGCGGTCCCAAGGAAGCCGTCGACCGCAACTGCCGCAGCGCCGCGCTGATCACCTCACTGGTGGTCTTCGTGATCTCGCTGGTCCTGTGGGCGCGCTTCGATCCGACAAAGGCATCGTTCCAGTTCGAGGAGAACGTTGCCTGGGTGCCGGCGCTCAAGATCGGCTATCACGTCGGCATCGACGGCATCTCGCTGTTCTTCGTGCTCCTGTCGACCCTGCTGACGCCGATCTGCATCCTGGCGAGCTGGGAATCGATCCAGATGCGCGTCAAGGAATACATGATCGCGTTCCTCGTGCTCGAGACCTTCATGGTCGGCATGTTCTGCGCGCTCGATCTCGCGTTGTTCTACGTCTTCTTCGAGGGCGTGCTGATCCCGATGTTCCTCATCATCGGCGTCTGGGGCGGCAAGCGGCGCGTCTATGCCGCGTTCAAGTTCTTCCTCTACACGCTGCTCGGCTCCGTGCTGATGCTGCTGGCGATCATCGCCATCTACTGGCAGATCGGCACGACCGACCTGCCGACTGCGATGGAGAAGCTCAACCTGCCGTTCCAGTGGCAGTTCTGGCTGTGGCTGGCCTTCTTCGCCTCGTTCGCGGTGAAGGTGCCGATGTGGCCAGTGCACACCTGGTTGCCGGATGCGCACGTCGAGGCGCCGACGGCGGGCTCCGTGATCCTGGCCGGCGTGCTCCTGAAGATGGGTGGATACGGCTTCATCCGCTTCTCGATTCCCCTGATGCCCGAGGCGTCGCAGTACTTCGCGCCGCTGGTGTTCGGGCTCTCGGTCGTGGCCGTGATCTACACCTCGCTGGTGGCGCTGGTGCAGGAGGACATGAAGAAGCTGATCGCCTATTCGTCGGTCGCCCACATGGGCTACGTGACGATCGGTACCTTCGTCATGAATGTGCAGGGCGTCGAGGGCGCGATCTTCCAGATGCTTAGCCACGGCATCGTTTCGGCCGCGCTCTTCCTTTGCGTCGGCGTGGTCTACGACCGTATGCACACGCGCGAGATCGCGGCCTACGGCGGCCTGGTCCATCGCATGCCGCGCTATGCCTTCACCTTTCTGTTCTTCACCCTGGCCAGCGTGGGCCTGCCGGGCCTGTCGGGCTTCATCGGCGAGTTCCTGGTGCTGATCGGCGCCTTCAAGGTCAACACCTGGGTGGCGTTCCTTGCGGCGACGGGCCTGATCCTGGGCGCGGCCTACGCGCTCTGGCTCTACCGCAAGATCGTCTTCGGCGAGCTCACGAAGGATTCGCTGAAAGCCATCCTCGACATGGATCGCCGCGAGATCGTGATCTTCCTGCCGCTGGTCCTTCTCACGATCTGGATGGGCGTTTATCCCAATTCCTTCCTCGATCCGATCGCGCCGTCCGTCGACAAGCTGATCGGCGACTTCAACGCGGCCATCAAGCTCGCCCACACCGCGTCGTTGCGGTAGCGGCGGAGAGTGACGAACATGCCCATCGGTCTTGAATCCTGGTCCCTGGCCCGTCCCGAGATCTTCCTCGCGGCGGCGACGGCCCTCCTGCTGCTCTACGGCGTGCTGCGCGGCGAGGTCGCCACGGCCTTTATCTCGGTAGCGACCGCCGTCGCGCTGCTGGCGACCGCCGTGCTGCTGTTCGCGCCGTATCGCGAGGGCACGGCCTTCGCCTCGCTGTTCATCGTCGATCGCCTCACCACGACCATGAAGGCGCTTGTCCTCGTGGGCGCGGCAGTCACGCTACTGATGTCGCGGGCATATTTCGAGAACGCCAAGGCGTGGCGGTTCGAGTATCCGATCCTCGTGGCGCTGGCCACGCTCGGCATGATGCTGATGATCTCGGCTAACGACCTGATGGCGCTGTACGTCGGCCTCGAGCTTCAGTCTCTCGCGCTCTACGTCGTGGCGGCCTTTCAGCGCGATTCGATCCGCTCGACGGAAGCGGGCCTCAAGTACTTCGTCCTGGGCTCGGTTGCCTCCGGCATGCTGCTGTTCGGCGCCTCGCTGATCTACGGCTATTGCGGCAGCACGGCCTTCGTCCAGATTTCCAAGGCGCTGCTCGAGGGCAGGGGCGCGGAGGTCGGAACGATCATCGGGCTGGTCTTCGTGGTCGCGGGCCTTGCGTTCAAGATCTCTGCCGTGCCGTTCCACATGTGGACGCCCGACGTGTACGAAGGCGCGCCGACGCCGGTCACCGCGCTCTTTGCCGTCGCCCCCAAGATCGCCGCCATTTCGCTGACCGTTTCGGTCCTGATGGGCCCCTTCAAGCCGCTGATGCACCAGTGGCAGCAGATCATTGTCGTGGCCTCGATCCTGTCGATGGCGCTCGGCGCCTTCGCGGCGCTGCGCCAGAACAACATCAAGCGGCTGATGGCCTATTCGTCGATCGGCAACGTCGGCTACGTGCTGCTCGGCCTCGCCGCCGGCAGCGAGAAGGGCGTGCAGTCGATCGTGTTCTATCTCGCGATCTACATGGTCATGACCCTGGGCGTCTTCGCCGTCATCCTGATGATGAAGCGCAAGGACGTGATGGTGGAGAGCATTTCCGACCTCGCGGGCCTCGGCCGCACGCAGCCGATGATGGCGTTCGCGCTGCTGCTCTTCATGTTCTCGCTGGCCGGCATCCCGCCGCTCGCGGGCTTCTGGGGCAAGCTCTACATCTTCATGGCGGCCATCGAAGCCAGGCTGTTCTGGCCGGCAGTGCTGGGCGTGCTCGCCTCCGTCGTGGCGTCCTACTACTACCTCCGCATCGTGAAGGTGATGTACTTCGACGAGCCGGCCGAGCCGATCGACGCGCCGGCTTTCGGCGTGAGCCGGGCGGTGTCGTTTGCCGCCGCGATCCTGGTGACCCTGTTCTCGTTCGCCCCGCAGCCCCTCAGCCTGATCGCCGAGGCGGCGGCCAAGGGCCTGTTCCGGTGATCTCCGCGCCCGTCCTGCCGGACGGGTGGACGCTGGTCGCGCTGGACAGCGTCGGCAGCACCAATGATGAAGCCGTGTTGCTGGCCGAAGCAGGCGCCCCTGAAGGCACTTTCGTCTGGGGGCGCGAGCAGACGGGCGGTCGCGGCCGGCGTGGCCGGGGTTGGGCCTCGCCCGTCGGCAATCTCTACTGCTCGACGGTCCTGCGTCCTGACTGCACGGCACAGCGCGCCGCCGAGCTGGGTTTCATCGCCGCGATCGCCGTCGCCGATCTGGTGCGCGACGGGCGGTCGGTGCGGGTGAAGTGGCCGAACGATGTGCTGGTCGATGGCGGCAAGGTTGCAGGTATCCTGCCGGAGAGCTCGATCGGCCAGGATGCCAGGGTCGAGCACGTCGTGCTGGGCATTGGCGTCAACGTAGCCTTCGCCCCGGAGCTGCCGGAGATGCGCTATCCGGGCGCCACGCTGGGCGGTACGGTCGAGGCGGCGGTCGAAGGGTTGACGGCGGGCCTGGCGCGTTGGCTGGCGGTGTGGAGAAGCCGCGGCTTCGAGACTGTCCGCGCGGCCTGGCTGGAGCGGGCAGGGCCGCTCGGCGCCACGGTCGACGTGAAGCTGGGCGAGGAACTGGTGAGCGGCTCCTTCGCCGGTATGGACCGCGAGGGCGCGTTGCTGCTGGAGACGCCGGCCGGTCCGCGCCGGATCGTGTCGGGTGAATTGCTGGGCCGGGCGGCCTGAGGGGTAATCGATGCTGCTTGCGATCGATGTTGGCAATACCAATTCGAAGTTCGCCATGATCGACGGCGACCGGATCGTGGCGCAATGGCGCCTGCGCACCGAGACCAAGCGGACGGCGGACGAATATGCCGCGTGGGTGACGCAGCTCATGCAGCTCGAGGGTTTCACGCCGAAGTCGGTCAAGGGCGTGATCCTTGCCAGCGTGGTGCCAGCCGTGACGCCGCATCTGCGCCGCCTGTGCGAGCACTATTTTGCCGCCAAGCCGCTGGTCGTCGGCGATCCCGACTGCGACCTCGGCATCAAGGTGCTGATCGACCGGCCGGCGGAAGCGGGTGCCGATCGACTTGTCGGCGTGATCGCGGGCCACACCAAGTACGGCGGGCCGCTCATCACCATCGATTTCGGCAGCGCCACGACTTTCGATCTTGCGGACAAGGACGGCAACTTCATCGGCGGCGTGTTCGCACCGGGCGTCGAACTCACCATCGAGGCATTCTACCTGATGACGGCGCGCTTGCCGCGTATCCGGGTCGAGAAACCCGCCAGGGTCATCGGCAAGAACACCGTGGCGAACATGCAGTCGGGCATCTTCTGGGGCTATGTCGGGCTGATCGAGAGCCTCATCAAGCGAATCAAGACGGAGTATGGCGAGCCCATGAAAGTGATCGCCACCGGCGGTTTGGCAAACGTGTTCAAGGACGAGATCGGCCTGTTCGACCATATCGAGCCCGACCTGATGTCGCTCGGCTTGATGGAGATCTGGCGGCGCAACCGCTCATGAACGTTCCGGGTAACGACGAATTGCTCTTCCTCGCGCTGGGTGGCGCGGGCGAGATCGGCATGAACCTCAATCTCTACGGCCATGCCGGCAAGTGGCTGATGCTCGACCTCGGCATCGCCTTCGGCGACGACAGCATGCCGGGCGTCGAAGTCATCATGCCCGATCCCGCGTTCATCGAGGAACGCGCAAAGGACCTGGTCGGCATCGTGCTGACGCATGCGCACGAGGATCACCTGGGGGCGGTGGCCGACCTCTGGCCGCGCCTCAAGGCGCCGGTGTATGCCACGCCGTTCGCGGCCTCCGTCCTGCGCCGCAAGCTCATCCAGGCGGGGCTGATCGACGAGGTGCCGATCACCGAGATCCCGCTGCGCGGCAAGTTCCAGCTCAAGCCGTTCGAGCTGGAGATGATCACGATGACGCATTCGATCCTCGAGCCGAATGCTTTGGCCATCCGGACCAAGCTCGGCACCGTGTTCCACACCGGCGACTGGAAGATCGATCCCGATCCGCTGCTGGGCGACGTCACCGACGAGGAAACGTTGAAGCGCATGGGCGACGAAGGCGTGCTCGCCATGGTCTGCGACAGCACCAACGTCTTCGTCGACGGCGAAGCGGGTTCGGAAGCCAAGGTGCGCCGCAACCTGCGCAAGCTCGTGAAGGGCCGTATGGGTCGGGTCGCGGTGACGTGCTTTGCGTCCAACCTGGCGCGGGTGGAGAGCATTGCGCTCGCGGCAGTGGCCGCCGGCCGGCATCCGGTGCTGTCCGGACCGGCGCTGCTGCGCATGGTCGAGTGTGCGCAGGAATGCGGCTATATGCTCGACTTCCCGCAGCACATCAGTCCCCAGGACGGCGCCTACCTGCCACGCGACAAGGTTCTGTACATCTGCACCGGCAGCCAGGGCGAGCCGCGCGCCTCGATGGCCAAGATCGCGAACGACGAGCATCGCGACCTGGTGTTGGAGGAGGGCGACACCGCGATCTTCTCCTCGCGCGTGATCCCGGGCAACGAGCGTTCGGTCGGCCGCATGCAGAACGCCCTGATGGCACGCGGCGTCGAGGTCATCACCGACCGCGAAGCCGATATCCACGTGTCCGGCCATCCGGCGCGCGACGAGCTGGTGCAGGTCTACCAGTGGGTGCGGCCGAAGATCGCCGTGCCGGTGCATGGCGAGGTCCGGCACATGGTCGAGCATGCCGCCTTGGCGCGGACCTGCCAGGTGCCCGAGACGATTGTGGCGCCCAACGGCACCCTTGTAAGATTGGCACCGGGCCCGGCGGAGATCATCGACCACGTCCATGCCGGGCGGCTGGCGCGCGACGGCGACACGGTGGTTCAGCTCGAAAGCAATTCGCTGCGCGACCGGCGCAAGCTGCTGTGGAACGGCGCCGCCGCCGCCACGCTGGTCGTGGACGGCAAGGGCAAGGGGATGGCGCCCCCCAAGGTCTCCCTGCGCGGCATCGAGGACGGGGACGGGGCGCTCGCCGCCGCCGTCGTGGAGGGCCTGCAGGAGATGCTGGCCGACCTCACCGCGGGCGAGCGTCGGGACGACAAGCGGATAGAAGAGGCGGCCCGGCAGGCCGTGCGGCGCGTCGTGCGCGCGCACCTCGGCAAGAAGCCGTTGACGGACGTCCATATCGTCCGCATCTAAAGAGCATGATCGGCCGCCTCAACCATATCGCTATCGCCGTGCCGGACCTCGCCAAGGCCTCCGGGCTGTATCGTGACGTCATGGGCGCCAAGGTAAGCGAGCCCAAGCCGCTGCCCGCACACGGCGTCACCGTGGTGTTCGTCGAACTGCCCAACACCAAGATCGAGCTGCTCCATCCGCTGGGAGAGAAGTCGCCGATCGCGGGTTTCCTGGCGCGCAACGCCGACGGCGGCATCCACCACGTGTGCTACGAGGTCGAGGATATCTACGCCGCGCGGGACAAGCTCAAGGCCGGCGGCGCGCGGGTGCTGGGAAACGGCGAGCCGAAGAACGGCGCCCACGACAAGCCCGTGCTGTTCCTGCATCCCAAGGATTTCGCCGGCACGCTGATCGAACTCGAGCAGGTCTAGGAGAGTTGCCATGAGCTGGGCGACCGGGCTCATGGTCTATGTCGTGATTTGGTGGACGATCCTGTTCGCCGTGCTGCCGCTCGGCGTGCGGCGGGCCGAAAACCCGGGCTTGGGCCAGGATCATGGCGCTCCGGAGCGGCCGCAGCTTTTGCGCAAGGCCATCATTACATCGCTCGTCGCGGCCGTGCTCTGGCTGGGCTTCTATGCCCTGCACCAGTCGGACATCTTTGACCTCCGCCACTGGGCGGAAACGTTTTAAAGTAAAATCTTAGGAAAGGACCATAAGTCCTTGAAAAGAAAAGCGGCGGGCCCATGACCCGCCGCTTCTCTAACCCCGAAACTCTGGTGTGGCGGCTTGTGCCGCTCTCCTCCCTAAACTCAGACCGCGCCTAAGCGCTAGGCTGTGTACCTGTCCCCCGCGGGCTTGCCAAGACCTTTTCTTTCCATCGAGGGGGCTTGATCGAACAATTGTTATGAAGCAGCCCCGATCGACAACCAACAAATGTCCTTGCGCTTTCGCTGACTATGGGATGACCACATATTTGATTACGAACAGCACAGCGAGAATTCCGACTGCCGGGTGAATGTCCCTGTAGCGGCCCGCAGCGAGTTTGATTCCGGCGTACGAGATGAAGCCGAAGGCGATTCCTTCGGCGATCGAGAAGGTGAACGGCATCGTGATCGCCGTGATCACCGCCGGCGCCGACTCGGTGAGATCCTCCCATTCGACTTCGGTGAGGCCGCGGACCATCAAGCAGGCGACATAGAAGAGGGCGGGCGCCGTCGCATAGGCCGGGATCGATCCCGCAAGCGGCGAAATGAACAGCGCCAGCAGGAACAGCACACCGACCGTCGCCGCCGTGAGACCTGTCTTGCCGCCCGCGTTGATGCCGGACGCGCTCTCGATGTAGCTCGTCGTGGTCGAGGTGCCCACGATGGCGCCGATCATGGCGGCCGCGCTGTCGGAGATCAGGGCGCTGCGCAGCCGCGGCACGGTGCCGTCCGGCTTCATGAAGCCGCCGCGATGCGCCAGCGCGATCAAGGTGCCGGTGTTGTCGAACAGGTCGACGAACAGGAAGGCGAAGACAACCGTCACCAGGCCGACCTTGAAGGCGCCGGCGAGGTCCATCTGGAACAGCACCGGCCCGATATCGGGCGGCATGGAGAAAATGCCGCCGAACTTCTGCTGGCCGGCGGCGATCGACACGACGGTCACCGCCAGGATGCCGATGATCACGCCGCCCATGATCTTGCGGTACTCGAGAGCGACGATCAGGGCGAAGCCCAGTACCGCCATCAGGACCGGCCAGCTCGTGAGCTTGCCGTGGGCCACCAGGGTTGCCTCGTTGCCGACGACGATGCCCGCGTTTTTCAGGGCGATCAGGGCGAGGAAGAGGCCGATGCCGGCGGCGATCGCCATCTTGAGCGATTTGGGTATCGCATTGACGATCCACTCGCGCAGGGGAAGCAGGCTGATGATCAGGAAGACCACGCCCGAGACGAAGACGCAGCCCAGGGCCACTTGCCACGTGTAGCCCATGCCGCCCACCACGCCGAAGGCGAAGTAGGCGTTGAGACCCATGCCGGGCGCCAGGGCGATCGGGTAGTTGGCGAGGAAGGCCATCAGGAAGCAGCCAATGGCGGCAGCCACGCAGGTCGCGCTGAACACCGCGCCGGCCGGCATCTTGGCCATGCCCAGGATCTGCGGATTGACGAAGATAATGTAGGCCATGGTGAGGAAGGTCGTGAGACCGGCCACGACCTCGGTTTTCACCGTCGTCTTGTTTTCGCTCAATTTGAAGAGTTGATCGAACAAATGCCTGTCTCCCCCGAGAACAGGCTGAAGTGTGCGGGCATCGGCCTGTGCAAAACCAGTCGCGAGGGGGCGGGTTTGCCGGTAGAAAGCCCGCTCCAGGCCAGTTTCCAGCCAGCCCCGAGGATTTCGACCGCATGCGCATGAGCCAATATTTCCTGCCGACGATGAAGGAGACGCCGTCGGAGGCGCAGATCGTGTCGCATCGGCTGATGCTGCGCGCGGGTCTCGTGCGCCAGACCAGTTCGGGCATCTATGCCTGGTTGCCGCTCGGCCTGAAGGTGCTGCGCAATATCGAACGCATCGTGCGCGAGGAGCAGAACGCCGCCGGCGCGCAGGAAGTGCTGATGCCGACCATCCAGTCGGCCGACTTGTGGCGCGAGAGCGGGCGCTACGACGCCTACGGCCCCGAGATGCTGCGCATCAAGGACCGCCACGATCGCGAGATGCTCTACGGTCCGACCAACGAGGAGATGATCACCGTGCTCTTCCGCGAGGGCGTGAAGAGCTATCGCGACTTGCCGCGCAATCTCTATCACATCCAGTGGAAGTTCCGCGACGAAGTGCGGCCGCGCTTCGGTGTGATGCGCGGACGTGAGTTCCTGATGAAGGACAACTATTCCTTCGATGTCGACAAGGCCGGTGCGATCCGCTCGTACAACAACATGTTCGTGGCCTACCTGCGCACCTTCGCGCGCATGGGCCTGAAGGCGATCCCGATGCGCGCCGACACCGGCCCGATCGGTGGCGACCTGAGCCACGAGTTCATCATCCTGGCCGAGACCGGCGAGTCGGCGGTGTTCTGCCACAAGGGCCTGGTCGACAAGGACATCCTCGGCCGCAAGATCGACTACAGCGGGGACGTCCAATCGATCGTGAACGAGTGGACGTCGCTCTACGCCGCGACCGACGAGAAGCACGACAAGGAAGCGTTCGAGAAGATTCCCGAGGGCGAGCGCCTGGCGGCGCGTGGAATCGAGGTCGGCCACATCTTCTACTTCGGCACCAAGTACTCCGCTCCGATGAAAGCGATAGTTGCCGGCCCCGGCGGCGAGAACATCACGGTCGAGATGGGGTCCTACGGCATCGGCGTGTCGCGGCTGGTGGGCGGGATCATCGAGGCGAGCCACGACGATGCCGGCATCGTGTGGCCGGAATCCGTGGCGCCGTTCAAGGTCGCCATCGTCAACCTGAAGCCGGACGACGCTGCTGTGTCGGGCGCCTGCGTCAAGCTTTACGACACGCTGACAGCCAAGGGCATCGAGGTGCTGCACGACGACCGCGACATGCGGCCGGGCGGCAAGTTCGCCGACATGGATCTGATCGGTATTCCCTGGCAGGTGATCATCGGACCGAAGGGCATCGCCGCCGGCAAGGTCGAGGTGAAAAACCGAAAGACCGGTGCGCGCGAGGAACTTCCGTTCGATGAAGTCGTTGCCCGCTTCGGCTGATCAAGGAGACCTCCGCCCATCATGGCTTTTGCCGCCGTCGAGCGCCTGATCGCCTTCCGCTACCTGCGGGCCCGCCGAGAGGAGGGGTTCATTTCGGTGATCGCCGGCTTCTCGCTGGTGGGGATTGCGCTGGGCGTCGGCACATTGATCGTGGTCATGGCCGTGATGAACGGCTTCCGCATCGAGATGCTGCATCAGATGTCGGGTATCAGCGGCCAGATCGGCGTGCAGGGCAACCAGAATGGCCTGGAGGCGACGCCCGATCTTCTGGCCCGTCTGCGCGCCGTGCCGGGCGTGACCAGTGCGACACCCGCCGCCGAAGGGCAGGTCATGGCCGTCACGGGCGACCAGGCCCGCGGTGTCCTGCTGCGGGGCATGTCGCCGGACGATTTTCGCGCGCGCGTCCCCCTGGCGGCGGCGATCGACGGCCCGCCGGATGTGCGCGAGCGCTACCGCAACCTCTGCCGCGCCGACGGTGACGAAAAGGTCGACTGGGGCACGCTCAAGGACTTCGGCGAGGGCTTCTCGGTGGCCGTCGGGCGCCGCCTGGCCGACCTGCTGCACCTCAAGGTCGGGGATCGCCTGCAACTGGTGTCGCCTCAATCGATGGTCACACCATTCGGCGTCATGCCGCGCTCGGCTCTGGTGCGCGTCTCGGCGATCTTCTGCGCCGGCATGTACGACTACGACGCCAATTTCATCTACGCGCCCCTGGAGGACGCGCAGCGGCTGCTCTCCCTCGGCAATCGCGTGACGACGGTCGAGGTCTTCGTCGACGACAAGACGCCCCTGCGGGAGGCGCGGCAGGGCGCCGCCCGGGCGGTCGGCCAGCAGGGCTGGGTGTTCGACTGGTTCCAGGCGAACTTCGGTTTCTTCGCTGCCATCCAGGCGCAAACCAATGTTTTGTTCCTCGTGCTGACCATGATCGTGCTGGTCGCTGCCTTCAACATCGTGTCGAGCATGGTGATGCTGGTGCGCACCAAGACCGGCGACATCGCCATCCTGCGCACCATGGGCGCGACGCGCGGCGCCATTTTGCGGCTCTTCCTGCTCGACGGGTTTGCCATCGGCACGGTCGGCACGATCGTCGGCGTCGTGCTGGGCCTGGCATTTGCCATCAATATCGAGGCCATCCGGCAGTGGCTGCAGCATACCTTCGGTCTGGTGCTGTTCGACCAGCAACTCTACCTCCTGGCCGAGATGCCCTCGCACATCACGAGCTACGAGGTGGGCGCGATCGCGGGCATGGCGATGTTCTTCTCGCTCGCGGCCTCGATCATTCCGGCCTGGCGGGCCTCGCGGCTCGACCCGGTGGAGGGCCTGCGCCGTGAGTAACCCGGCACGCGTCGTCGAAGGATGGCTGGCCTGGCGCTATCTCGCGAACCGGCAGCGCGAGGGTTTCATATCGGCGATCACGATTTTCTCGCTGATCGGCGTGGCGCTGGGTGTCGCCACCCTGATCGTTGTGCTGTCGGTGATGGGCGGCTTCCGCGAGGAGCTGATCGGTCGCATCATCGGCATGAACGGCCATGTCGTGATTGCGGCCAAGCAGGGCATGCTGGACGCGAAACCCGAGCTGCTCGAAAAGCTTCGCTCGGCGCCCGGAGTGAAGAACGTGCGGCTGACGCTGGAGCGCCAGTCGTTGATCTCCGCCAACGGGCAGACACGCGGCGCCGTGCTGCGCGGCGTGCGGCTGGAAGACCTGATGTCGCGCGAAATCGTGACCCGCAACATCGTGACCGGTGAGTTGGGGGCCTTCAACACGCGCCGCGGCGTGGTGATGGGAGAGAAGCTGCGGCAATCGCTGAACCTGCGCGCCGGCGATACGCTCACCGTGGTCACGCACAAGCTGAACGAAACGGGCTCGATCGCGCCGCGCTACTCCGACTATCAAGTGCTGGCGAGTTTCCTCAGCCGCCGCTTCGAGTTCGACAGCGCCTTTGTCTTCATTCCCCTGCAGATGTTGCAGGACGACCTGGAATACGAACATGGCATCGTGAGCTCGATCGATCTCGAGCTGAAGGATCCCGCCGACGCGCCGAAGGTGGCGGCGGGTCTGCGCGCGGCGCTCGGCCGCGACGACCTCAGGGTCTCGGAATGGCAGACCCTCAACGCGCGCTTCATGGGGGCCCTTCAGGTCGAGCGGGTGATGATGTTCATCATCCTGAGCTTGATCGTACTGGTGGCGGCGCTGAACGTGATCGCGAGCTTCACCATGCTGGTGCGCATGAAGCGCGGGAATATCGCCATCCTGCGTACCATGGGCGCGGAACGCGGGACGATCGTGCGGGCCTTCTTCATGGCCGCTGCCGGCGTTGGCCTGGCCGGGACGGCGATCGGTGCCGCGCTGGGGCTTTACGTCTGCGACAGCATGCCGGCGATCGGCCGGTGGCTGGGCAGCATGACGTCGCCTGGCGCCGGTGCCGCCGAGGTCGATTTCGTGACCTCGATGCCGGTGAGGGTCGAGCCTCTCGAGGTGATCTCCATTGTCGCGGTGGCGATCGTCCTGTCGCTGGCCGCCGCCGCCTATCCCGCCTGGCGCAGCGCGCGCGTGGAACCCGTCGAAGGATTGCGTCATGAGTGACCGGCATTTTCCCCTTTCCTTGCAGGGCGTGGAACGCACCTTCGTGCAGGGCGACCGCAGCCTCTCCGTGCTGAAGAACGTATCGCTCGATCTGCGGGCTGGTGAGATCGTGGCGCTGGTGGGCCAGTCCGGCAGCGGCAAGTCGACGATGCTGCACATCGCCGGGCTTCTCGAGAAGCCCGATGGCGGCGACGTGATCGTCGACGGCCGGTCGGCAGGCGCGCAGAGCGATAAAGAACGCACGGCGCTGCGGCGCAAGTTCCTGGGGTTCGTTTACCAATATCATCACCTGCTGCCTGAATTCTCCGCGCTGGAGAATGTGATGTTGCCGCAGATGCTGGCGGGGCTGTCGCGCCGTCATGCCCGCTCACGCGCGCTCGACCTGCTCGCGATGGTCCAGCTCGCCGATCGCGCCGACCATCGGCCGGGCAGGCTGTCGGGCGGCGAACAACAACGGGTTGCCATCGCCCGCGCCGTCGCCAACGCGCCACGGGTCCTGTTGGCGGATGAGCCCACGGGCAATCTCGATTCGTCGACGGCGGAGATCGTGTTCAAGCAGCTTCTGACGCTGGTGCGGGAAACCGGAATGGCGGCGTTGATCGCCACGCACAATCCCGAGCTGGCGGCACGCATGGACCGCACCGTCCACCTCAAAGACGGCATATTGTCTGCCTGACTTTCCACAAGATGACGGGCGATAGTGGCGCGTGGCCATAGCCGACTTCATCCATCTAAAAGTTCGTTCCGCCTATTCGCTCACCGAGGGCGCGAACAAGGTCGACAAGGTCGTGTCGCTCGCCAAGGAGCAGGCGATGCCGGCGGTGGCCGTCACCGATCGCGGCAATCTCTTCGGCGCCCTGGAGTTTGCCCAGTATGCGTCGAAGGCCGGCATCCAGCCCATTATCGGTTGCGATCTCGCCATTCGGCGGGAGGAAGAAAGCGGGGTCTCGTCGAACAGCAAGATCGTGCTGGTCGACTGGCTGACGCTGCTCGTCCAGAACGAGGCGGGCTACCTCAACCTCATGCGCCTGGTCAGCCGCGCGCATCTCGAGTTCAAGACGGGGTCAATAGCTGCGCTGCCACTGATCGAGCTTGAGGGCCACACGGACGGATTGCTGGCGATGACCGGCAGCCCCGACAGCACCCTGGGCCGCATGCTGGGAGCAGGCCAGGCGCCGGCGGCCGGGCATCAGCTCGATCGCCTGCTGAAGCTGTTCAGCGACCGGCTCTATATCGAGCTGCAGCGCCACGGCGAAGACAGCGAACGTCGCATCGAAGGCCCCCTCCTCGAGTTGGCCTACGCGCGCGGCATCCCGCTGGTCGCTACCAACGACGTGCACTTTCCCAAGAAGTCGATGTTCGAGGCGCACGACGTTCTGTTGTGCATCGAGCAGGGCGTGCATATCGACGATCCGAACCGTCGCCGCCTGACGCCCGAATACTACTTCAAGTCGGCGGCGGAAATGCGCGAGGTCTTCGCCGACCTGCCGGAGGCCTGCGACAACACCCTGGTCGTGGCGCAGCGTTGCGCCTACATGCCGACGCCGCGCAAGCCGATCCTGCCGAGCTACACCAAGCTCGAGGGCCGCACCGAGGGCGAGGCGCTGCGCGCGTTGGCGAGAGAAGGGCTCGAGGAACTCCACGGCCTCGGCCGGCTTGCCGCCGACATCGACTTCAAGAAGTACGAAGACCGGCTGGTCTACGAACTCGACATGATCGAGAAGATGGGCTTCGCGGGCTACTTCCTGATCGTTGCCGACTTCATCCAATGGGCCAAGGACAACGGCGTGCCTGTCGGGCCGGGCCGCGGTTCGGGCGCGGGCTCGCTGGTCGCCTGGTCGCTCAAGATCACCGACCTGGATCCGTTGCGGTGGGGGCTGCTGTTCGAGCGCTTCCTCAATCCCGAGCGCGTGTCGATGCCCGACTTCGACATCGACTTCTGCCAGGACAAGCGCGACCGCGTGATCCGCTACGTGCGCGATGAATATGGCCACGATCGCGTTGCAGCCATCATCACCTTCGGCAAGCTGCAGGCGCGTGCGGTGCTGCGCGACGTCGGCCGCGTGCTGGGCATGCCCTACGGCCAGGTCGATCGTATCTGCAAGTTGGTGCCGAACAATCCGGCCAAGCCCGTGACCCTGGCCGAGGCGACGCAGACCGAGCAATTGCTCAAGGATCAGTACGGCGCGGATGCGGAGATCAAGCGGCTGATCGACCTCGCCCTTCAGCTCGAAGGCCTGTATCGCAACGCCTCGACCCATGCGGCGGGCGTGGTGATCGGCGACCGTCCGCTCGAACAGCTCGTGCCGCTGTTCCGCGATACCGAGAGCAAGGAATCGCTTCCCGCCACCCAGTTCAACATGAAGTGGGTCGAAACCGCGGGACTGGTGAAGTTCGACTTCCTCGGCCTCAAGACCCTGACCGTGATCGAGAAGGCCTGCGACCTGATCGGCCGCGACAAGATCGACATCCCCAAGCTGCCGCTCGACGACAAGAAGACCTTCGAGCTGCTGGCGCGGGGTGACGGCTCCGGCGTGTTCCAGCTGGAAGGCAACGGCATGCGCGACGTGCTGCGCAAGATGAAGCCCGACCGCTTCGAGGACATCATCGCGGTCGTGGCGCTCTATCGCCCGGGCCCGATGGAGAACATCCCGAGCTACATCAAGCGCAAGCACAAGGAAGAGGAGCCGGACTACCTGCATCCGCTGCTCGAGGGGATCCTGAAGGAAACCCACGGCATCATGATCTACCAGGAACAGGTCATGCAGATCGCGCAGGTCCTGTCCGGCTATTCGCTGGGCGGCGCCGATCTGCTGCGCCGCGCCATGGGCAAGAAGATCCAGTCCGAGATGGATGCCCAGCGCCAGAGCTTCATCGAGGGCGCCGAGAAGAACGGCGTCAGCAAGGACAGGGCGTCCTCGATCTTCGATCAGGTCGACCGCTTCGCCGGTTACGGCTTCAACAAGAGCCATGCCGCGGCCTATGCGCTGGTCTGCTACCAGACGGCCTATCTCAAGGCCAACCATCCGGTCGAGTTCTTCGCCGCGACCATGACGCTCGATATGGGCAACGCGGAAAAGCTGAACGGCTATCGTCGCGACCTCGAGAAGATCGGCGTCGAGCTGCTGCCGCCGGATGTGACGCGCTCCTCGGCCGAGTTCACCGTCGAGATGACGGCGGAAGGCAAGAAGGCGATCCGCTACGCCCTGTCGGCGATCAAGGGGGTGGGCCGTGAGGCGATGAACCGTCTGGTCGAGGAGCGCGAGACCAACGGCCCGTTCAAGACGCTGTTCGACGTGGCCGAGCGCCTGGATCAGCGCGTGATCAACAAGCGTCTGCTCGAAAGCCTCGCCAAGGCCGGCGCCTTCGAGACGCTGAACAAGAACCGCGCCCAGACTTTCGCGACCATCGAGGCGCTGACGCGGCACTCGGCGGCGACGCATGAATCGCGCGGCAGCAACCAGAACAGCCTGTTCGGCGACGACACGGCGCAGCGCCGTCCGCAATTGCCCAAGGTGCCGGACTGGGCGCCGATGGAGAAACTGCAGCACGAGTTCTCGGCGCTGGGCTTTTATCTCTCGTCGCATCCGCTGGCGGCGTACGAGCGCAGCCTGATGCGTCTGGGTGTCTGCCGTTCGGCCGATCTGGTGGCGCAGTTGCAGCGCGGCGTGCCGGGCCGCATCAAGCTTGCGGGCACCGTGATCGATCGCTCGGAGCGCACCTCGGCCAAGGGCAATCGCTTTGCCTTCATCCAGTGCTCCGATCAGTCGGGCGCGTTCGAGTTCATGGTGTTCAGCGAGATCCTGAACAGCAAACGGCCATTGCTCGAACCGGGGCAGGCGATCCTGATCTCGGTGGACGGCAGGCTCGATGGCGAGCAGGTGAAGCTGCTGGCGCAGAACGTCGAGAAGCTGGAAGACGCGGTCGCCAATTCGGCCGCGGGACTGCGGATCGAGATTTCCGATCCCTCCGTGCTCGAAGCATTGCGCAAGACGCTCGAGGGTAAAAAGGGGCGGGGCAAGGTGACTATTGTCGTGCCTCTCCCGGAAGAAACCGAAGCCGAGGTCACCTTGCCCGGTACCTATTCGATCGCGGGCGGCCTGCGTGACATCATCGGCATGCTGCCGGGAGTCGCGCAGGTGGAGGAGATTTGAGCCGCCAGCCCGGCCTGTTCGAAGAGCCTCCTGCGCCGAAGCGCCAGAAACCCGCCGCGGGCGACGTCCAACCCTCCTGGGACACGCCCTTGCTCGGTGCGCCGGTCCTGCCCCCGGAAATCAGGCTCGGCACCTCGTCGTGGTTCTTTCCCGGCTGGCGTGGGCTCGTCTACGAAGGCGTCTATCCGCAGCCCGCGCTCAGCAAGAAAGGCCTCGCGGCCTACGCGCAAATTCCGCTGCTGCGCACTGTCAGCCTCGATCGCACTTTCTATGCCGCGATCACGACGATCGAATACGCACGCTACGCGACGCAGGTGCCGGCCGGCTTCAGCTTCGTCGTGAAAGCGCCCGCGATGGTCTGCGATGCCGTGCTTCGCGGCGAGGACGGAAGAGGGCGGGTGGCCAACCCTCACTTCCTCGACCCCGTCATTGCGGCACGGGAATTCGTCGTGCCGTGTTTGGAAGGATTGGGAGAGAAGGCGGGGCCGATGGTCTTCCAGATCTCGCCGCTCCCGCGCGGACTGGTCGAGGAAGCGGCGAGCCTGATCGAGCGGCTGGCGGTGTTCTTCGCGGCGCTGCCGAAGGAGCTGGGCCCGCGCCGGCCGATCTATGCCCTCGAGTTGCGCAACGCAGAGCTCCTGACGCCGCGCCTGATGCGCATGCTGGCGGCGGCGGGGGTGCGCTACTGCATCGGTCTGCACGACCGCATGCCTGAGGTCGAACGGCAGGCGGCGGCGCTGAAGGCGCTCGATGGCGATGTGCCGGGCGACCTCATCGTGCGGTGGAACCTGCACCGGGGCTTCCTCTATCAAGCTGCGAAGCAGCGCTACGAGCCGTTCGACCGGCTGGTCGACGAGGACATCGAGACCCGGCAGGTCCTGGCCCAGCTCGCGGCCGCGGCCTTCAAGGCCAAGCGGCGGGTGTGGATAACCGCCAACAACAAGGCCGAGGGCAGCGCGCCGCTCTCAGTGTTGAGGCTCTCGGAGGCGATTGAGGCCGCCCTGGCTTGAAATATCATTGCGTGTGGGGACGCCCCGGGTGGGGCGCGCAATCCGGTACAAATCGCGTAAAGCCCTTACGCCATCGGCATCGGAGGTGTCCCAGAAAGTCGGGACAAAGCTGGGACTCTGCGGCTTGCTTTCCCGGCCTTAACCCCCTAAAACCACGCCCAATTCGCACGCGGGTTTGCGGTCGACGGGGAGACATCCCGCCGCTCGCTCCGGTGTCCCCCACCCGGGGGACGACGCCCGCGGAGGCTCAACCGGAAAAGGAGAACGGCATGGCTATGCCGACATTTACGATGCGTCAGTTGCTGGAAGCGGGTGTCCACTTCGGTCACCACACCCGGCGTTGGAACCCCAAGATGAAGCCGTACCTGTTCGGGGTGCGCAACGGGGTCCATATCATCGATCTCACCAAGACCGTGCCGCTGCTCGAGCAGGCGCTGGTCCAGGTGCGCCAGGTCGTGTCCAACGGCGGCCGCGTGCTGTTCGTCGGTACCAAGCCTGCCGCCGCCGAGCGCGTCGCCGAGGCGGCCAAGCGCTGCGGCCAGTACTTCGTGAACCACCGCTGGCTGGGCGGCATGATCACCAATTGGCAGACCATCTCTGCTTCGATCAAGCGCCTGCGCGAGCTCGACGAGCGCCTGTCGGGCGACGTGGTCGGCCTCACCAAGAAAGAGCAGCTCGATCTCACGCGCGAGCGCGACAAGCTCGAGCGCTCGCTGGGTGGCATCAAGGAAATGGGCGGGACGCCCGACATGCTGTTCATCATCGACACCAACAAGGAGTCGATCGCGGTCCTCGAAGCCCGCAAGCGCGGCATTCCGATCGCGGCGATCCTCGACAGCAACTCCGATCCCGACGGCATCGATTTCCCGATCCCGGGCAACGATGACGCCATCCGCGCCGTGTCGCTCTACTGCGAGCTGATCTCGGGCGCCGTGCTCGACGGCATCCGTGCCGAGATTGCGGCTTCGGGCGGCGACGTGGGCGCGCTCGACGAGCCGCCGGTCGAAGAAGTTCCCGCCGCCGAGCCGGCTGCGGGCGCCGAGGCATCGCCGGCCGAATAGCCGGCCCCTCTGGCAAACGATACCGGGGCCGGTCGCAAGACCGGCCCTTACTTATCCTGAATGGAGCGAAACATGGCTGAGATCACCGCATCCCTCGTCAAGGAACTGCGCGAGAAGACCGGCGCGGGCATGATGGATTGCAAGAAGGCGCTGGGCGAGGTCCAGGGCGACATCGAGAAGGCCATCGACTGGCTGCGCACCAAGGGCCTGTCGGCCGCCTCGAAGAAGGCCGGCCGCGTCGCCGCCGAAGGTCTCGTGGGCGTTGTCGCCGCGGGTACCAAGGGGGCGCTGCTCGAGGTCAATGCAGAGACCGACTTCGTGGGCCGCAACGACCAGTTCCAGAAGTTCGTCGGCGCCGCGACCAAGATCGCGCTCGACAGCGCGGGCGATTTGGAAAAGGTGAAGACGACCGCGTTCCCGGGATCGGGCCGCGACGTGCAGGGCGAACTCACCAACCTGATCGCCACCATCGGCGAGAACATGAGCCTGCGCCGCTCGGCAATGCTCTCGGTCTCCGACGGCGTGGTCGTGGCGTACATGCACAATGCCGTGGCGCCTGACCTCGGCAAGATCGGCGTGCTGATCGCCCTCGAGTCGACGGGCGACAAGGCGAAGCTCGCGGGACTCGCGAAGCAGCTGGCGATGCATGTGGCCGCCGTCAATCCGCTGTCGCTCTCGGTGACCGAGCTCGACCAGGCCGCGATCGAGCGCGAGCGCGCGATCCTGACCGAGAAGGCAGGCCAGGCCGGCAAGACGCCCGAGATCATCGCCAAGATGGTCGAAGGCGGCCTGCGCAAGTTCCATCAGGAGGTCGTGCTGCTGGAGCAGGCCTTCGTGATGGATGGCAAGACCAAGGTCTCCAAGGTGGTCGACGATGCCGCCAAGCTGGTCGGCGCCCCGGTCAAGATCGCCGGTTTCCTGCGCTTTGCCCTGGGTGAGGGCATCGAGAAGAAATCGGAAGATTTTGCGGCCGAGGTGGCTGCCCAGCTCAAGAAGTAGTATTAAATGGCGATCGGCGGCGCAGGCCTAGGGGGTCGGCGCCGCCCAAGGAAACCATCCAGAGGTGCTTAATGCCGTCCGCTCCCCGCTACCGCCGTGTCCTGCTGAAGCTTTCCGGCGAGGGGCTCATGGGCGACCGTGAGTACGGCCTCGACCCCAAGATGGTCGGCATGGTGGCCCAGGAGGTCAAGGCGGTCGCCGAGATGGGCGTCCAGGTCTGCCTCGTGATCGGTGGCGGCAACATCTTCCGTGGGGTATCGGCCGCCGCTTCGGGCATGGATCGGGCGAGCGGGGACTACATGGGCATGCTCGCCACGGTCATCAATTCACTGGCTATGCAAAGCGCTCTGGAGCGCCAGGGCGTGCAGACCCGTGTACAGTCGGCCATTCCGATGACCACCGTTTGCGAGCCCTACATCCGCCGTCGCGCTGCCCGCCACATGGAAAAGGGGCGGGTCGTGATCTTTGCGGCCGGCACGGGCAATCCCTTCTTCACCACCGACACCGCCGCAGCGCTGCGTGCCGCCGAGATGGGCGTCGATGCCATGCTGAAGGGCACCCAGGTCGACGGCGTCTATTCTGCGGATCCGCGCAAGGACAAGACGGCCAAGCGCTATGAGACGCTTTCCTACATGGACGTCCTGCAGCAGGACCTGCAGGTGATGGACGCTTCGGCCATATCGCTCGCGCGCGAAAACAAGATTCCGATCATCGTGTTCGACATCCACAAGTCCGGCGCGTTCGCCGAGACGATGTGCGGGCAGGGCACCTTCACTATCATCAAGGACGAGGCTTGATCATGAGCACCGACGTCAAGGAGCTCGAGAAGCGCATGGCGGGCGCGCTCGAATCGCTCAAGAAGGAATTCGGCGGCCTGCGCACCGGCCGCGCGTCCGTGAACCTGCTCGACCCGGTGATGGTCGAGGCCTACGGCCAGCGGCTGCCGCTCAACCAGGTCGGCACGGTGAGCGCGCCCGAGTCGCGCCTGCTCGCGGTCAACGTCTGGGACAAGGGGCTCGTGACGCCGACGGCCAAGGCGATCCGCGACGCGGGTCTGGGCCTCAATCCGCAACCGGACGGACAGACCATCCGCATCCCGCTGCCCGAGCTCACGACGGAACGTCGCGACGAACTCGCCAAGCTCGCGAGCAAGTATGCCGAGGGGGCGCGCGTGGCCGTGCGCAACGTACGGCGCGACGGCATGGACTCGCTCAAGAAGGCCGAGAAGGACAAGAAAATCTCGGAGGACGAGCATCGCCAGAAGGCCGACGAGGTCCAGAAGCTGACCGACCGGTACGTCAAGCAGGTCGACGAAGCGACAGCCGCCAAGGAAAAAGAGATCAAGACCGTCTGATGTCCATCGCGCCGCGGCCCGCCACTCCCGATCCGTCACCGGGTCCACAGCACATCGCCATCATCATGGACGGCAATGGGCGGTGGGCGAAGTCGCGAGGCCTGCCGCGCATCGCCGGTCATCGGCGCGGCGCCGACGCGGTGCGCAAGGTGATTCGCGGCGCCGGCGAACTCGGCGTTCCGGTCCTCACTCTCTTTGCCTTCTCGACCGAGAATTGGACCCGTCCGGCCGACGAGGTGAGCGATCTGATGGGGCTGCTGCGGCACTATCTGCGGAACGAGCTCGAGGAGCTTGGCCGCAACGGTGCCAAGCTGCGCGTGATCGGCGACCGTGACCGGCTGGCCAAGGATATCCAGAAGGACATCTCCGACGCCGAGACGCGGACGCGCGCCAACACGCGCATCGACGTCAATATCTGCATCAATTACGGCGCCCGCGACGAGATCCTGCGCGCGACACGCAATCTCGCGCGCAAGGTCGCGGCCGGAGAGCTCGCTGTCGACAAGATCGACGAAGCAAGCTTCGAGCGCGAGCTCCTGACCGCGGGCGTCCCCGATCCGGATCTGCTCATCCGCACCAGCGGCGAGCAGCGCATCAGCAATTTTCTGCTCTGGCAATGCGCCTACGCCGAGCTGGTGTTCGTCGACACCCTGTGGCCGGATTTCGGCAAGGAGCATCTGGAGAAGGCGATCGCCGAGTTCCGCAAACGCGAGCGGCGGTATGGCGGCGTCGGCGCCTAGCGTCCCGGCCGTGCCGGCCCGCCGCTTCGGCGGGCTGCTGCTGCGAGTGGCATCGGCCGTGATCCTGGGCCCGCTTGCCTTCGCGGCACTGTGGTTCGGCTTTCCCTGGATCGACCTGCTGGCGGCGGTTGCCGCGCCGATCATGGTGTCGGAATGCATACGCCTCACGCCGCGCCGTCCGGTCGCCCGGGTCCTTGCCGTGCTCTATGCCCTGGGTGCCGTGGTCGCGCTTCTGTGGCTCCGTCACCAGCCGTCGCTCGGCCGCGAGACGGTGATCTGGATTGCCGTCTGCGTCTGGGCGACCGACATTGGCGCCTACTTCCTGGGAAAGATCGCGGGAGGCGTGAAGCTCGCGCCGCGCATCAGCCCCGGCAAGACCTGGTCTGGCCTGATCGGCGGCGTGTGCTGGGCGGCTGTTGCCAGTGCGGCCTTGGGGCTGGTGTTTCAGCAGGGCGCCACATTCGTCCTGGCCGCCGTGGGCGTTGGCCTGGCCATCGTGGCGCAGATCGGTGATTTGCTCGAGTCGGCGGCCAAGCGCGATGCCGGCGTGAAAGATAGCGGGTATCTCATTCCGGGCCATGGCGGGCTGCTCGATCGGGTCGATGGCCTGGCCGCCGTGCTCGTGGCCGTGGCGCTGATTCGCCTTTGCGTCGGAGGCGACTGGCCATGGGCATGATGGCCTGGAAAGCACCCTCGCATGAGCAGCCGCGGGGCATCACGATTTTCGGATCGACCGGGTCGGTCGGCCAGAGCACCGTCGACCTCATCGCGCGCGACCCGCAGAGCTATCGCGTCGAAGCCCTGGTCGCGGGCAACTCGGTCGAGGCGCTGGCCGAGCAGGCGCGCCGTCTGCACGCCAAGCTCGCCGTCGTTGCCAACCCGCAACGCTATCGTGCCCTGAAGGACGCGCTGGCCGGTACGTCGATCGAGGCGGCGGCCGGTCCCGAAGCTGCGATCGAGGCGGCCTCGCGCCCGGCAGAGTGGGTGATGGCAGCCGTCGTTGGGTTTGCCGGCCTGTCGCCGGCCCTGGTGGCGGCACGCCGTGGCGCGATGCTGGCGCTCGCCAACAAGGAGGCGCTGGTCTGCGCCGGCCGTCTATTGCTCGATGCCGTGGAGCAGTCGGGCGGTGTCCTGCTGCCCGTCGATTCCGAGCACAACGCCATCTTCCAGGTCCTCGATCCCACCCAGCGCCACGCCATCGATCGTCTCGTGCTGACGGCGTCGGGCGGGCCGTTCCGGAACTGGTCGCTGGCCGACATGGCGGAGGCCACGCAGCAGCAGGCGCTGGCGCATCCCAACTGGGACATGGGCGCCAAGATCTCGATCGACTCCGCCACGATGATGAACAAGGGCCTCGAGCTGATCGAGGCGCATTTCCTGTTCGGCCTGCCGTCGGAGAAAATCGAGATCGTGGTCCACCCGCAATCGGTGATTCATTCGATGGTCGCCTATCGCGACGGCTCGGTATTGGCTCAGATGGGAACGGCCGACATGCGTATCCCGATCAGCCATGCGCTGGGCTGGCCGTCGCGCATCGACGGGCCCGCCACGCGACTGAATTTCGTCGACCTTCCACCGCTCACATTCGAACGGCCCGATTCTGGCCGCTTTCCGTCGCTACGGTTGGCACGAGAGGCGTTGGCAATCGGTGGTCTTGCGCCGATCGTGCTGAATGCCGCCAACGAAGCGGCGGTGGCGGCATTTCTGGCGAGGCGGATCGGGTTCCTCGATATCGCCCGGGTCGTCGAGGATGTCCTGATGGCGACGCCCGACCTGGGGACAGCGGTGGATGCATTGCAGCAGGTTCAAGCGGCGGATCTGGAGGCCCGCCAAAGGGCGGAGAAGGCCATTCAAAATCACGCTCTAACTAATTGAATTTAAACAACGTTTGTGATCCAGTACACCATGCAAAGCGTCATCAACCTGTTCACGACCTACCTGCCGTACTTCGTCTTCGTGCTGACGTTGCTCGTGTTCGTGCACGAGTTCGGCCACTACTGGGTCGGACGGCGCTTCGGCATTCACGCGGAAGTCTTTTCCATCGGTTTCGGGCCGGAACTGATCGGGTGGACGGATCGCAACGGTACCCGGTGGAAGATTTCCGCCGTCCCATTGGGCGGTTTCGTGAAGTTCCTGGGCGACAACGACGCCACCAGCGCCACGCCATCGGAGCAGCCGCTCTCGAGCGAGCAGGAGAAGCGCGCCTTCTTTACCCAGCCGCTCTACGCGCGCGCGGCGGTCGTGCTGGGCGGGCCGGCAGCCAATCTGCTGTTCGCCCTTCTGCTGCTGACCGGTGTTTTTTACGTCGCGGGCGAGCCGTACTCACCATCGATCGTGGCGGTCCAGGTGGACGGCCCTGCGGCAAGGGCCGGCCTGCGCACCGGCGACGAGATCGTCAGTCTCAACGGCAAGCACGTCGATCGATACGAGGACATCCAGGACGCCCAGTTCCTCTACTGGTCCAAGCCGATGACGGTGGACTACCGCCGTGGCGACAAGTTGATGCATACGGAAATCTCGCCCGAATATTGCGAGCGTACGGACAAATACAACAACACGATGCGCTACGGCGAGCTGGGCATGGACCAGCTCGTCCGTCCCGTGGTGGGCGGCTTCATTGCTAACAGTCCGGCAAAGGCGGCGGGCCTGAAGGTCGGCGACCTGTTGCTCGAGATCGATGGAAAGCCGGTCGACTACTTTTCTCATATCCCGGAGCTGATCGGCGATCGCGCCGGCAAGCCCATCGCCGTGAAATACGATCGCGATGGCACGCGTCATGAGACAACGGTCGTTCCGGAGGCCGACAAAATTCTGAATTGCTCGGGCCAGCCACAGATGATCGGACGGCTGCGCATCAGCCCTGCCAACGTAACGGAGTTCCGCAGTCACGACGTCTTGGGTGCGATGGACGCAGGCGTGCGCCACGTATGGGGCATGACCACGATGTTTTATACGTCGATGGCCCAGATCGTGACGGCGACCCGTCCGGTCGACGAGCTGGGCGGGCCGATCCGGATCGCCAAGGCGGCGGGCGAAGCGTCCTACAGCGGTTGGGTCGGCATTCTCAATCTCGTGATCGCACTGTCGGTGGTGCTGGGCGTGTTCAATCTGTTGCCAGTGCCGATGCTCGATGGCGGACACCTGGCGATGTATGCGTACGAGGCGCTGCGCGGCAAGCCGCTGGGGCTGAGGGCGCAGGAGTTCGGGCTCAAGGTGGGGTTTGCCCTGGTCGTGGGAATGGCGTTGCTCGCAACATTCAACGATATCAAACTGTTGCTGCGCTGATCGGCCATGGCGACACGGGCTCCGGGACTTGGGACAATAGGGGTAGCTAAGGCCTTGATGCGGAGTTATGAAACATCGCTTCGGGGAATGGCTATCGGCAGGCATCGAAGGGGCCGGGGGTGAGTTTGATCGTTCGTTGGGCCGTACTGGCTGTTGCCGCAATACTCGCTACTGCTGTGCCGGCCTATGCTCAGGCGCCCGCGCCGCGCAGTTTTGCGGGCGGCGTCATTTCCTCGATCCAGATCACCGGCAATGTCCGCGCCGAAGCCGATACCGTCCGGTCCTACCTGCAGCTCAAGGAAGGCCAGGCCTACGATCCGGCGGCGGCCGATCGGTCTCTCAAGGCTCTGTTCGGAACCGGTCTGTTTTCCGATGTCACCATGGACATGCAAGGCAATGTCCTGGTCGTGAAGCTGACGGAAAATCCAATCATCAATCGCGTGGCGTTCGAGGGTAACAAGAAGATCGACGACGACAAGCTGCGCGACGAGGTGCAGTCCAAGCCGCGTCAGGTCTTTACCCGCGCGCGCGTGCAGTCGGATGTCGAGCGGCTCCTGACGATCTATCGCCGCGGCGGCCGTTACAATGCCGTCATTGAGCCCAAGATCATCAAGCTGGAGCAGGGCCGCGTCGATCTCGTGTTCGAGATCAACGAAGGCGACGTCACCGGAATCAAGCGCATCAGTTTCGTCGGCAACGAGCATTTCAGCGACGGATCCCTGCGGGGCAAGATCCGTACGGTCGAGAGCGCATGGTACCGGTTCTTGTCGTCGGATGACCGCTTCGATCCAGATCGGCTCAATCTCGACCGTGAATTGCTGCGCAAGTTCTATTTGTCGGAAGGCTATGCCGATTTTCGCGTGACGTCGGCGATCGCGGAGCTCTCGCCCGATCGCGATGGCTTCTTCGTGACCTTCACGATCAACGAAGGCGAGCGCTACAAATTCGGCAAGGTCGACGTCTCGACGCGTTTCCAGGGCTTGGAGCCCGACAAGATGAAGAGCTTCCTGACGATGTCGGACGGCGACTGGTACGACGCCGACGAGGTCGAGAGGACGGTCGCCCAGATGACCGAGGCCGTCGGCAACCTGGGCTATGCCTTCGTCGACGTCCGCCCCAACATTCGGCGCAATAAGGAAGACCTGACGATCGACATCACGTTCGATATTCAGGAGGGTCCGCGCGTCTACGTCGAGCGAATCAACATTTCCGGAAACACGCGTACCCTCGACAAGGTCATCCGGCGCGAGTTTCGCCTGGCCGAAGGCGACGCGTTCAGTACGGCCAAGCTGCGCCGCAGCCAGCAGCGGCTCAAGAACCTCGGCTTCTTCTCGAAGGTCGATGTGACGCCGCAGCCGGGCTCGACATCCGACAAGACCGCGCTGGACGTCCAGGTCGCCGAGCAGAGTACCGGCGAAATCTCGTTCGGCGCGGGATACTCGACCACCGGCGGCATCCTGGGCGACATTTCCGTCTCCGAGCGCAACCTCCTGGGCAAAGGCCAGAACCTGCGCCTGGGACTGTCGCTCGGTACGTTGAGCACCTTGATCAACCTAAGCTTCACGGAGCCTTACTTTCTCGATCGTGCCGTCGCCGCGGGCTTCGACGTCTTTCGGACGTCGAACAATCGCCAGAATATTGCGTCGTACAGCGATCAGAGTATCGGCTTCGCGCTCCGCGCCGGCTGGTCTTACACCGAGCACACGGCGCAGCAGATTCGCTACACGCTGAAGGACAGCAATATCTTCAATGTTCCCTATTACGCCTCGCCGCTCATTCAATCGCAGGCAGGCGAGTTCGTGACGTCGGAAATCTCCGAGACCGTGGCATGGGATACACGCGATGCGCGCTTGAACACCACGAAAGGTTTGCTGGTGCGTAACACCTGGGCGCTGGCTGGCGCTCCGGGTACCCAGAACTACGTACGTGGCAGTCTCGACGCCGTGATCTATCAGAAGATCGTCGAAGACGTGATCGTCTCGGTCGGCGGCAGCGCCGGCTTCACACAGAACTATTCCGGCAATCAATTGCGCCTGACCGAACGCTTCTTCGTGGGCGGCGACAATCTGCGCGGCTTCGCAGCGGGCGGCATCGGTCCGCGCGACCTCAACACGGGTGATTCCCTCGGCGGCAAGTACTTTTACACCGGCACTGCCGAAGCAAGTTTCCCGCTGGGCCTGCCGAAGGAGATCGGGATCACCGGCAAGGCATTCGTCGATGTGGGCGCCCTTTGGGGAGCCGAGTCGACCTACGGCTACAATGTGAATGTCATCGACGACCCGAGCATGCGGGTTGGGGCCGGCATCGGCGTGCAATGGGTATCGCCGTTCGGTCCGATCCGTGTAGACTACGCTTGGCCGGTTCAGCAGCAGTACTACGACAAGACCCAGAACCTGCGCTTCGGCTTCGGCACGCGGTTCTAGGGTTGGTGAACCACTGACATGGATATTCAGACCGACAAGACGAGTGTGGCGTCGCCGGCGACGGCGGTCGATATCAAGCGGATTCTCCAGATGATCCCGCATCGCTATCCCATGCTGATGGTCGACCGGGTCATCGACATGCGCCTCGATCACAGCGCGGTCGGCATCAAGAACGTCAGCATCAACGAGCCGTTCTTCCAGGGCCATTTCCCCTCCGAGCCGGTCATGCCGGGCGTGCTGATCGTGGAGGCAATGGCGCAGACCGCTGCTGTGCTGGTGGTTTCGACCTACGGGCAATCCTCCGAAGGCAAGCTGGTCTACTTCATGTCGATCGACGGCGTGCGCTTCCGCCGTCCGGTGTTCCCGGGCGACCGGCTCGAATTGCATGTCGAGAAGGTCCAGAGCCGCGCAAGCGTCTGGAAGTTCTCGGGCAAGGCGATCGTCGAAGGCAAGGTCATGGCCGAAGCGACGTTCGCCGCGATGATCCGCGACAAGCCGGCCGAATAGGCAAAGGCGACCCAGGGAGAAGACGATGGCCAACTATCGCATGCTGCATACGATGATCCGCGTGAAGGATCTCGACAAGTCGATTGCCTTCTATACCGGTCCGATGGGCATGAAGATGCTGCGCAAGCGCGAGGTGCCGGCCGGGAAGTACACGCTGGCCTTCGTGGGCTACGGCGACGAAAGCGAGCACTGCGCCGTCGAGCTCACCTACAACTGGGATCAGGAGAAGCCCTATGACATCGGCAGCGGCTTCGGCCATCTCGCCGTGGGCGTGCCCGATGTCTACGGAATGTGCGAAGAGGTGAAGAAGGCGGGCGGCAAGGTCACGCGTCCGGCCGGCCCCGTGCAGCATGGCACCACGGTGATCGCCTTCGTGGAAGATCCCGATGGCTACAAGATCGAGCTTATCGAGCGGAAGTAGGCGCTTCCGAGCCGGCGGCTAGATCAGCCGCCAAAAAAACAGGGCAAGCACTACCAGTGTCGTGGCGGCCACGACGGCGAACAGCCGGGTAGGAAGACCCGGCTGCCGGGCATTGTCGTTGGCAGCGCGGCCGAGCCGAACGACGCGCGGCATCGACCTGGGCTTCTGGTCGACCGCCCAGGTCGTGGTCCGGCGCGATCCGCGCGAGAACGATCTCGCCATGTTCTGCCGCCTTCTTCCTGTGATCCTTCCGGATCAGCCGCGCATGTGCAGCGGCTTGTAAGCGCGCTCGGTCTGTCCGCTGTAGAGCTGGCGCGGACGGCCGATCTTCTGGTCCGGATCCTCGATCATCTCGTTCCACTGCGAAATCCACCCGACGGTACGCGCGACCGCGAACAGAACGGTGAACATCGAGGTCGGGATGCCGATCGCCCGGAAGATGATGCCCGAGTAGAAATCGACGTTGGGGTAGAGCTTCTTCGAGATGAAATAATCGTCCTTGAGGGCGATTTGCTCCATCTCCATCGCCAGCTCGAGCAGCGGATCGTGGTCGATACCGAGCGAGGTCAGCACCTCGTGGCAGGTCTGCCGCATCACCTTGGCGCGGGGATCGTAGTTCTTGTAGACGCGATGGCCGAAGCCCATCAGGCGGGTGTGGTCGCCCTTGTCCTTCACGCGGGCGAGGAAGCCCGGAATGTTCTGCTTGCCGCCGATCTCGTTCAGCATGCTGATCACGGCTTCGTTGGCGCCGCCATGGCTCGGCCCCCAGAGCGAGGCAATGCCCGCGGCGATGCAGGCGAAAGGATTGGCGCCCGACGAACCCGCGAGGCGGACGGTCGAGGTCGACGCATTCTGCTCATGGTCGGCATGGAGCATCAGGATGCGGTCCATCGCCTTCTCGACGATCGGATTGACCTCGTATTCCTCGGCCGGGACCGAGAACAGCATGCGCAGGAAGTTGCCAGAGTAGGAGAGGTCGTTCTGCGGATAAACGAACGGCTGGCCGATCGAGTACTTGTAGGCCATCGCCGCGATCGTCGGCATCTTGGCGATCAGCCGGTAGGAGGCGATCATGCGCTGGCGCGGATCCTGGATGTCGAGCGAGTCGTGATAGAAGGCGGCCATCGCGCCCACGACGCCGCAGCACACCGCCATGGGATGGGCGTCGCGGCGGAAGCCGCGATAGAAGGTGCTGAGCTGCTCGTGAACCATCGTGTGGTTCGTGATGTCCTTGACGAACTTTTCCTTCTGCCCCTTGTTCGGCAACTCGCCGTTCATCAGCAGATAGCAGGTTTCCATGAAGTCGCTCTGCTCGGCCAATTCGGCGATGTTGTAGCCGCGATACAGAAGGACGCCTTCGTCGCCGTCGATATAGGTGATCTTGGAGCCGCACGAGCCCGTCGAGGTGAAGCCCGGATCGTAGGTGAACATCCCGGATTCGCCGTACATCTTGCGGATATCGACCAGACGCGGCCCGATCGTGCCGTGGATGATCGGGAAGTCGTAGGATTTCCCGGTTTCGTTGTCGGTCAGCGTGGCGGTCGACTTGGCCATAGGATTACTCTTTCAGCTCGATTTGCGGGTTCGGGCGCACCCTAACAAGCCCGCCCAAACGGCGCAATTGTGGCGCCGGGCCGCTATTTCGCCCGGCGCACCAGCCGCCATATCCGCCCGTCGATTATGGCCAATCCCACACCGATCAGGGCCATCCCTTCAAAGTGCCGGAGACCCAGCCGCTCACCCAGGAAAGCAGCGCCCAATGCGACGCCAATGGGCGGTATCAGGAAGGTAACCAGCAACAGATTGGTGGCACCCGCGGCCGCAAGAATTCGGAAATAGAGGACATAGGCCAATGCGGTCGACAGGAGCGCCAAGGCAATCAGCGCGGCCCAGGTCGTCGCTGCCGGAACTGCGGGCAGCATCCATGGCCGATCAACCGCAAGCATGATCGGCAGAATCAACAATGTGCTGGCGGTGACCTGGCCAGACGCAGCTTCCAGGGGGGCGATGCCCATGGCCTTGAAGCGTCGCCCATAGATTCCGGCAAAGGCATAGGACAAGGCGGCGCCGAGGCAGGCGACTTCGCCCCAGGTGCTTGCGTCGGCCTGGAGCAATATGCCGGGACCCAGCAGGAGCGCGACGCCGACCAGTCCGATCAGCAAGGCAGAGGCCTTGGCGCCGGTGATGCGCTCATCCGCCGTCAGGAGGTGGGCCACGACCAGAGTGAAGAGCGGAGTCGTGGCATTCAGGATCGAGGCCAGGCCAACTGCAATGTGCGTCTGTCCCCAGAAGATCAGGCTGAAAGGCACGAGATTGTTCAGCAGCCCCATCGTGAGGTAAGTCGCCCAGGGTGCCGTCCGCCTGAAAGGATTTCGGTTGGTCGCGACAAGGACAACGTTGAGCGCCACGGCGGCAAACGCCACGCGGCCGAAAACGACGGTCAGGGGCCGAAGTTCGGCCGTCGCCACCTTGGCGAAAAAGAACGAGCCGCCCCACAAAACGGAAAGCGACAGCAGCCAGATCCAGATGCGCAGGGACATCGCCAGACGTTGGCGATGTCGTGCGGCGCAATCTATCCGCCAGCCGCCAGCAATCGGGCCTTCGCCTCGTCGGGGCCGAGGACCGCCAGGATTTCGAAGACACCCGGCGAGACCGTCGAGCCGGTGAGCGCAACGCGCAACGGCTGCGCGACTTGGCCGAGCTTCAGTCCATTGGCGTCCGCGAAGCGGCGGATTGCGTCCTCGATCGCAGCCTCGGTCCAGTTCGCTGTTTCGGCTTCGAGAGCGGTCGAGAGCTTGGCCAGCATCGCCTTGTTCTCCGGCGTGCCGTGGCTGCGGGCCTTGTCGTCCTCGGGCGTCTGCCCGCCGGAGCGGGTGTAGAACATGAGGCTGTCCACGACCTCGACCAGTGTGCGCGACCGCTGCTTCACGCCGTTCAGGCCGCGGGTCACGCGCTCGAGGACGGTCGCGTCGGGCTTGCGGCCGAGCTTGGCCTCCAGCATCGGCAGGACGAAAGGCAGCAACTCGGCATCGGGCGTCTCGCGCAAATAGACGGCATTGAGATTGGTCAGCTTTGCCGTGTCGAAGCGCGAAGCCGAGCGGCCGACATCCGGCAGATCGAACCATTCGATGGCCTGCGCGGTCGAGATGATCTCGTCGTCGCCATGACCCCAGCCCAGCCGCAGCAGGTAGTTGCGCAACGCTGCGGGCAGGAAGCCCATGTCGCGATAGGCGTCGACGCCCAACGCACCGTGCCGCTTGCTGAGCTTCGCGCCGTCGGCCCCGTGGATCAGCGGGATGTGTGCGTACACCGGCTCGGGCCAGCCCATCGCCTTGATGATCTGGAGCTGGCGGAAGGCGTTGTTGAGATGATCGTCGCCGCGGATCACATGCGTGACGTTCATGTCGAAATCGTCGACCACCACGGCCAGCATGTAGGTCGGCGTGCCGTCGGCGCGCAGCAGGATCATGTCGTCGAGCTGGGCGTTCTCGACCGTAACCTCGCCCTGCACCGCGTCCTTGATGACGGTCTGGCCGGTTTGCTGCGCCTTGAGGCGCACGACGGGCTTGATACCCGGAGGCGCGTCCTTGGGATCGCGATCGCGCCAACGGCCGTCGTAGCGCATTGGCTTGCCGGCGGCCTTCTGGGCCGCGCGCATCTCGTCGAGTTCCTGGGGCGAGCAATAGCAATGATAGGCGTTGCCCTGGGCCAGCATCTGATTGGCGACCTCGGCGTGCCGGGCGGCGCGGGCGAACTGATAGGTGACGTCGCCGTCCCACTCGAGGCCGAGCCAGGACAGGCCGTCGAGGATCGCCGCGATCGCGGGCTCGGTCGAGCGCGCACGATCGGTATCCTCGATGCGCAGCAGGAACTTGCCGCCAGTGTGCTTGGCGTAGAGCCAGTTGAAGAGGGCAGTTCGGGCGCCGCCGATATGCAGGAAGCCGGTCGGCGAGGGGGCAAAGCGGGTAACGACGGTCATGGCTCGGGAGTTGTGCGGATTTGGCCTCATTTAGGCCGGGAATAGAACTGGCGTCCTTGCGGGTGCGTGGCTGTGCATAAAGCCTCGCGGTTGCTGAACCTTCTATCCGCCGCGGTGCGCGGCTGTCCACCCGCAGCCAGAGCGACAGGTTACCCAAAAAGTTACCCGAGTGATAAAATGGAGAAATATCATGGCACTTAATGACACCCGTCTTCGCAACCTGAAGCCGAAGCCCGGAAAGACCGAGCGGCTGGTCGCTGATGGCAATGGCCTGTACATCCGAGTCAGGGTGGGTGAGGGCACGATCACGCGAACTTGGCAGTTTCGTCGTAGGGAAGGCGACAAGCTGACCGTGACTACGCTTGGAAAATACCCTGGACTGCCAGTTCTGGAGGCCCGCCAACAGGCGCTGGAGCTCGCCACTAGGGGCAAATCCTACAGTCCGATCGTCGAGGTGGCGGCGGAACAGTGGCTTTCCGAGCGGATCGAGCACACCCACCGAAAGGCCGAGCTTATTCGAGGCTATGTCGAGCGAGCGATCTTACCAGCGCTCGGGAGGCGCCGCATCCGCGACATTGAACCCTCCGAGATTGCCATCGTCATTCGGGATTACCGCGACCGTGCGGGCAAAACGGCCAAGGCCCGCAAGGGGGGCCTGACGGCCGCCAGGGCTCTCCTGGGCGTCTTTAAGGGCCTGTTCGGCTACGCCGTCGCCAACGGCTGGATCAAGCATTCTCCCGCTGTTCAGTTGACCGGAGCGATGGTCGGGCCTCCGGGCGCGGCTCGCACCCGCGTTCTCTCGGACGACGAGATCCGTCTCGTTATGACCAGTGACGTCCGGCAAGGGCCGGTATTGCGTTTCCTATTGGCGACAGGTTTACGGATTGGTGAGGCCTACAACGGCCATCGGGATGGCCAATATTGGGTTGTCCCGGTCAGCGCCTCGAAAAACAAGCGCGAGCACCGCGTTTGGCTCTCTGGGCAGGCGCTCGCCCAGCTCGATCTGCATCCTTGGAAGGCGACGCGAGACGACGTGCAGCACTGGGTAGCCGACAATGCCGGTGGATGGTGCGCGCACGACTTGCGGCGGACTTTCAGTACCCGTCTCAACGGTATGGGTATTCCGCCCTACGTCGTAGAGAAGATGCTCAATCACACCTTTGGCGGTGTAATGGCGGTCTACAATCACGCGACCTACGACACCGAACGGCGGGAGGGGCTCGAGGCTTGGTCGAGTTGGCTCGCTAAAATGGTTCAACCGGAGCGGGCTAACGTCGTCGCGCTCAGCCAGACGCAACGGGCGGCATAGTTAGATCCACATGGTCGTCTGCCTCTTGCGTTCTGGGATACATGCTTTGAAAGAGTACGTAGGATGGATGATGGTCTTCCGCTGAAGCCTGATACCGGATGGGGAACCGAGGTCCGACGCCTGATGAAGGATCCGGGCTGTGACTTTGACCACGCGTTTGCGAAGGTTATGGCGAGATACCTAAACCAAGGTGATACTCGACCACTGTTCGACTTGGTGCAACGCGCGAAGAAGGAGCCGGAAGAACCCGCCCTTCGATTTCTTGCGAAAATGTTTAATTTGCTCCCTCAAGCCTCCTCCTCGGATGTCGAAATTCAATACCGATTCGGATTTGAGCCATTCCGGGCGAAGAGGGGGCGACCTGGACCCGTCGAAGCAACTAAGGCCAAGGCGGCCGGAATCGTATTCAGTGTCCTGCTTAACGGTGTAGCGAAGATGGCTGAAGGCCAGAAGCCTGGTCCGATTTTTTGGCAGTATTTGTTCAATGCGTTTGATCAGACTCAACGCGGAAGCACCACACAGAGTGATTTTCCCGTTTCGGCAAAACTCGTTCGGATCGATGGGAGCAGAGGAAGACGCATAGATCCAGAATTGGCCACGCGAGATAAAGTGCTCGCATCGTTCGTCGAGCAGCACATTAAGGAGGGGCGTGGTTATGACTCTTCAATCAAAGAAACGCGTGATGAATTGAGAAGGATCGCAAGAGACGAGGGCTGGCAAGGAAAAGTCGGGGAAAAGACAATTAAGGATGCTTACGATACTCGCCCCAAGAAAATGGGCTGAAAATAATTCGGACATTCTTTGACCCGCTATTTACGAGACAAGCGACGAACCCTGCATACAATTGCGGACCATCTCGAATGGAGATGGCCATGCAAATCAAGCCTTTTGAGCACGACCCGCCCCGCGCCTATCGGGTCAAGGACTTTTGTCGCCAGTACGGGCTCGGTAAGAGCAATGTTTACAAGCTAATCAAGGAGGGAAAGCTCGCCTCCGTTGTAGTTGGCGGCAGGCGACTGATTCCTCGAGATGCTGCGGAAGCGCTCTTGGTGACGCCAAGCCAATGAGCGCAACAACCGCAGCGTTACGCGAACTCGGCCACCAGCCGGAGCCCATGTCGCGCGCCATTCGCCGCAAGTGTCTCGACTGCTCCGGTGGCTCCAAGGCTGAAGTCAGGGATTGCTTGGTCCGTAAGTGTGCCCTGTTCCCATTCCGAATGGGTAAAAGTCCCTGGAGAGCGCCGCTTAGCCAGGCTGGGCGGGAGAGGCGACGCCAACACTTGGCTGATCTCAAAACGGCTCGTGAAAATACGGGTGAAAATGTCAGCGGTGCTCGGCGTGGGACGAATGGTCAGAGCAAGGCTGCACCCGGAAACGATCCTGAAATTCTGGCCGAAGACGACGACCAGGTGTTGGAAGCACAAGCCTTGCAAAGGGGAGACTACAGCTGAATCCAAGGCTGGCGTCGTCGGTCAATAGACGGCGGGGCGCCAGTGTCGAGGCGGCAACCGTGGGGCGCGATCGCGAGCCGCAAGCGCAGTCCGAAGGTGAAAGCGCTGATCGCCGGATGAAAGGCACCATTCGCAAGTAGTCACCGTTGTTGCCGCCAGCCTCTTGGGCGGCGACCCCTGAAGCGACGCTGGCTCCAACGAGAGGCGCACGCCAACGGGACGACCAGCCCGACGAATTCGTGGGGCTTGGTCGTCCTTTGCCCGTCGCTCGGCTTCACCAACGAGCGGTCACTATTCGATGAGGAACACGATGCCGAGATGGTTCACTGAAATCGAGACGCGGGCAGAATTTGTACAGCGGGCACGTGACTGTCCGGAACTGCTCGTCGTGCGCGGTATGCTCGGGAGACGATATGGCCCTCAGTCCCTGCGAACGGTCCTCGACGAGCAGCCGCAACTCTACGTCGAGAACCCGGTAGCCGACTGGAGCGCCCTGATGTTGCGCCGTGGTCGACATAGCTTTGAAGTTCTGCCGGCCGCCGGCAGAACACGGAACGCTAACCGGCGAGCCGCGTCGAACGCTAGACGGTTCTGACGCCTTGGCTGAGCGAGAGCGCAAGCGGAGCCCTCGGTGTAGCGCAGCGTGGCGCTCACGCGAGAACCGCTGCTGGCCAGCAAAGCGTCAGACGGCGAAGCCGCCTCGGTCGGGACGAAATCTCATATTGAAGTCTCTGCACGAAATTCAGCCCAGCGTTTCCGCTGCGCTGCTGCTATTCGGGCGCGACCACTACGGGTTTTCGGACCAGTGGATAGGCCGCCGTGCAAGCGGCAGCGCAATTTGCCCCGCTTAGTGGGGATAGACGCGCATTTGCACTTCGTACCGCGCCGAGTAAGTGCACCACAGAAAATCTTGTCACGCATGCCCACTAATACCCCATGTCGTGCGCGCGCGGGGACGTCAGTAAACCCAGCCGGAAACAGGGAGCGAAATCGGGCGAATAGTAACCCTTTCGCCCGACCTCAGTGATCCGAAAAGGGCATTCTCGACATTCTCGGGCTGCCCAATTGTCCCAATTTCCGGCGAGTGCTCGGCCCAGTAGTGCCGAAACGGACTTTTCGCCTTTTGGCAGCCCATCTCGCTTCGAATAGTACGGCAGTGCGGTACCGGGCAAGTAGCCAGCCCCCTAAGCGAGCGCCATAGCCGGGCCTTACTGCCCTCAAAGCCAAGTATTCGTCGCAGAGTCCGGGGGAGTAAGTACGAGGGCGGCCAATCCGCACGCCGCGGGTTTGGCGCTGCGCGCTTCTAAGTGCCTGCTAGGCGGAGAGCGCAGACCGGCGGCGCGAACGTCTTTGAACAGTCCCCATTGTTGCAACTTACCCGATAGTGAACGTGCGCGGCATCGAGCCTGGCGCATGTGTGGGCCGCAAGTCATCGAAAGTTTCCGAGCACCATGAAGAAAAAACCGCCAATGACCGGCCACGCGACCAGCGCCTCCACCACCCGTCCTTCGTGAGCCGCGAAGATCATCGAGACGATCCCCGCGAGTATTATAGAAATAGTGAACCGCCGGTCATCGGCCATGCCCCCTCCACTAGCCATTCTATTGGGCCAAAAACCAAGGTTACACGCGCCGTCAAAGGTCGTCATCGGGCGGCGGACACTCTGGAGGTGTGTTCCCGGCTTCTGGTCCGTGTGGTGCCGACCGACAACCGGATCGCCTCTACGGCCAGAAAACGGCCAAATGGAACGCGGAACCGAAGGACGGGGCGATTGCGAGGACGATTAATCCGGGCGATGAAGCTGGCGTTCTGCTGGCCTTTCTCGAACGCACTGGGATGGGGTGCGACGGGCCACGAGCTGGGTCGCTCCAAGGGCGCCGGAGAGACGCACGTCAAGGTGCGCGACCCTCGGGACGCGGCGTTGAGCGAAGCCCTAACCTCATTAACCGGCGCAGGCCCATTGAGGCTGAGGTAATACTAAGGAATTCTGTACAGCCTCCGCTCGATATCCGATTCGAGCTTTCTTACTCTGTCGTTGTAGGCCTTATGAATATTCCCGTTCGCTTGGCGCAAGTTTGTTGATCCGTCGTTGCGCATCGAGAATGTTTTGCCATCTTGGCTGATGATGACCACGGCGGCGTGATCTTTCCACTTTTCGGTAGCGCGAACTTCCGTTGCACTAGTCTTGTCAACTAACCAACCGTCAGCTTGCGCCGTCTGGATGATTGCTTCCGTGATCTGATCAGAATTGAGATTGCGCGAGGCGGTTGGAATCGGATGCCCCGACACTTCGTAGATCGGCTGAATACGGTGACAAGAGGTGAGAGTGATAAGCGCCACGAATAACACTACGATACGGCTCCCGATCATTTTTTGATCCCCCTTGCGGCTTGTTGGTTAGACTCGCTTGAAAATAATCGATGTGTTGATGCCGCCGAAGGCAAAATTATTCTTCATGAAGTAGTCTACTTCCATCGCCCGGGCCTGATGCACGACATAGTCTAGAGGCGCGCAACGCTCGTCGACGGCGTCCAGGTTTACGTTTGGTGCGAATCGGCCTTCGCGCATCATTTCGATGTTCAGCCACGCTTCGATGGCGCCACAGGCGCCGAGCGTATGGCCGAAATAGCCCTTGAGAGAGTGGATCGGCACGGTATCGCGGAAGACCGCGTAGGTCGCCTTGGTTTCGGCGATGTCGCCCCATTCGGTGGCGGTACCATGGCCGTCGACGAAGCCGATCGCGTTGGCATCGAGGCCTGCGTCCCGCAGCGCCATCTTCATGACCGTCGCCATCGTCTCGGCCTGTGGCTGAGTAACGTGACTGCCATCCGAGTTGGTCGCGAAGCCTCCGACCTCGCAATAGATGCGGGCGCCGCGCGCCAGTGCATGTTCGCGTTCCTCGAGAACGAGCGTTGCAGCACCCTCGCCAATCACCAGTCCGTCGCGGTCGCGATCGTACGGTCGCGGCGATGTCTCGGGCCGATCATTGCGCGTGGAGGTCGCGAACAGCGTGTCGAAGACCGCTGCCATGGTCACGTCGAGTTCCTCGGCGCCTCCGGCCAGCATGATGTCCGCCTTGCCCCAGCGGATTGCCTCGTAAGCATAGCCGATGCCTTGGCTGCCCGAGGTGCAGGCGCTGGACGTCGTAATGATTCGCCCTGTCAGACCGAAAAACAGGCCGATGTTCACCGGGGCGGTGTGGCTCATCATCTGGATGTAGCTGGTCGCGCTCAGGGTGCGCGAGCTGCCGTGAGTCATCAGATCCGCAAAACCAAGGACGGCGCCCGGTGAACCGAAAGAGGATCCGTAAGAGACGCCCGCGGTCCCGCCACGCAGCACCGGCTGGTCGAGTAGACCGGCATCGGCCAGGGCCTGTTCGGTCGCCTGTACCGCCATGAGAGCGACAGGTCCCATGGTGCGGGTCTTCTTGCGCGGATAGCTTTCCGACCTGGTGCGGTCGGCAACGGGCGCTGCCAGTCGAGTGTGCAAGCCTTCGTAACGATCCCATTCGGGCATACGCCGGACGCCGGTTCGGCCCGCGTCGAGATTGGCGCGGATCGTCGGCCAATCATTGCCGAGTGCTGTGACACCGCCCATGCCTGTGACGACGACGCGACGGGTCACAGCATGCCACCGTTCACCGAAATCACCTGGCGAGTGACATAACTCGCCTCATCAGAGCACAGGAACGACACCACCGCCGCCACATCGTCCGGCTGACCTGCGCGCCGCATCGGAATCATCTTGAGCGCCTCGTCGAGCGGTACTTCCGCACTCATGGCGGTTTCGATCAGTCCCGGCGCCACGCAATTGACCGTGATGTTGCGCTTCGCCAGTTCGATGGCGAGGGATTTGGTGGCCCCGATGATCCCGGCCTTGGCCGCGCTGTAGTTGGTCTGGCCGCGATTGCCCGCCAGGCCCGAAACCGACGACAACGTCACGATCCGGCCTCCCTGTCTCGCCGATACCATCGGCATGATGGCGGGTTGCAGCACGTTGTAGAAGCCGTCGAGATTGGTTCGAAGCACGAGATCCCAATCGGCTCCCGGCATGGCAGGGAAGGCGTTGTCGCGCGCGATGCCCGCATTCAGGACGACGCCATAGTAAGGTCCATGCGCCTCGATTTCGGCCTCGATCGCCGCCGCACAGGCCGCGCGGTCGGAGATGTCGAACGAGACGATCCGTCCTTGCCCGCCGGCGGCGGCAATATCGGCCAGGGTCGTCTCGGCGCCGGCGCGATCGCCGCCGTAGTGGACCGTGATGTGGAAGCCGTCGCGCGCAAGGCGGCGGGCAATCGCGCCACCGATGCCCTTGCTGGCTCCCGTGACAAGAACCGTGCGTGTCATGTCGAGGTACCTGACTGGCTGTCGATCAACGCCCCGGCATCCTGGGGATGGAAGACGTTCAGGCTTGCCGTAGCCAGCGCCGGGCCTTCTGGCGACTCGGCAACCGCACAGGTGAAATTGGCGATCTCGTTGTCATGATATTCCAGGTGCGCGCGAACGAAGAGGCGGGTGCCCTCGGTGAACCAGCTCCGCGTGGCGCGAAAATCCCGCGTTCCCAGAAGGAAGCCGATCCTGACCGCGCCGCCTTCGTCGATCGCCTCGGAACCGCCGAAGGCCGCACAAGCCTGTGCCATCCATTCCAATGCGACGTGCGAGGGCGTACCACGTGCCGGCTGAAAGAAGAGGTCTGTCGTGCGGATTGTCACGGTCGCCACGATGTTCTTCGGCCCGCGTGACACGACCTCGTCGATCAGGATCATCGGCGGCCGTTGCGGCACGACACGCTCGACAGGATAGAGGGGCAGGGTCACGACGTGTATCCGCGTCCGAACGCCAGGGCGACATTGTTGCCGCCGAAGGCGAAGGAATTGCTCAGCATCGCGGCACGTCCATCGTGCTCTTCGTAGCACGCGCCGGCGCTCGCGAGACGAAGGGCGGGTAACGCCGGGTCAATCTGCCCGTCCCACAGATGCGGCGGAAGACGATTGTGCGGGTTGAAGGCGGGATTGAGCGTCAGCCAGGTGAAGGCCGCCTCGCAGGCGCCCGCCGCGCCGAGCGCATGTCCAATCATGGCCTTTGTCGAACTGCAGGAGATCGACGGATCGAACAAGGCGGCAATCGCCTTGGCTTCCATCACGTCGTTCAGCGCCGTGCCGGTGCCGTGGAGATTGATGTAGGCCACGTCGCCGGGGGCGATGGCCGCGTCGTCGAGGGCGAGGCGCATCGCCTCGTGGGCACCTCTGCCTTCGGGATGGGGTGCGCTGATGTGATAGGCATCCGAACACTCGCCGCTGCCCAGAAACTGCACGGGCGCATCGCCTCGGGTCAGCAGAAATGCAGCGGCACCCTCTCCGATATTGATTCCGTCACGATTGCGGCTGAACGGGTTGCAGGGGCTGGGCGATATTGCTTCGAGCGACGAGAAGCCCGCGGCGGTCAGACGGCACAGCGTGTCGGCGCCGCCCACGACGACGGCATCGCAGACGCCGGCTTCGATGAGCCGCCGGCCGCTGGCGAATACCTTGGCGCTTGCCGAACAGGCGGTGGCGATCACATAGGCCGGTCCGCCGATACCGAGCGCCAACGCCGCGTATTCGGCAAGCGCGCCCATTTCCCATTGCCTGTAGTGACTGCCGGCCGGCCACTCGCCGGTGCGCGCGCGGTGCTCGCGGGCACTTTCATGTTCAGACATGCCGCCGGTGCTGGTGCCGAGAACGATACCGATGCGCGCTGCGCCGTGGCGCTCGATGGCGGCATCGATGTCTTCGCGGATTTGCAAGAGGGCGCCGAGCATCATGCGGTTGTTGCGGCAATCGTAGGCGGCGGCTTGTGGTGGCGATGACGGCAGGGGATCGGTGACCTGGCCCACCCACACGGAGCGGCCCGGGCAGAGATCGTCGCGCGCGGCGAGGCCCGCCCGCGATCCCTCGAACAGCGCGCGCGCCACCGTAGCGGATCCCGAGCCCAGGGGCGTGACAAGACCCATTGCGGCAACACCCAGCGAGCGTCGCTGCGTCATGGCTGTTCCACCGACTGGACGTCGACGGAGTAGCCTGCGCGGACGTTGCGGTAGCTCAGGCGTCCCGTCCACGGCGCTTGAGGACCCCAACTGCGCATTGCGCGCATGGTTTCCCGGCCACCGGCGAAAATGATCCGCTGGCTGTTCTGCACGGAGAGGGTGGAGCCGCTTGCCTCGAGGGCCTGGCGCACGACGTTCTCGGGCCAGCAGATCGCCACGAGATCGGCCAGCAACCCCTTGGGAATAACGAAGGCGGGCAGGTTGGGAGAGCGTTCTTCGACCACGTCGATACCGTTCCATTGAACAGTCATGAGGCGTTGTCCGATCATGTCCTGCGCCACAAATTTAAGCTGCTGCGCGCGGACACTCAACCTCACCTCGATGGTGAAGGCCGCGGAGTCGCGCGACACGGACACTAGCTGGACGGCATCGATCTCGCGGCCGAGATCAGACGGCCGCACGCGGTCGAGGAAGGCGCCCGGCATCGGCACGGCGGAGCTGGCGGTATCCGGATTCGATGCTGCGCAGGCAGCCGCCATGACGGCGATCAGCGCAGCCGCCACGAGGCGACGCAGGGTGCGTGATGCGATCATGGGCGTGGAGGCCTGTGACGGATGACGGCACGGGACGCCATGGGAGCCAGCACGTACGCGACAGTGACGCCGATCAGCATGGTCATGCCGAACGACCGCACGGCCAGCGTGCCGCTGAAGACCAGCAGGCCGAACGACAGCAACGTCATGGCGGCCGCCAGCAGGATCGACAGCATGGTTACGGATTGATAGCCCTCCAGCGTCTCGGCACAGAAGATCGTGTAGTCGGCTCCGATGCCGATGACCAGAACCAGCCCCATGGCATGGAAGAAGGTGAAGGGCTGTCCGGTCAGCGAGACGATGGCAGGCACCAGCAGGGCTGCGATGGCCGGCGGCAGGATCACCCAAAGCGCGTTCCGCATGCCGTAGCGCCACACCAGCAGGCACAAGACCAAGAACAACGAATAGATCGTGAGGTCGACGGCTCGGCCGCGATAGGCGCCGAGAAGATCGCTGAAATCGGCGGTGGGATTGACGAAGCGGACGTCGGCTTGGCCAGCGAACGCAGCGCGGACCAGATCGGGACGGGTCAATCCCTGTAGCACGACGATATGGACACCCGGCGCGACGACCATGTCGGCCAGCAAGGGCACGGTGCCGGCCGCGACGGTGGTCGCGACGGTCAAAAGTGCCGCGGGCGCGACGATAGCGGGGCTTGCCGCGAGGCCGAGGCGCGCGCGGTGCTGGGCGAGTAGCGGCCTCAGCAGACGCTCCTCGACGAGCGCCTTGTCGAGCGCTTGCCGCTGCAGCGATGGTACGAAGGTTGCGGGCATCTGGTAACCGGTGATCGCGCGCTCGGTGACCAGTTTGTCTAGCCGGGCGACGGCCGCCTCCTCCCGCTGGAGAGCCGCTTCGTCGTCCGGCGCCCCCACCAGCAGATATTGGGCCTCGACCGATGAGCCGATCAGTTGCTGGATCTCCATTTGCTCGAGTACCAGCGTCGGCGACAGGGCCTGCAGCCGGCGGACATCGTCATCGGTGCGGTAGAGCGCGAAGCCCGCCGCGACGAGCCCGAGACAGCCCGCCAGCAGGACGCGCCGTGCCAGGCGATAGCGGTCCGCCGACCAGAAGATCCAGGGCCAGGTGGCAAGCTGCAACAGCTTGCGGCCGTGCTGGAGCGGGGCAACGCGGTCGAAGACGGGAAACCACAGCACCACGGTGATGAACGAGCTGACCAGGCCGATGATCGCGAAGACGGCGATCTGCTTCAGTCCGGGAAAGGGCGCGAACGTGAGCGCGGCGTAACCCATCAAGGTCGTGCTGAGGCCCAGCGTGATGCTGGGCAGCACCTGCGCCAGGCGCTGCGGCCCGGTTACCGCGACGGTACCGAACGCCAGCGTCGAATAGAGCAGGCCGTAATCGACGACGACGCCGATCAGGCTGGTGCCGAACAGCAGGGCCGCGACGTGGATGCCGCCGAAGATAAGAAACGTCCCGGCGAACGCCATGGCAACGCCGGTGCCTACCGCCAAGAGGTTGAGCAGCAGGGGGGAGAGACGACGGAACACGAGGACGATGAGCAGGATCGTCCCCACGATTGAAATCGTCGACAGCAGCGAGGCTTCTTCGATCGCTGTGCGCGCGCCCTGGTTGGCGAAGAAGATCGCGCCCAGCCTGAGAACGCGCGTAGTGGGCGACGTCCGGGCAATGCGGTCGACCGCGCCGTCAACGGCGTCGACCAGCTCCTGCTGGGCCTTCAGGTCGAAGACTTCGTGGCGCAGGGTGATCGGAATGAATACCCAGGTCGCGGGGCCCACGACGACGGTCAGCAGGCCCTCGTCCAACGCGAGCCGGCCTAGCGGCGCCGGCAGCGACGACAGGAACGACGGCAGCAGCAGGAACGGGTCGGTGGCCAGCAAACGAGCATCGACCGGACTACCGAAGCCAAAGGTCTGCGCCATCGCGCGATTGGCGATGTCGGCCGCGCGGCCGCTTTCCAGTAGCGTGCGGTCGGCGGCGCTCAGCAGGTTGCCGACGCCGGCATAGGGAAAATAGAAGATTGCCATCTTGCGCCCGATGTCCTGCAGGGTGGTGCTGTCGAGCGGGTCGGCGCGGTGCGTGGCCGTGATGGCAGCAACCGCCTGTTGCGCCGATGCGCGTGCGCGGTCTCGGTCGGCGTCGCCGAACGCCAGGAAAATGCGGCGGCCAATGCTGCGCGACACGGCCTCGTTGGCCTGCTGCACGATCGGATCGCGTTCTTCGCGCGGCAGCAGGGCCAGCAGGTCGGTCTGGATCGGAAAGCCTCTGTGGGCCATCAGGGCGAGCCAGACGCCGGCGGCCACAACGATCGCAAGCCAGGCCAGCGCCAACGCCCGACTCATGGATGGCTGACCATCCCGAGAAGTTCGCTGGCCTCGCTGTCGATCGGGTCGCGCGATACCACCTGTTCGTTGAACTCGATGGTATCCCGGTCGCCGTTAACGCGCGCGACTTCGACCGAATTGACGAAGCGGCCACCCTGCACCGCGACGTGCTGCAGCGGCATGCCACCGTCTTTCTTGCGCGGGATCAGCATGACCTGCCACTTGGTAGGCGTGCCCTTGCGCTCGACCTCGAAGATGCCCTCGAGCTTGCCCCATTCGCCTCCGAGTGCGGCGCTGAATACCTCGTAAAGCTGGGCCAGCATCGGCAGCTTCGAGGCGGGATAGCGTGTGGTGGCGCCGCCGACCACGCGTTGGACCAGTCCGCCGGGCCCCATGCCGGTCAGCAGGGCAAACGGCGTCTCGCCGTGCCAGATCAGTCCGCGATTGGGCGCCAGGATGAACGACCCAGTGCTCGCCAACGGCGCGTTGAAGCCCTGCAGGAAGCGCTGTTGGGTGAAGCGCCCGCGCAGCACCTCGTCCTGGCCGAGCGACAGGCTCTGTGCCCAGGCCGCGCGTGGCGCCAGCAGGACACCGAGGGTTGCCGCCACGATGCGGCGCCGGGCGATCACAGATGGCTCCGCACGCAGGCGACCAGCTCTTGAGGCGATTCGAACGCCATCTCGCCGGTCTCGATCGAAACAGCGAGCTGCACCGTGCGCGCCTTCGTCAACGTCTGCCCCGACGCGGCGTCGAGCACCAGGTAAGTGACGCAGATGCGATTCTCGTACTCGGTCAGGGTCGCGCGCACGACGAATTTCTGGCTGAGCTTGAGCGGCCGCACATACTTGATCGAGAGTTCGACAATGGGCCAGGCGAAGCCCGAGGCTTCCATCTCGCGATAGCCGTAGCCGATCCCCGCCAACAGAGCGGCGCGCGCCTGTTCAAGGTAGCGCACGTAGTTGCCGTGCCAGACGATCTTCATCGGGTCGAGGTCGTAGAACTGCGTTTGGAGCGTTACTTCTGCGCTGATCATGACTTTGCTGCTGGGGTGGACGGGCGCCAGAAATCGTAAAAGTTGTACCACTGGAACGGGTCGGCCAGCACATGCTTCTCGAGGCGCTCGGCATAGGTTGCGGCGTAGCCGGCCAGGGCCTGCGGACGCTGGCCGCGCGGCAGGACGATTCGCTCGGCCAGCCGCTCGACCCTCAGCGCGTAGGGCCCGTTTTCGCGCTGGCAGAAGAACAGATAGACCGGACAGTCGAGCAGCGCCGCGATCAGGTACGGACCCTGGGAGAATTCGGCGTCGGCGCCCATGAACGGGGCCACGCTGAACCGGTTGCCGCCGCCGACTGGCGTGCGGTCGCCGGCGATGAACAGCCAGTCGCCGCGCTCGATCCGCTCCTGCAGGGCGATTGCGGTGTCTGGTCCGAACTCGGTGACCTGAAATGTGTTCATCGCCGCGTCGGGATTGAATTCGCGCAGGATACGATTGTAGTTCTCGGCATGCCGCGTGTGCAGCAGCACGACCACGCGGCGACGTGTTTCGGAATCGAGCAGGGCGCGCGAGATGTCGACGTTGCCGTGATGGGAGACGATGAACACCGCGCCGCGCGATTGCCGGGCGGCATCGTCGAGCACCGATGTCTCCGCCATGACGACCGAGCCCGCTGGAATCCTGCCGCTCCAGGCGGCGAAGCTGTCGAGGGCGCGTCGCGCAAACGACAGGAAATGCCGGTAGCCGTCCCACCAGCCGACCGGCCGGGGAACGGCGGTGTGTGCAAACGCACGACGGAGGAAGGCGAGCGACGCGCGTCGCCGCTCGCCCGCCGTCACATAGAAATAGAAAACCACGAACGAGAGGATGGCCATGCAGCCGCACCGTCCGAGCAGGCGATAGGCAAGTGCGCTGGCCTTCAGGCCCCAATAAAGTCCGCGTTCGGCCAGGCCGGCCCAATGCGCCGGCGCGGGATCGTGGCGGTGCTGCCGGCGCGCCGGTGACGGCACCATCCAGCCCAGCAAGCCGCCGACGATCAGCCGCGTGTGCATGCAGCTGATGTTCCAGTTGTCGCGCCACAGCCTGAAGTTCGACAGATTGCCTTCCGGATAGACGACGCGGACGGGGTGGCTGACCATTGGCACGCCGGCCCTGTGCAGGCGCACCAGAACCTCGATGTCGAAGTCCATGCGCTTGCCGATCTGCGCCTGACCGTCGAGCAATGGCGCAACAGCGGCGAGCGGATAGACACGCAACCCGCACATCGAATCCCGGATGTCGAACGACAGAGTCTCCATCCAGACACAGACATGCGTGATCCAGCGCCCGATCCGGCGTCCCAACGGCGCGGAACGGTCATACATCGCCTGGCCGACGACGATCGTGCCGGCCCGTTGCCGCGCCTGCGCGAGCATGTCAGGCACAGCGGCGAGGTCGTGCTGGCCGTCGGCGTCGACCTGGATGCAATGGCTGAAGCCCGTGGCGCGGGCGAGCGCGAAGCCGGCAAGCACGGCGGCGCCCTTGCCGCCGTTGACCGGTCGGCGATGGACGGTCACGCCTCCATCGGGCGTCGCCATTGCGGCCAGCCTGCCTTCTGCGATCGCGTCACTGCCGTCATCGACGACGAAGACCGGAAGCCCCAGTGCCTGGAGGCGCTCGATGATCGACGGCAACACCTGCCAGTGATTGTAGCTGGGAATGACCGCGCACGGCCGAAAGCTCGCTTCGGTCATGCGTCGCCCGATGCGGCCGTTCCCGAGCAATAGACCGTGTCGAGATGGCGATACTCGAATCGAACGCGCCGATCGGAAACCTTGTGAAGGTTCAGCGTGACGTCGCAGCCCGGCTGAAGAACGCGGCGGAACTTGATCTGCAGGCGGGTCGCGCCGTCGTCACGAAAGCCGACGTAGCGTGCCCCAAATCGCACGACCCAATCGACCAGCACAACGCCGGGCACGATGGGCAGGTCGGGAAAGTGACCGGCAAGCGGGGCAAGATCGGCGGTGATGCGCAGCTCGAGCGCGACACCATCCGCTGTCTGCCGTGCCACGACGACATCGGGTTCGAGCTTGGGCGAAGCCGGCGTGTCGGTCACTCCGTGGACCCTTCCGTCTCGCTCGAGGAATCGAACAGGGCCGCGAGATTGGCGGCACTGACCTTGCCGAGGAGGCCAACCGGCAGCTGCTTCACGAACCGCCAGCGCCGCGGCAGGGCCGCCTCCGCCAGGCTGGTCGCGAGATCGCGCCGCAGCCGGCGGCCCAGCCGGAACGCGCCGGACTCTGCGAGTTCCCTCTCGCCATCGGCGTCGAGCACCACGACGCCACCCAGATGCGGGCTGTCTCCCGGCAGCACGACAACAGCGGCCTGCGTCACTCCAGCGAGCGCCGCCATCCGCGAGTCGAACTCCGTGAGACTGACGCGTACGCCTTCGATCTTTGTGATCCGGTCGGCGCGTCCCAGCAGCCGAAAGCCGCCAGTCCCGTCCAATTCGATGACGTCGCTGCTGATCTCGTCGTCGGCATTGAAGATATAAGGCGACCGCACATGCATGCATCCATCCTCGAGACGCGTCACCGTCACGCCGGGCAATGGTTGCCAGGACGGCGATTGATCGCAGCCGCGCAGGCGGCTTGCGATCACGCCGGCCTCCGTGCTGCCCACGAACTCCCGGACAGGACAGCCCAAGATGGCCTGGGCGCCCTCGACGGCATCGTCCGGCAGCGCTGCGCCACCGGACACGATGGCCGCGGGCCGGCGATCCGGCGGCAGAGGAAGCAGTCCGCCCAGACGGGAGAGATGAGATGGTGTCGTCACCAGCACGTCGCCGTGCTTCACGCCGGCCAGCAATGGCTCCCAGAACTGGTGAGGTCGGCTGAAGAAAGGGCGGCCGGTAGCGAGCGGCCAGCACAGTCGGAAGGTGAGGCCATAGAGATGCTGGTGAACGACGGTCGCATGCACGCGGGCGTTCGCGGGCACTGCCTGTCCCAGCACGCGATCCACGACCCCGGCCTCCAGCTCGAGCTGCCGCATGGACTTGGAGACGCGTTTGGGGGTACCGCTCGAGCCCGACGTGAAGAGCGTAACGTGCGCAGCGTCGGCGTTCATCGGCAGGATCGGCGACGCGACGGCGGGCGCGGAGCCGAGAAGGCTTCCATCACCCTGCAGGGTGCCGTCGGTGAGAACGCGATCGAAAGCACCCGACATCGTGGCGAGAGTCGCCGGCAGCGCGTTCGGCGGGAACACGGTCTCGGCGCCGCTGTGCGCCAGGGCGAACATTCCAACCATGGCCCAATACGCGTCCTCGCAGACGACCAGGCCGCGGCGGCACGGAGCCGTTGCGATCCGCCCGATCGCCGACGCGACATCGATCCGGAATTGCCCGAGGCTTATTGTCCGGTCGTGGGTTGAAGCGATGGGCCTTTCCGTGTTGCCGTCGAGCAGAAGGCTCGCGAGCGGTCCGACGGTCATTGCCGCAGCCGCTGCTTGATGAGATTGCGGCGGACGAGCCATTCGGTGGCAAACAGGAGCCCGGAGACCAGATACGAGATCGCCCCCGTCCAGAGCATCCATGCTTGGTCGTTTCCGACGAGCGCAAGACTAGCCGCAATCACCGCGTTGATCGTGAGCCAGAGAGCCCACACCACTGTGACGTTGCGGCAGTAGGCCCGCAGGCCGAGCGACCAGACCTCGCCGGAAGCAAGTGCGAGCTTCTCCACCAGGCTCGGCGGCCGAGCCAATGTGACAGCGAATATACCGGCCACCGCAAGGCTCACCACCACCGGGTAGGCCCGCGACGCCAGTGCCGGGTCGAGCAGGGCAAGGCTACCTATGGCGACGGCACTGAGCAGCAGTGCCGGCCGCCAATATCTGGCCTTGGCGTCCATCCAGGCAAATCGTAGGCCGAGGCCGGCGAGCGCCACCACGACGAAGACCGACGCATCTACCGTCCCGCGCAGCATGAACACGAGAGGGGGGTAGGCGAGGCCGAAAACGAACAGTCCGAGATCGGCGGGTTTCAATCCCTTAGGCATCGAGCAAAGCGCGTACCTTGTCGACGACGTCGGAGACGGTGCGCACGGACTTGAAATCCTGCGGTGAGACCCGCTTTCCCGTCAGCTCCTGCAGCTTCACGACCAGATCGACAGCATCGATGCTGTCGAGATCGAGATCCTCATAGAGCCGGGCGTCCGGGCGAATCTTTTCCGGCGGCACCTCGAACATCTCCGTGAGACGGTGCGCGAGGTGATCGTAGACCTCGTCCTTCGACAGCATGATTGCCTCTATTTTCCCCGCTTCATTCTGACGAACTTCGCCAGGCTCTCGACGCTGCGAAAGTACGATTTGACCTCGTCCGTGGCAGTTTCGATGGTAATCCCGTAACGCTTGCGTAACGCCACGCCAATTTCAAGCGCATCGATCGAGTCCAGTCCGAGCCCTCCCTCGAACAGCGACTCCCCGACGTCGATCGACGACGGCTCGACCTCCTCGAGTTTGAGCGCCGAGACGATCAGCTCTCTGATTTCGTTCTCGAGATTATCCGACGGAGATGCGTTCATTATAGAAACTTTCAAGCTGTCGCACGATGCCGCGCACCACTTTAGAGCGATGTTCGTAGCCCTGCCAGCTTCCGGCCCGGATCCAGCCTGCTGACGAGACGTGAAAGCGGGGGCGACGGGCTGGAATCGCCCACCAGGGCACATTTTTGACCAGCATCGGCGGGTTGCAGTCGATCGTCATGATCTGGATGTCGGCCTTGAGCAGTGTCGCGATATGGGCAAAGCCGCGATGGAAGCGAAGGGGCACGCCGGGACGCGACCGCGTGCCCTCGGGGAAGATGATCAAGCTGCGGCCGTCGGCCAGCGCGGCGCGGCAGGCTTCGATCATGGCCTCCGGGTCGAGGTCGCTCGGCACGTAGTCGCAACTCTGCATGATACGGCCGAGGAAGAGGCTGTCCCACAGTTCGCGCTTCACGATGCACTGCGCGCGCGGGATCAGCGCCTGCAACAGCACGATGTCGATCAGCGTCGGGTGGTTGGCCACGACGATCGTCCCGCGACTGTCGCGCAACGGTGCCGGATCGTCGATGACGACTTCGATGATGCCCAGGAATTTCATCATCCCGACGAAGCCCTGGAACGCACGTTGCAGGAGCTTATGATAGCGGGCGCGGCGTTGCCCCGGCCCCGTAACCAGACCCACCAGCGGAAAGATCACGCCGGCGAGAAACGCGCCGCCGCCCAAAAAGATGACGAACGACAAGCCGGTGCCAGCCAAACGCCACGCCAAGTCGAGGTACCTAAAAAGAAACACGGCGCCAGATCCAGTCGGAGCGCCGGCCAACCACTCGGGCGCTCGACGCGTTGGAGAGAAAAAACCGCAGGAAGTCGGTGGCCATGGTCGCAGACGGCGCTTCGCCAGTCGTACGCGTGGCAGGCTGAAGCGCGATATCTTCGCCGGGCGCACCGTTTGGGCCACCTATCGTCAGGGCGACGATCAAGGGGAGGCTCGCGTCGTCGGCTTCGCGGAAGGCGTTGTATTCCGCGGGCAGAGGTTCGTCAGCGTACACAACGATCACAGGCTGATCGGGTCGCTCCGCAACGCACATCGCCGCTTCGAGCATTCCCGCCGCGAAACTGTCCCAGCCGGCCGATAGGGCGGTGTGGCCCATTCGATTGTCCGAATGGATCGACAGCAACCCGAGCAAGGCGTGGTGGATCGCCATGCTGAAGTCGGTGGGGGACGGCAGGGTCTCCGACTCGATGTCCTTCAGGATGTTGAGCGCGCGCGAAAGTTCACCGTGGCGCGTGCTGAGGACGTAGCGCGGCGCAGGTGAACCCCCGGCGCATGCGGCGATCGCATTCACCAGGCGTTGTCCAAAAGGACTGAGCCGGCGACGCAGCATCATTGGAAGCGCTTGAGGCAGTACCGCGTCGTCGCCCTCATGAATCCCGCCGCCGGCCCATGCACGCCACTCCGCCGAAGTCTCACGTCCTGGGGCCCATGCAGCCCATCGGACAACGGCGAACCTTAGCGTCGATGTTTGATTCGTGAGCGAAGAAGCCGCCTTGCTTAGGGTGTCGGTCATCTCTCAGGAGCCTTCGCGAGCTGCCCTATGGCTTTTTCGCCAACTGTTGCTCGATCGCGGCTTCCAATTCGCGAACGCGTGCGTTGTATCGCTTATGGATCACGCCGTCATGATCGCGGAGATTCACCGAGCCGTTATTATTGATCGAAAAGCCCTTATCGTCATTAGTAATACTGACGATGGCTGCATGGTCTTCCCACTTTAGCGTAGCCTTGATTTCGGTCGTACCGACACGCTCTACAGTCCAGCCTCTGGTTTTGGCTGCCGCAGCAATGCCTTCTGAGACTTCAGCGGCGCTCAAGCCGCGCGACGCAGCTGCGACCGGATGATTCTGCACTATATAAATGCGCTCGACGTTCGTGTTCTCACCCGAGCAGCCGGTCGCGGCTATCGCGAATAGTACAATTGCGATCAGGTTTTTCATTTAGCCCCCACACGCATAGTGTTTGGATTCACCGCACCGGTCAACCGGGGCGAGAACATTGATGGCGTGGGTGCTTTCTAAAGGTTGCCAATTCAAGTGATCTAACGCTCCATTGCCGGATGACTAGAGCCGCAACGTCGTCCAAGCATCCGTTGCTTTGGGCAATCGTCGCCATGGACACACCAGAATCTAATGCGCTCTTGGCTCCGAGGTTGAAGAGCGCAAGCAACGTTCGATGCCGTACGAACCTGCAGGGGAGGGCAGAAACTCGCCATCGATTGGGACGGGCGCTAGCCTTGCAGTTGTTGGCGCAGACTGGCTCTGGGCCGTGGAGCGTCGAGACCACGCAGCGGGGAAGGCCGATCGGGATTGGCAGAGGGGGAGAGCGTCATATCTCCATTTCCCATACCGGTTCATTGGTTGCTGCTGCGGTGAGCATCGTTGGGCCGATTGGTATCGATATTGAGTGGCAGGACCCGGCGCGGGATTTCGTTGGTCTTGCAACAGCCGCGTTCGGCCAATCGGAAGCACGGGCAGTCGCGATCCAAGGATTGAAGACGTTCTATCGAATCTGGACCGTGCGCGAAGCGATCAGCAAGGCGACGGGGAAAGGCCTAGAGGAGGCGCTAGACCGGATCGATCGGACGCCGGATGCTTTGGTCGATGGCGCGTGGTCGGTGAGCCAGGGCACGTGGCTGATCGGTCATGATGTACTCAAGGGCGACTTTAGTATGGCATTGGCTGTTCAGTTGAGTTCAGTCGATGCAATAGCAGCAGTATCGGCGACGTCGATCGCGAGTTCGAGATTTGAAATCGAGAGTCGATGAGGGACGATCGGCTCTCCTACTTCAGCTTTACGAAAGTACCCTTCAGCGCCACACCTGCGACGAAAGCCCCTGCGTGACAGACATAGTCCGTCTCGCTCGTTTTCGTGTTCTTTTTGTAGTAGCTCACGATGTCAACGACTGCATCGGCGCCCAATTGCCTTGCTCGCTCTCGAAGCTGTAGAAGAGCCGATAACATTGCCCATCGACAGGCATCGATATCCGGCCTGCCGACCGAGTTGCTCTTCTTGTTGGTCACGAAATCGCCGAAGCTCTTGACGACAGGCGGCGTTGGCTGTCCTCCAAAATAGTAGGCAATGTCGTGGCCAAGATTCTTCTTCAGTTCAGCATCTTGCATCGCATCGGCGATCGGAAGATTGTATTCAGTGTCTCGAGCATGAGCCTGGTGAATGAATGTAGAAGCAATAAGCACTGCAACAGATAGCATTCGTCGCATTTCGGATCCCCAACACATGCGTGCTTTCTCGGGAAAATATACAGATGGGTGTCAACGCCGGAGTAAAATTGCATCGGCTGGCCGGAGTAAAAGTACATCACGGCTGATGGCAGGAAGGCCCCCCGCGGGGGGCCTTCCTGCGTCCTCGTTTATTCCTCGGGTGAGCTGTCGGGGATGTCGGTAGCGC
>CAIWTJ010000181.1 GCA_903915535.1 Enhydrobacter aerosaccus
CGCCCTGCAACGGCTCCAGCGCGACCGCCCCCCGCCATATCGGCAGGCGGGAGAGGCGCGCGCGGAGGGCGTCCATCGACATGGCGATATGCTAGCGTGAGCAAAGCCTGGGAGGAACCGATGCCTGACACCAACGTCGCCAAGAAACCCAATACCATCACCGGCCGCGACGCTTTCCTGCGCGTGCTGAGCGACGAAGGCGTCGTGAAGATGTTCGGCAATCCGGGCACCACCGAACTGCCGATCATGCACGCGCTCTCCTCCGCGCCAGAGATGGGATACGTGCTGGCGCTGCAGGAAGCCGTCGTGATCGCCATGGCCGACGGCTATGCCCGCGCCTCCGGCAAGCTGGTCTCGTGCAACGTCCATGTCGCCCCCGGCCTCGGCAACGCGATCGGCTCGATCTACACCTCGATGATGTCGGGCACGCCGATGATCGTGACGGCCGGCCAGCAGGAACAGGGCCACGGCCTCACCGAGCCGCTGCTCTACGCACCACTGGTGCCGATCGCGACACCGGTCGTGAAGTGGGCGACTGAAGTCAGCCGCATCGAGGACCTGCCGCGCATCCTGCGCCGCGCCGCCAAGATCGCCACGACAGCGCCCACCGGCCCGGTGTTCATCTCCCTGCCCGGCGACATCCTGAACAACGAGGCCGCGATCGACATGGGCGCGGCGACGCATGTCGACACGGCGGTGCGTCCCAGCGATGCGGCCCTCGAGCAGCTCGCCAAGCGGCTGCTGTCGGCTAAGGCTCCCGTCATCCTGGCCGGCCATGAGATTGCGACCGCCGATGCCTTCGCCGAAGCGGCCGAGCTCGCCGAGACGCTGGGCGCGCCGGTGCTGCAGCAGACCGTGGCCTGGGGCGCGCATTTCCCGTCGGAGCATCCGGCCTATCTCGGCGCGCTCAACCGCGACCAGAAATACGTGCGCAGGGTGCTGAGCGACTACGACCTGATGTTCTGCGTCGGCGCCGACGTGCTCAAGATGTCGGTGTGGAGCGAGACCGAGCCCCTGCCCGAGACCACGGCGGTCGCCATGATTGGCCTGCGCGACTGGGAGATGGGCAAGAATTTCCCGGCCGAGATAGCGATCCGCGCCGATGTGAAGGAGACATTGAAGGCGCTGATCCCGCTGCTCAAGAAGCTGGGCGGAGCCGCACTCGCGACGAAGGCCAAGGCAGCGCTGGCGGGAATGGCGCAAAAGAACTGGAGCGCGCAGAAGGCCGCACGCAAGGCGAAGCTGGCGGCCCCGACCGAGAAGCCGCTGCCCGCCGAGTGGGTGATGATGCGGATGTGCGAGAAGCTGCCGAAGGACGCCATCGTGGTCGAGGAAGGCCTCACCAGCACGATGACGCTGCCCAGCTACTTCCCGTTCCGTGACCGCAACAGCTTCTTCGGCAACGTGAGCGGCGGCATCGGCTGGGGCATCGCCGCGGCCGTGGGCGTGCAGATCGCCGAGCCGAAGCGCCGCGTCGTGGCAGTGATCGGCGACGGCAGTGCGATGTATTCCATCACCGCGCTCTGGAGCGCGGCCAACCAGAAGCTGCCGGTGATCTTCGTGATCACCAACAACGAGGGCTACCAGATCCTCAAGAACCGCCTGAAGCTGTTCCACGGCAACGACACGCCGATCGGCATGGACTTCAACGACCCGCCGATGAACATCGCAAAGGTGGCCGAGGGCTTCGGCCTCGCGTCGGAACGGGTCGACACGGTGGCGGGATTCGAGGCGGCATTGGACAAGGCGTTGGCCAAGAGCGACGGCCCGACTTTAATTGAAGTGATGGTGAAGAAGGTGTGAGGGAAGCGTCTGGAGTCTGGGACGGTACATATTCAACCATCGAATCTCCAAAAAAGGAGGAATTGTGGTCAATAACGACCGTTAATTGCATCAATATGCGAAGTTTTCGTATGTACCCCAGGGTCCTCGGGGGTGTAGTTTGCAGTCGGCGTCTTCGCCACAAACACTCGATAGGATACTAGACATGGCTACAGGTACGGTTAAGTGGTTCAACGCCACCAAGGGTTTCGGTTTCATTCAGCCGGACGGCGGCGGCAAGGATGTGTTCGTGCACATCAGCGCCGTTGAGCGCGCTGGTCTGAACGGCCTCAACGAAGGCCAGAAGATCACCTACGAAGTTCAGCAGGATCGCGGCAAGGACGCGGCTGTGAACCTCAAGGCCTAATCAGCCGCGTAGGTTTGAGAGATCAGGGTGCGGAGAGAAATCTCCGCACCCTTTTTCTTTGCGTGCGGCGCTGCCTGATGGCGATGCGCCGACTCACGCGGCGGCACGCTCCGGATCGAGGGCGAAGCGGCGGCAGTGATCGAGGTAAGCACGTTCGTGGGCGCCCACGAGGTCGATGACGCTCGTCCACAGCCAGGGCGGTGCGTCGAGACCGGCCGAGCGGTGCTTCTGCAGCGACTGCTTCCATGCCCAGCGATCGGCCGGCGTCATCTGCCGCCCGTGCGCCTGCCCCACGACGTTGCCGAGATAGCGCGCGGCCTTGCTGGCCTGGCTCTGCGTCAGCTGCTCGATCTCGACCTTCAGGTCCTGCGGCAGCAGCTCGCGGATGATCACCGGCTTGCCGAGAATTTCCGCCGCGATCATTCGGTTGCCCAGCGCCGGCGCCAGCGCGCGCGCGCCCATCACGACCCGCTCGGCGCTGTTCGCCGGCATGATCCCCGGCGCATGTTCCGCGCGCGGAGCGGCCGCGTGTACGGCTTCCTTGATATCGATCAGCGCGATGTCCGATTTGTCGCCGGCGCCCTTGACCTTCAGCAGCACGGCATAACGCGCGCGGCCGAGCGAGCTGCAGCCCTTCACCCAGTAAGCGGCATCGCAGACCTCGAGCTCGGCCCCGTCCTTGCGCGAGTGCAGGTGCGTGATCAGCTTGCGGACGTTCTCGGACTTTCCGAGCGCGGCGATGGCGTTGCGCTCCTCGTCGCTCAGCGGCCAGAATTTCTTGCCGAGCGGGATTTCCGGCTTGATGTCCTCGAGGCGCTCCTCGGCGAGATGCTTCCAGCGGCGCTGCAGCGCCTTGCGAAGGACGGCGATGACCGGCTCGGGCGCGTCGACCCATTCCTTTTCTTCCGCCGGACCCAGGGCGTTCTCGTAGCCGTCCATCATGTGTTCGAGGATGTACGCGGTGGTCACGCCGGGCAGGTCCGAACCGCGCGCGGCGGTCGCCAGCGACAGGCCAAGCCGGATGAGATCGTGCGCCGGGTTGCCGATCACGGTCTGGTCGAGGTCGCGGATCTGGATCGAGACGCGGCCCTTTCCGTCCGCCACCGGACCGAGATTGCCGACGTGGCAATCGCCGCAGATCCAGATCGGCGGACCTTCCGGAATCGCGTGGCCATTCGACGCCTCGAGCCATTCGTAGAACTTGATCGTCGCCCCGCGCACATAGGCGTGGGCCGAGCGCGCCATCTTCAGGCGCTGATGGGCCATCAGGATACCCAGGCGGTCCGCATGCTGAGGATACTTGAGCGCCGTTTGCTTCTTCGACATGACCCGCCTGCACATTAAACAATTGTGAAGGATGCAACGTGGGATCGCAGAGGTCGTTGCGTGGAACGCGCCGACGCACTCCCTCTGTACGGTTACCGTCGATCGAGCCGTGCGTCCGCTTGCTGCCGGTAGGGGAAATTGCGCGAATCGATTTCGGCCACTCTGGCTGGTGATCCGACCTCTCGTCGGCACCGCGCGCCCTGCAACGCCGATATGCCGATCGCGATTCAGCGCTTCACGGCTGTTGGCCGGGCACTCGCAAACACCATTGGCTCGCTCTGGAAGCCGTAGCTGGCATTGCTGAAATTCGATTTCAGCAATGCCAGCTGGTGCTGTTGGCTCTACTCGGCGGCCTGAGCCCGCGCGCCGAGCTTGGCCAGTTCCTCGGCGATCTGCACGGCGTTCCAGGCGGCACCCTTCAGCAGCTGGTCGCCGGCCACGAACAGCGCGAGACCGTTCGGATTGGTGAGGTCGCGGCGGATTCGGCCGACATGGACGTCGAGATCGCCCGAAGCTTCGAGCGGCATCGGGAAGTGGTTGGCGGCCGGATCGTCGACCAGCTTCACGCCCGGGGCCTTCGAGATGATCTCGCGCGCCTGCTCCGGCGAGAGCGGACGCTCGAGCTCGAGCGAGATCGACTCCGAATGCGCACGCAGCACCGGCACGCGAATGCAGGTCGGCAGGACCGGCAGCTCGGGCATGTGGAACATCTTGCGCATCTCTTCGATGACCTTGTTCTCTTCCTCGTTGTAGCCGTTCTCGGCCACCTTGGTGTTGTGCGAGAAGAGATTGAAGGCGATCTGGTGCGGGAACACGGACTTGGTGACGTCCTTGCCCTCGGCATACTGGCGCGTCTGGTCCTCGAGCTCCTGCATGGCGGCAGCGCCCGCGCCGGAGGCCGACTGATAGGTCGACACGACGATCTTCTTGATGCCCGCGGCCTGGTGGATCGGCCAAACGGCCGTGGCGAGGATCGCGGCGGTGCAGTTCGGGTTGGCGATGACGCCGTTGTGCTTGGCGAGATCGCCCGGGTTCACTTCCGGCACAACCAGCGGCGTGTTGGGATCCATGCGGAAGGCCGAGGAATTGTCGATCACGACCGCGCCCGCGGCCTTGGCGTGCGGGATGAACTCGCGGCTGCGCGTGGCGCCGGCCGAGAAGAACGCGATGTCGATGCCCTTGAACGAGGTGGGCTTCACCTCTTCCACCGGATACGGCTTGCCTTTGAACTCGAGCGTCTTGCCGGCCGAGCGGGCCGAGGCGAGCAGCTTCAAGGAAGCGACGGGGAAGTTCCGCCGCTCGAGGACGCGGAGGATCTCGACTCCAACCGCGCCGGTGGCGCCAACGATGGCGATGTTCTGGGGCTTCATGGTGGGCGAGCTTATATACGAGAGACCATACGGCGAAAAGGGCCGGAAAGGCCCAGAAAAGCTGGGGAATGCCCCAAAATAAAGGGGCCGGCCCCCGAAGGCGGCCGACCCCGATATGATTGGCTTTGGGATCTTAGCGCGCGGCGTGCGCCTCGACCTTGCGGGTGTTTTCAGTCGCGGCTTCCACGACCATGTTCTTCATCGCCTTCTGCAGCTTGTCGAAGGCGCGCACCTCGATCTGGCGCACGCGCTCGCGGCTGATGCCGTACTTGGCCGACAGGTCCTCGAGCGTCTTGGGCTCGTCGGTGAGACGGCGCTCGACGAGGATGTGACGCTCGCGTTCGGTGAGCTGCTTCAGGGCACCGGCCAGCATGTGCTTGCGCTGGCCCATCTCCTGGCTGTCGCCGAGGCGGGCTTCCTGGTTGGGCGTATCGTCGACCAGCCAGTCCTGCCACTCCATGTCGCCCTCGGCCTTGACGCTGGCATTGAGCGAAGAGTCGGGCGCGGCGAGGCGGCGGTTCATGTTCACCACCTCCTCTTCCGGCACGCCCAGGCGCGTGGCGATCTTGGTCACGTTCTCGGGGCTGAGATCGCCTTCCTCGATCGCCTGCATCTGGCCCTTGAGCTTGCGCAGGTTGAAGAACAGCTTCTTCTGGGCAGCCGTGGTGCCCATCTTCACGAGCGACCAGCTGTGCAGGATGTATTCCTGGATCGAGGCGCGGATCCACCACATCGCATAGGTGGCGAGGCGGAAGCCGCGGTCCGGATCGAACCGCTTCACCGCCTGCATCATGCCGACGTTGCCTTCGGAGATGAGCTCGGCCACGGGCAGGCCGTAGCCGCGGTAGCCCATGGCGATCTTGGCCACGAGACGCAGATGGCTGGTGACGAGCTGGTGGGCGGCCTTGGAGTCGCCGTGCTCACGCCAGCGCTTGGCCAGCATGAACTCCTCCTGCGGCTCCAGGAGCGGGAATTTGCGGATGTCGCTCAGGTAGCGACTGAGGTTCCCCTCGGGCGACAGGTTCGACGCGAGAGCGGGAAGACGGGCGGTAGTAGCGGTAGCCATTGGGTTGTCCCCCTATCCTATAGGTGAACGAGCGTTTAGCACTCTCGCCCACCGACTGCTAAACCCGACTATATTAGTCAGGTAGCCAATGAGTCAAGAAAGACCTACTAACCTCCTCAGGTATTCCCCAAAAAGCGTAGGGTTTTTACTTAACGTCGTTCAGTTCAGTGATGAGCTTCTGGAAGTCTTGAGGCAATTCTGTGGCGAAGCTCAGCTGTTGGTGGGACCGGGGGTGGATAAATTCCAGGACCGCCGCGTGAAGCGCTTGCCGTTTGAATGACTTCAACGCTTCGGGTCCGGGGCCGTTCCGTTTGCGGCCGTACAAAGGGTCTCCGACCACCGGCAGGCCGAGATGGGACATGTGCACCCTCACCTGATGGGTGCGGCCGGTATGGAGTTTGGCGCCCATCAGGCTGGCAATCGGCGTCAGGGCGTTGCCGAAGCGCTCTTCCAGCCACCATTCGGTGACGGCGGTCCGCCCACCGGCGCGGCGAACCGCCATGCGCTTGCGGTCGACCGGGTGGCGGTCGATCTGGGTCTCGAGCAGGCCGTTCTTCATCTTGGGGCCGCCCCAGACCAGCACCTTGTAGATGCGGGTGAGGTCGTGGGCGGCAAAGAGCTTGGACAGCGCATGGTGCGTGTTGTCGTTCTTGGCCACGACCATGACGCCCGACGTGTCCTTGTCCAAGCGATGGACGATGCCCGGACGGCGCACGCCGCCGATGCCTGAAAGGCTGTCGCCACAGTGCGCAATGAGGGCATTCACCAGCGTATGGTCGGGGTTGCCCGGCGCGGGATGGACGACCAGACCGGCCGGCTTGTTCACCACCAAGAGGTCGGTGTCTTCATAGAGGATGTCCAGATCGAGCGCCTGGGCCGCTGGCTCGGCGGGTTCAGGCTCGGGAATGTCGACGGCGAAGCATTCGCCGATTTTGACCTTGCGGGACGGCTCTTCTACTGTCTTTCCGTCAGCCAGCGTCACGCGGCGGCTTTCGATCAGCGCTTTCACGCGGCTTCGCGTGAGCGCCGGAAGGGCAGCCGTCAGCGCACGGTCCAGCCTCTCGCCGGCAGTGCTTTCGTCGATGGTCACGAGGTGGCGGCCG
>CAIWTJ010000182.1 GCA_903915535.1 Enhydrobacter aerosaccus
GGATGAGGCAGCCTTGGCGGGCCCAATAGTCCTGCAGGGTCAGGATCAGTTCCTGAAAACACTGCGGCTTGGCGGGAGTGGACACCGGAATCCCTTGTCTTTCCTACACTTAGGCCGGTTTGTGCGGCGCGGCAAAATAGGTGCCACCCCACCCCCGGTCAAGCCGCTGGCGGCCTATGGTTGGGGGCAGTCCGGACGCCCGCATTTGGCCGCCCCGACGGCGACATAAGCCCCACAGACCGAGCACGGATGGGCATCCTCGACGACTCGTGCCTGAGGCGGCGCCTGGTGGGGCGTCTGGGGAGGCGGGGCGGGCTGTTTCGGGGTCGCGGGCGGACGGTTGCCGCCCAGAAAGTCGAACCACCGGTTGGCGGTCTTCCAGATCCCCCACGCCACGAACGCGAAGATCGCGATGTTGAGCAAATATTTCATCTCGCGCGTTTTGCGGCGCGCGCACAGGCCGGTCAACAGGCTATATGTCGAAACCATGAATGGAGAGGCAAGCCGGCCGCTCGACCTGTTTATCGTGGGCGGCGGCATCAACGGGGCGGGAATCGCCTGCGACGCGGTCGGGCGCACCCTGAAGGTCGGACTGTGCGAAATGAACGATTTCGCCAGCGCCACCTCGTCCAAGGCCACCAAGCTGATCCACGGCGGCCTGCGCTACCTCGAACATTACGAGTTCCGGCTGGTACGCGAGGCGCTGATGGAGCGCGAGGTGCTGCTGGCCAAGGCGCCGCACATCACCTGGCCGTTGCGCTTCGTGCTGCCGCACGAGCCGCACTTGCGGCCGCGCTGGATGCTGCGGCTGGGACTGTTCCTCTACGACCATCTCGACTGGCACATGACCTTGCCCAAGTCGCAGTCGGTCGACCTGCCCGACTCGAAATACGGCCGCGGCCTCAAGAAGTCCTTCAAGAAGGGCTTCGTCTATTCCGACGGCTGGGTCGACGATGCGCGCATGGTGATCTCGAACCTGAAGTCGGCGCGGGACATGGGGGCCGAGATCTACGCCCGCCATCGCTGCGTGTCGGCGCGGCGCACCGCCGACGGCAAGCTCTGGGAGATCGAGCTCGAAGGTCCGGGCGGCGTGAAGAAGTCCATCACCGCGCGCGGCCTGGTGAATGCGGCCGGCCCGTGGGTGAAGCATTTCCTCGACGAGGAAACGCATGTGAAGACGCCCAAGACCGTGCGGCTGATCAAGGGCAGCCACATCATCGTGCCCAAGCTGCACGACGGCGATCATGCCTTCATTCTGCAGCACGCCGACGGCCGCATCGCCTTCGTGATTCCCTACGAGCGCGAGTTCTCGCTGATCGGCACGACCGACATCCCCGTAGAGTCGAGCGAGAACCCGCAGTGCACGCCGGAGGAGACCGCCTACCTGTGCGAGCTGGTCAGCCACTACATGGACAAGCCCGTGACGCCGGCCGACGTGGTGTGGACCTACTCGGGCGTGCGTCCGCTGTTCGACGACGGCGACGACAACCCTTCGGCCGTGACCCGCGACTATCATCTCGAAGTCGATGCGCCGAATGGATCGGCGCCGTTGCTTTCGGTGTTCGGCGGCAAGATCACGACCTACCGCAAGCTGGCCGAGCACGCGCTGGAAGACCTGCGCAAATTCTATCCGCGCATGGGCGGGCCGTGGACCGCGCACAAGCCGGTCGCCGACGGCGAGTTCGCCGACGCGCCGTCCTTCGAGATCGCGTTCGATCGCTTCGTAAAGGGGGTACAAGAGGCGAAACCCGGCCTGCCGCCGGACCTCATCTGGGTCCTCGCCCGCCGCCACGGCACGGCACTCGACGAGATGCTGGAACACGTAAAGACGCCCGCCGATCTCGGGCGGCACTTCGGCGGCCACCTCTACGAAGTCGAGGCACGCTACCTGATGCGCGAGGAGTGGGCGGTCGAAGCCGACGACATCCTGTGGCGACGCAGCAAGGAAGGCCTGCACATGACGGCCGACCAGCGTGCCGCCTTTGCAGACTGGCTAAGCTTACAAATACCTAACAAATAATCGGCCGATCCCGGGCACGTTTGGGAAAACGGCTCCGTATTGATGGGCAGGGAGAATTAATTCCTACCCCTCAGGAGCCATTCAAAATGTCGACCCGTATGAAGATCCTGGCTGTCTCGACCGCCATCGCGGCCGTCGGCGGCCTTGCCTGGATGACCTCGGCTGTTGCCTTCGACGGTGGGTTCACGGGCTCGCCCCAGGTCGCCCAGGCAGCCCCGCCGGCTGCCATGCCCCCGGCAGCCGGCGGCGGCGTCAGCCCCGAGGCGAATCGCCCGCCGCGTCCGCCCTTCAATCCGCGCAACATGTGCCTCGAGCGCACGGCGCATAAGGCCGGCATGCGCGCCTACCTGAAGACCCGCCTCGACCTCAAGCCCGAGCAGCTCTCCGCCTGGAACGCCTACGAGAAGGCGGCCGACGATGTCACGGCGAAGGACAAGGCGCGCTGCGCGAGCCTGCCCATCGAGATGAAGGCGCCGCCCAAGTTCGCTGACCGCATGAACATGCGCGAGACGATGATGAAGTCGCGCTACGAGTCCTTCGAGGCCGTGAAGCCGTCGCTGATGGCACTCTACGCTGCCCTTACGCCGGAGCAGCAGGAGGTCTTCGACCGTCCGCCGATGATGGGCCCTGGGATGGGCCCCGGGATGGGTCACGGCCGCAGCGGTCCGCGTCGCTGGCACGGCCGCGGCTAAGCGCAGCTCCTAACGTCGACATCGCCGGCGGCCGGGTTTCCCGGCCGCCGGTTTGTTTTGTCCAGTGACGAGCACTGAAATCCCTGCTCACCAATCGCTCGACCGCACCATCTTCATCAGATCGTCGGCCATGGTGAGCGCGGTCAGCACACCGGTCTTGGGATTGTCCGGCATCGCGAGGCCAACCCGCTCGAGCTTGAGAGTGCCCGAGTCGCTCACGATCTCGAGGCGGCTGGCATTCGTTCCCGGCGCCAATGTCGGATCGGCGACCAGCTCGATGTCGGTGCGATCGAGTCCCGCGCCGCACAGCGCCACGGTGACCGCAAGGTTGGCGTTCTTCGGATAGAGGCGGCCCGCATCGGCGGGGGTGCCCTTGAAGATCACGGTCGGTACCTTGATCGCGGGCAGGTCGAAATCGGTCTCCGCCGGCGTGCCGGTCCAGGCATGTGGCGGCTTGATCGAGGTGTACTTCACCTTCTCGAGCTTGCCGAGGCGCATCGCCAGCAGCCCGTCGAGGCCCGCGATCGCGCCCGACGGCAGGCGCAGGCGCGCACCGCTCTTGGCTGCGGTGTCGCAATGCTTCTTCCAGAGCTTGGGATCGCCGTAGGCGCCGGTGGCGATTACCATGAAGTCGATGCCCTTCTTCAGGATCGTCTCGCCCCAGTCGCGCACCGCCTGCTGGCTCGCCGCCTCGACCACGACGTCGGGCTTGAGCTTCAGCAGTTCCTTCAGGCTCTCGACGACCGCGACCTTGCGGCCCACCGCCTTTTGCGTGGCTTTTGCGCGGCCCTCGCGCACCAGCACGCCCACGATGTCGATCGGCGGCTTCTTGTCCTTGAACACGTCGAACAGCATCTGGCCGATCGCGCCATAGCCGATCAGCGCGATTTTCAGCCGCTACTACTTCGCCATCCTGCCCCCCGAACCTCGAAAAACGGCCGGACTATAGCGGCTGGCGGCGGGCCTTGCAACCGCCGGGGGCCGCCGCTATAAACC
>CAIWTJ010000183.1 GCA_903915535.1 Enhydrobacter aerosaccus
CTCGCCGCGCGTGCCGTAGGCGTCGGCCAGCTCGTTCATCGCCATGTCGACCATCCAGAGGCAGTGATGGACCGAGCGCGGCACGTCGCGCCGCAGCATCATCAGGTCGGCGATCTTCTTGGGCTCGAGCGAGCTGCGATAGATGCGGCGGTAGGTGCGCACGGCGCCGATGCAGGCCAGCACTTCGGACCAGGCGAAGTAGTCCATCTCCTCGGTGTTCGGATTGCCGTCGGGGAGCAGGCGGTGGAACTTCACGTCGAGGATGCGGGCGGTATTGTCGCCGCGCTCGAGGAAGGCGCCGATCTGGAAGAAGTTGTAGGCCTCGTCGCGGAGCAGCGTTACTTGCGCGGCGCCGAAGATCATCACGGCCTGCTTCTTGGCCGTCTCGATCAGCGCGCCGCGATCGAGAGCGGCGCGGTTGCCGCGCAGCTTCGCCGTCAGTTCGAGCCACAGCCCGTTCATGCTCTCCCAGACGTCGACGGTGATGTTGTTGCGCTCCTCTCGCGCGTTACGCCGCGCCGAGCCGATCGAGCTGATGATCGAGGACGGATTGCTTTCGTCGAAGGCCAGGAAGTCGATGAGGTCGGAGAGGCGGCCGCCCTGGCTCTGGCGCTGGCGGAACTCGTCGTCCATGCCGAAGATCGCGACCACGCCCTCGGCTTCCTTGCCGCGCGACTGCAGCGCCATGCGCTGCGTCGCCTCGATCAGGCGCGCCGTCGTCTTGGCCCGCTGCAGATAGCGGCCCATCCAGTAGAGGTTCTTCGCGGTGCTACTGAGCATCTGGTGCCAAGACCCAGGTGTCCTTGGTGCCGCCGCCCTGGCTCGAATTCACGACCAGCGAGCCTTCCTTGAGGGCCACGCGCGTGAGGCCGCCTGGCACGATGGTGATTTTCTTGCCCGACAGCACGAAGGGCCTGAGGTCGACATGGCGCGGCGCCACGCCCTGCGCCACGAAGGTCGGGCAGGTCGAGAGCGCCAGGGTGGGCTGGGCGATATAATTCTCCGGCCGCGACTTGAGCAGCAGCGCGAATTCGTCGATCTCCGCCTTGCTCGAGGTTGGGCCGACCAGCATGCCCTTGCCGCCGGAGCCGTGGACTTCCTTCACCACGATCTCGGCCAGGTGCTCCATCACGTACTTGTAGTCGTCGGCCTTGTCGCAACGCCAGGTCGGCACGTTCTGCAGGATCGGCGTCTCGCCGAGATAGAAGCGGATCATCTCCGGCACGTAGGTATAGGTCGATTTGTCGTCGGCCACGCCGTTGCCGAGCGCGTTCACGATGTTCACGCGGCCGGCGCGCACGGCGCCCAGCAGTCCCGCCACGCCGAGGAATGAGTCGGGGTTCATCGCCAGCGGATCGAGATAGGCATCGTCGATGCGGCGGTAGATCACGTCGACGCGCTGCGGCCCGCGCGGCGTACGCATGAACACGCGGCCTTCGTCGACGAACAGATCGGAGCCCTTGGCCAGTTCGATGCCCATCTCGTCGGCCAGGAAGGCGTGCTCGAAATAGGCACTGTTGTAATGGCCGGGCGTCAGCAGAACGACGTTGGGCTCGTGGCTGTCGCTGAAGGAGACCGAGCGCAGGGTCGCCAGCAGCTCCTCGGTGTAGTTGGCCACCGGCAGCACGCGCCGTGCGGAGAACAGCTCGGGCGCGAGGCGCATCATCACTTCGCGGTTTTCCAGCACGTACGACACGCCCGACGGCGTGCGCACATTGTCCTCGAGGACGTAGAAGTCCTTTTCGCCGACGCGCACGAGGTCGATGCCCGCGATATGCGCATGCACGCCGCCCGGCAGCTTGAGGCCCTGCGCCATCGAGACGAACTCGGCGTTCATCAGCAGCTGCTGTTCGGGAATGACCCCGGCGCGGCAGATCTCGCGATCACCATAGGCGTCGGCCAGGAAGGCGTTGAGGGCGCTTACCCTCTGCACCAGACCCTTATGCAGATATTCCCATTCGTCCCAGGCGATGACCCGCGGGATGATATCGAACGGAATGGTGGTCTCCGCCCCTTCGGCCGCGCCATAGGCGCCGAAAGTGATGCCGTGGCGCCGATAGAACTGGTCGACCTCGTGCCGGGTTGCGGCGAGGCGTTCGGGCGAGGTGCTGTCGAGCCAGCGCGAAACGCCCTGATAGGGCGCACGGATCGAGCCGTCGGCGCCCGAGCGCATCTCGTCGAAAGTCTTCGCCGCCATCCGGCATTCCACCCCTTGTCGAATCCCAATATAAGCAATCAATGGGCCAATGAAAATTGCCCAAAGAGAGGGCGCATGAAACAGGTGCTCATCGAGAAATACGGCACTCCCTGGGAGGTCGCGCGCTGCGCCGAGGTGCCCGATGTGGGCGCGCCCGCGGCCGGCGAGGTCGTGTTCGACGTGCTGGCCTTCCCGATCAATCCCGCCGACATGGGCTTTTGCAAAGGCACATATCGCCTGAAGCCGCCGCTGCCCGCGACCCCTGGTGCAGAATGTGTCGGACGCGTGACTGCTGTCGGTGCGAGTGTGAAGCACGTGAAGGCGGGCGACCTCGTCATCAACCTGCAGCGCGAGAACTGGACCCAGCGACGCAAGGTGAAGGGCGACGACGCGATCCCGCTGCCCGCCGGCATCGACTTGCGGCAGGCCGCGATGGTGCGGATCAACCCGCCCACCGCGCAGCTCATGCTGTCCGACTTCGTAGATCTCAAGGGCGGCGACTGGGTGATCCAGAACGTGGCCAACTCCGCGGTCGGCCGTCTGCTGATCGTGCTCGCCCATCAGCGCGGGCTGCGCACGGTGAACGTCGTGCGCCGGCCGGAACTGGCCGATGAGCTGAAGCAGCTCGGGGCGGATCTCGTCGTCGTGGACGGTGACGATCTCTCTGCACGCGTGAAGCAGGAGACAGGCGACGCACCGATCAGGCTCGGCATCGAGGCGATTGGCGGTGCTGCCACGGGGCGGCTCGTCGATTGCGTCGCGAACGACGGTACGGTCGTGCACTATGGGTCGATGAGCGGCATCGATCCCGTCGTCGGGCGCTCGAACTTCACCTATCGCGGCGTGAAGCTGACCGGCTTCATGCTGGGACGCTTCCTCGCCAGGCGCAACGCCGAGAAGATCCGCGCGATCTATGCCGACTTGGCCGAGCAGGTGATGACGGGCAAGCTCTACGCGCCGGTGGACACGGTCTATCCGATCGAGAATATCAGCGAGGCCCTGGCGCACGCCGACAAGGGCGGTCGCAACGGCAAGATTCTGGTCAGCCCCAACGGGGCCATCTGAGAAGCAGAGGGAGGAGAGAGATGAGTTCCGACGTGGCAGAAGTCGAGAAGGTGCTGCAGGTCTATTTCGATGGCCTGTACGAGGGCGACACCAAGAAGCTGGGCGCGGCCTTCCATCCAGCGTCGCACCTTTATAGTGCGGCGCCCGACGGCAAGGCCGTCGACATGCCGCGCGCCGACTGGTTCAAGATGGTCGAGGGCCGCAAGTCGGCGAAGGCCAACGGCAGCGAGCGCCGCGACCGTATCGTGTCGATCGACTTCTCCGGTCCGACCACTGCCTTCGCCAAGGTCGAGTGCCAGATCCCGCCGCGCTACTTCACCGACTATCTCACCCTGTTGAAGGCCGACGGCCGCTGGCAGGTGATCTCCAAGTCGTTCCACACCGTGACGAAGGAATAAGAAGAAAGGGCGCCCCGAGGGGCGCCCTTTTGTTTTCTAGTCCTTCGCGTCGGCCGCGACCTGGACCTTGATCATCTTGTCGGGATTGGAGGGCGGCTCGCCCTTCTTGATCTTGTCGACGAACTCCATGCCCGACGTGACCTTGCCCCACACGGTGTACTGACCGTCGAGGAAGTTCGCGTCCTTGAAGCAGATGAAGAACTGGCTGCGCGCGCTGTTGGGGTCGCTGGAGCGCGCCATCGAGGCCACGCCGCGGCCGTGCGGCTCCTTGCTGAATTCGGCGGGCAGACGATCGCCCATGCCGCCCATGCCGTTGCCGTCGGGATCGCCGGTCTGCGCCATGAAGCCGTCGATCACGCGATGGAACACGACGCCGTCGTACTTGCCTTCGCGGGCGAGCTTCTTGATCTGCGCCACGTGCTTGGGCGCGAGGTCGGGGCGCATCTCGATCACGACACGGCCATCCTTGAGGTCGATGTAGAGGGTGTTTTCCTTGTCCATGATTACTCCTTCACATCCGCTGCGACGCGAACCTTGATCATCTTGTCGGGATTGGCGGGCGGCTCGCCCTTCTTGATCTTGTCGACGAACTCCATGCCCGACGTCACGCGGCCCCACACCGTGTACTGGCCGTCGAGGAAGTTCGAGTCCTTGAGCACGATGAAGAACTGGCTCTGTGCGCTGTTGGGGTCGTTGGTGCGGGCCATGCCGACGGCGCCGCGCTTGAACGGCTCCTTCGAGAACTCGGCCTGCAGAAGGCTGCCCATGCCGCCGCGGCCCGTGCCCTGCGGGTCGCCGGTCTGGGCCATGAAGCCATCGATCACGCGGTGGAAGACGAGGCCGTCGTATTTGCCCTCGCGGGCGAGCTTCTTGATCTGCTCGACGTGCTTGGGCGCCACCTTGGGCAGCATCTCGATGACGACGCGGCCGTCCTTGAGATCGATGTAGAGTGTGTTCTCCTTGTCGAGGGCGAGGGCGCTGCCCGACAGGCCGAGAACCGCGGCGAGGAAGATGAGGGAGGCGATGATTGTGCGCATGGCGGGCGACCATAATGGGCGACGCCTGAAACACAAGGTGCCTTTCAGGCCCGGCCGGGTTAAACTCAAGCGTGGCCGGTATGGGGCCCGGCGGATTTGCCGGGTTCCGGTCGCGGGATTTTTGGGAAGTCATATTTAAAGCGGATTATGGGATGCTCGCCGTGAGCGGCGGGGGCTACGCTCATACGTCGGGCGGCCCCGCGTGAACTCCATGCTCGAACGACCGGACGGCGCCGCCAATGGCAGCCTTCCCGCGCCGCGTCCGCTCGCCCGGATTCTGACGTTCGAGGACGAGGATCCGCGGTTTCGCAAGATGGATGAAACCTGGCGCGCCTTCGGTGCCGACATGGGCGCGCAGGTGAGGGAGGCGCTCGACGCCGTCCGCTCGCCCGCCGAGCGGGCCTACGGCGTGGGCGTCATCGTGCACAATTACTTCCGTGCCCGCGGCGTCACGCTCACGAGCTATGAGCTGCGCGCGTTGGCGGGCGAGCTGGTCGAGCTGCAGCCGGTGCCGCTGTCCGTTTCCCCGTCGGTTCCATCGCCCGCCATAGTGGAGCAACCTGCTGCTGCAGCGCCGGAAGCGCCGGCACCAGCTGCTGAACTCGTGTCGTTCGCCGACAAGGACGAGGCGACACGCAGGGCATGGGCGGGCGACGACTCCGCTCCGCCGCCAGCCGTTGCCGAGACCGTTTTTGCGGCGCCGCCGTCGAAGTTGGTGAACGTGATCGGCCGCGAGGCGGCGTCGTTCGACCGCTTGCTGACGAAGGTGGTCGAGCGTGCGGCACCGCTCGTCGGCAGCGCGCCTCTCGATCGTGGCCTCGCGCGGGCGACGATCGACCGGACGATCGACGAGGTGTTGCGCCACGAGGACGCGACGCTGCCGGCCGGGATGCAACAGCGCCTGTCGCAAATGGTGTTCAGCGAGATCTGCGGCCTCGGCCTGCTCGACCGGTTGTGGGCCGACCGCTCGATCCGTGCCGTCTATGTCGACGGGCCCGACCAGGTCCACGTCGAGCGCAACGGCGTGCGCGAACCCGCGCCCGAGACCTTCCGCGATGCCGCGCACCTGCTCGACATTGCCAGACGCCTCGCGCGGCCGGCGTCGAGCGGCGTGGTCGACGTGCAGTTGCGTGACGGCGGCAGCGGACTCGTCATCTTCCCGCCCGGCGCACCCGGCGGCCCGGTGCTCATGCTGCACCGTGGCGAGCCCGGAAACGCCACCTTCGACCGACTGATTGCCGCGCACGTGCTCGACCGGCGGATGGCCGCCTTGTTGGGAATTGCCGCGCGCGCGCGCCTCAACATCGTCGTTGTCGGGCCGGAAGGCTCGGGCAAGACGGCGCTGCTGGCGGCGATTGCCCGCGACCTGTCCTCCTTCCGGGTCGTGACGTTGGCGGCGCACCGCCATTTCAGCTGGCCATCGTCGGGCAAGGTCGAGCTGGTGGTGCAGGCGGGCGGATCGCCCTTCGGCACTCTCATGAGCGCGGGAGCGCGGTTGAAGCCCGATCTGCTGGTGATCGATTCGCCGCCCGTTGGGGATATTCCAGCACTCGCAGCGCGGCTGTCGCGCGGCGGGCGCGGCACGCTCGTGGCGGTTCGGCCCGATGCGATGGCGGCCCTCCTGGCGCGCGCCGCCGACCTGACGATCCGTCTCGGGCCGTCGCCGGACGGGCTGTTTCGCGTACAGTCTGTGGAAGATACAGCCGGCACGTCGATTTTTACCCACGACGGGCGCGCGTTCCATCGCCGGACCACCGCACCCGCCTTCGCCGGAATCGTCCGGGAAGCCGGTTATGGCGAGGCTCTTGCAGGTATTTTTCGCTGAGCACTGCGACGGGCCGCCACATACCGGCCACAGTCGAAAAGCCGTTACCACGCACTCCCATATCTGGTACTAACCGCTTGGAATTAGCGGAGGATTTTGCGGACCGGAACCCTCGGGGACCGGTACGCGAGGGGACGATTGCATGCTCGGAAAGCGCGTTTGGGGAGTTCTGGGATTTTTGACGCTGGTGGCAGGCCTCGGCCTCGTGACCGGCGCCCATGCGCAGACGGTCGTGGGCCAGCCGCACGATTGGCAGATGGGCTTCGGCCCGGCCTACACGCCGGTCATGGAAAAGGTCGCCTGGCTGCATAACCTGCTGCTGGCCATCATCACGCTGATCTCGATCTTCGTGCTGGCGCTGCTGATTTACGTGATGTGGCGCTTCCACGCCTCGCGCAACCCGGTGCCGAGCGTCACGACGCACAACACCGTGCTCGAGATCGCCTGGACGATCATCCCGATCCTGATCCTGGTGGTGATCGCGATCCCGTCCTTCCGTCTTCTCTATTACGGCGATAAGGCGGTGGACGCGGCGATGACCGTCAAGATCACCGGTCACCAGTGGTACTGGCAGTACGAATATCCCGACCAGGGCAACTTCTCGATCGACAGCCGCATCCTCGCGGAAGCCGACCGCGCCAAGCTGAAGCCGAACGAGCCGCGCATGCTGGCCGTCGACGAAAACATGGTGATCCCGGTCAACACGACCGTGCGCATCATCGGCACCGGCGCCGATACCATGCACGGCTGGACGGTCTGGGGCTTCGGCATCAAGAAGACGGTGATCCCCGGCCGAATCAACGAAGGCTGGATCAACGTTCCGAAGGAAGGCCTCTACTTCGGCCAGTGCTCGCAGATCTGCGGCAACGCGCATGCCTACATGCCGATCGCCGTGAACGTCGTTTCGAAGGCGGAATTCGACAAATGGGTCGAAGCCAAGAAGAAGGCCGCGGGTCTCGCGCCTTCGACCAGCTTCGCCTCCGCCACCACCCCCGCTAACCGCTAAGCGCTCCGCAGGAGACATCCATGGCCACCGCGCACGGCGCCTCTCACGACCACAGCCACGATCATCACGACCATCACACGCCGACCGGCATCAAGCGGTGGCTGTACAGCACGAACCACAAGGACATCGGCACGATGTACCTCGTGTTCGCGATCCTGGCGGCCTTCATCGGCGCCACCTTCTCGGTGGTGATGCGCCTCGAGCTGCTGCACACCGGCGTCCAGTACTTCAACAATCCCGATGGCACCGTTAACGGCCATCTGTGGAATACCGTCGTCACGGCGCACGGCCTGATCATGGTGTTCTTCGTCGTCATGCCGGCGTTGATCGGCGGCTTCGGCAACTGGTTCGTGCCGCTGATGATCGGCGCGCCCGACATGGCGTTCCCGCGCATGAACAACATCAGCTTCTGGCTGCTGCCGCCGGCCTTCATCCTGCTGCTGCTGTCGGCCGTCGTCGGCGGCGGCGTGGGCACCGGCTGGACGATCTATCCGCCGCTCACCATCCAGCAGGGCGCGGGCATGGATCTCGCGATCTTCTCGCTGCATCTGGCCGGCGCTTCCTCGATCCTGGGCGCCATCAACTTCATCACCACCATCTTCAACATGCGCGCGCCGGGCATGACCCTGCACCGCATGCCGCTGTTCGCCTGGTCGATCCTGGTGACGGCGTTCCTGCTGCTGCTCGCGCTGCCGGTCCTCGCGGGCGCGATCACCATGCTGCTGACCGACCGCAACTTCGGCACGCACTTCTTCGATCCGGCCGGCGGCGGCGATCCGACCCTGTTCCTGCACCTCTTCTGGTTCTTCGGACACCCCGAGGTGTACATCATGATCCTGCCGGCCTTCGGCATCATCAGCCACATCATCTCGACCTTCTCGAAGAAGCCGGTGTTCGGCTACCTCGGCATGGCCTATGCGATGGTGGCGATCGGCGTCGTGGGCTTCGTCGTGTGGGCGCATCACATGTACACCGTCGGCATGGACGTCGACACGCGCGCCTACTTCGTGGCGGCCACCATGGTGATCGCGGTGCCGACCGGCGTGAAGATCTTCTCGTGGATCGCCACCATGTGGGGCGGCTCGATCAGGCTCGAAATCCCGATGCTGTGGGCGATCGGCTTCATCTTCCTGTTCACCGTCGGCGGCGTGACGGGCGTGGTGCTGGCCAATGCCGGCGTCGACTACGCCATGCACAACACCTACTACGTGATCGCGCACTTCCATTACGTGCTGTCGCTCGGCGCGATCTTCGGCATGTTCGCCGGCTTCTACTACTGGTTCGGCAAGATGAGCGGCCGGCAGTATCCGGAGTGGGCGGCGCAGATCCACTTCTGGACCTTCTTCGTGGGCGTCAACCTGACGTTCTTCCCGATGCATTTCTCGGGTCTGGCCGGCATGCCGCGCCACTACGTCGACTATCCCGACGCGATGCATCACTGGAACGAGATTTCCTCGATCGGCGCCTTCCTGTCGTTCGGCTCGGCGATCTTCTGGCTGATCTTCATCGTGTTCGGCACGCTGATGTCGGGCCGCAAGGTCGGCGCCAACTACTGGGGCGATGGCGCCACGACGCTGGAATGGACGGTCGACTCGCCGCCGCCGTTCCACACGTTCGAGGAACTGCCGCACATCTCGCCGACGGCACATCACTAGAAACTCGAGGAGCGGGGGCGCCGGGTCGGCGCCTTCGCCTTGAAGGGCATGAGCGACACCGCACAGGACATCTGGACGAAGACGGGCGCCGCGGTCAGCACCGCGACGGTGCGCGACTACGTCGACCTGCTGAAGCCGCGCGTGATGTCGCTGGTCGTGTTCACCGCGTGGATCGGCCTGGTCATAGCGCCGGTTCATATCCATCCGTTCGCGGCGGCCCTGGCTGTGCTGGCCGTTGCCCTGGGATCCGGCGCGGCCGGTGCCATCAACATGTGGTACGAGCGCGATCTCGACGCCTTGATGGTGCGCACCGCCAAGCGCCCGCTTCCGCAGGGCCGCGTGGCGCCCGACGACGCGCTGGGCCTGGGCGTGCTGCTGTCGATCTTTTCGCTGGTGCTGATGGCGGTGGCCACCAATTACGTGGCGACGGCGCTGCTGGCGGCCGCGATCCTGTTCTACGTCTTCGTCTACACGATCTGGCTGAAGCGCCGCACGCCGCAGAACATCGTGATCGGCGGTGCCGCCGGCGCCTTCCCGCCGATGATCGGCTGGGCGGCCGCCACAGGCGACGTGTCGACGGTCGGCATCGCGCTGTTCGCGCTGATCTTCCTGTGGACGCCCCCGCACTTCTGGGCGCTCTCGCTCTATCGCAGCGAAGACTATCGCCGCGCCGGCGTGCCGATGCTGCCGGTGGTCGCGGGGCCGCGCGAGACCAAGCGCCAGATGCTGATCTACACGCTGATCCTGGCGCCGGTGTCGCTGGCGCCGACCCTGCTGGGCGCGGTCGGCTGGATCTATGGCGCGACGGCCATCGTGCTGGGCGCCGCCTTCATCGGTCATGCGGTCCTCGTGTGGCGCACGGCCGACGACGAGACGGCGCATCCCGCCGCGCGCCGCATGTTCTTCTTCTCCCTGTTTTATCTCGCAGCCCTGTTCGCGGCGCTGCCGGTCGACCACTTTGTGGGTCGAATGATCGGCGGATGAGCGTCATGGCCGAAGACCGCCGCCCGGGCGACACCGACATGCACCGCCGCCAGCGGACGAAGAACCTGTTCATGTTCTTCATCCTGCTGGCCGTCGCCGCCGTTTTCTTCGGCATCACCGTCGTGAAGATGGGTGCCCAGACGGGCATGAAGCTGTGAGCAAGCAGGTCGACAAGAACGCGCGTCTCGCCTGGAGCCTCGTGGCGGTCTTCGCCTCGATGCTGGGCGTGGCCTATGCCGCGTCGCCGCTCTACGAGGCGTTCTGCAAGGCCACCGGCTTCGCCGGCACGCCGCGCGTCGCCGTCGAAGGCGAGCGCCCGGTGCTCGGGCGCACGGTCGCCGTCCGCTTCGACACCAATGTCGATCCCAACCTGGCGTGGCGTTTCGAGCCGCTCGAGCGTGAAGTGAAAGTGCATCTGGGCGAGGAGAAGCTCGTCCATTTCCGCGCCACCAACCGCTCGCAGCGGCCGATCGTCGGCACGGCCACGTACAACGTGACGCCCGAGCCCGCCGGCCCGTGGTTCAACAAGATTCAGTGCTTCTGCTTCACCGAGCAGCTGCTGCAGCCCGGGCAGTCGGTCGACATGCCCGTGATTTTCTTCGTCGATCCCGACATGGACAAGGATCGGCGGTACGACAACGTCCGCACCATCACGCTCTCGTATAGTTTCTTCGAGTCGAAGACGGAGCGGGCGAAGACTTTGCTCGGCGGCACGCCCGCCAGCGGAACCGGAAAAGGGGGCTAAGAGATGTCCGACGGAACGCCAAAGCATCCATATCACCTGGTCGACCCGAGCCCATGGCCGGCGCTCGGCGCCTTCGCGGGCTTCATCCTCGCGATGGGTGCCGCCCTCGGCATGCATCCCGACATGCTGGGGCCGCACGTTCAGGGCGTGGTCAAGGCGGTCAACTGGTGGATCGTGCTGCCGGGCTTCCTGCTCGTCTTCGCGGTCATGTACTGGTGGTGGAGCGACGTCCTCGTCGAGTCGCGCAAGTATCACAACTCCGTGGTGGGTCTCGGCCTGCGTTACGGCATGATCCTGTTCATCGCGTCCGAGGTGCTGTTCTTCGCGGCCTTCTTCTGGGCCTTCTTCGACAGCGCGATCTACCATGCCTCGCCCGAGATGCCGGGCCGCATGGAAGCCGACGGCGCGATGTGGCCGCCCAAGGGCACCCACGTGATCGCGGCCTTCGACCTGCCGTTCATGAACACGCTGATCCTGCTGCTCTCGGGCACCACGGTGACCTGGGCGCATCACGCGATCCTCGAGGGCAACAAGCGCGATGCCGTCCGCGGCCTGCTGCTGACCGTGATCCTGGGCGCGTGCTTCACCGGCATCCAGCTTTACGAATACGCGCATGCGCCGTTCGGCTTCACCGACAACATCTACTCGTCGACCTTCTTCATGGCGACGGGCTTCCACGGCTTCCACGTGTTCGTCGGAACGACCTTCCTGCTGGTCTGCCTGTTCCGCGCCATGAAGGGCCAGTTCACGCCCAAGCAGCACTTCGGCTTCGAGGCCGCCGCCTGGTACTGGCACTTCGTCGACGTGGTGTGGCTGTTCCTGTTCATCTGCGTCTACTGGTGGGGCGCCGGCAACGCGCCGATCGGCCATCACTGAGGCGCCGGAAAAGGCCTATGATCAGAACCGCCGGGGCGATCCCCGGCGGTTCGTCTTTGTGGATCGGTAGATGACCGCTTGGCCTCCCCAATCGCCGTTCGCCGTCGCTGTCCGCGGTGCCTGCCCTCGCTGCGGGCGGGGCAAGCTGTTTCACGGGCTGCTGACCGTGGTGAAGAGCTGCGACGCATGCGGCTTCGAGCTTGCCGGCAGCGATCCGGGCGATGGGCCCGCGGTGTTCGTGATCCTGGGCCTGGGCGCGGTCGTGATGGCGCTCGTGCTGTTCGTCGAGATTCGCTACGAGCCGCCGGTCTGGGTCCATGTCGTTCTGTGGCCGCCGCTCACCTTCTTTGGTGCCGTCTGGATGCTGCGCGTCATCAAGGCCTGGCTGATCGCCCAGCAGTATGCGCACCGCCGCTCGACATTCGAGTGAAGAGAAAGGTCGACCGATGATCCGCCTGAGGCCGCTCCTGTGGCCGACGCTCATTTCGCTGCCTATCCTGGTGCTCTGCCTGGCGCTCAGCGTCTGGCAGATGGAACGCCGCGAGTGGAAGCGCGACATCCTCGACCGCATCGCCGCCAACCAGTCTGCGGCGCCGATCGCGCTCGATGCGCTGCTGGGCGGCGGCGATCCGCTGCGCCGCGAGTACGGCAAGGTGGCCGTGTCCGGCACCTTCCTGCACGACAAGGAATTCCACCTGGCCGCGCGCAGCCGCGGCAACGAGGTCGGCATCCAGGTCGTGACGCCGCTGCGCACCGACACGGGCCAGATCGTGCTGTTCGACCGCGGCTGGGTGCCGTCGGAGAAGAAAGAGCCGGCGAGGCGGGCCGAGGGCCAGCTCGCGGGCCCGGTGAAGCTGGTGGGCGTGGTGCGCCGGACCCAGGTCCAGCGCCAGTTCGCACCCGACAACGTGCCGGACAAGAACGTGTGGTTCACCGTCGACGTGCCGCTGATGCGCAAGCTCGCGGGCGGCAGGCCCGACCCCGTGCTCGACACGTTCTTCCTCGAGGCCGACGCCAGCCCCAATCCGGGCGGCCTGCCGATCGGCGGCCAGACCCAGCTCGACATCCCCAACGATCACCTGCAGTACGCGCTCACCTGGTTCCTGCTCGCGTTGGCGCTGGGCGGGGTCTACCTCTCCTACCATTGGGAGAACGGCCGGCTGACCGTGAACGGCAAGACCAAGGTGAAGACGCCATGATCGCCAACGATCCGTACGCAGAACTCGAGCGCCGCTTCGGCCGCATGAGCGCGGTCAATCGCGCCGGCGCCATCCTGAACTGGGACCGCTCGACCATGATGCCCGACGGCGCCAGCGACGATCGCGCCGACCAGCTCGCGACTCTGGGCGTGATCAGCCACGAGATGATGGTGGCGCCCGACATGCCCGATCTTCTGTCGCGTGCGGAAGAGGGCAAGGCCACGCTCGATGCCTGGCGTGCTGCCAACCTGCGCGAGATGCGCCATTCGTGGACGCATGCCAATGCGCTGCCGTCGGACCTGGTCGAGGCGCGTACGCTCGCCTCGTCGGCCTGCGAGATGGCGTGGCGGGAGGCCAAGAAGAACAACGACTTCAAGTCGCTGCTGCCGACGCTGGGCGAAGTGCTGAAGATCGTGCGCGAGGTGGCAGCTGCCAAGTCGCGGGCGCTGGGCCTGTCGCACTATGACGCGCTGCTCGACGAATACGAGCCCGGCGGCCGCTCGGCGCGCGTCGATGCGCTGTTTGCCGATCTCGGTGCGGCGCTTCCGGGCCTGTTGGGCCGCGTGATGGAGCGCCAGCGCGGCGGCCCGCCGCCGTTGCCGCTCGACGGACCGTTCCCGGTCGAGGCGCAGCGGCGGCTGGGCGAGGAGATGCTCCGCGTCATCGGCTTCGATTTCAACCACGGCCGGCTCGATGTCTCGGCGCATCCCTTCACCGGCGGTACCGCCGACGATGTGCGCATCACCACGCGCTACGACGAAGAAGACTTTGCGCGCGCCCTGATGGGCGTGCTGCACGAATGCGGCCACGGTCTCTACGAGGCCGGCCTGCCGCGCGACTGGCGGCGCCAGCCGGTCGGCAATGCGCGCGGCATGGTGCTGCACGAGAGCCAGTCGCTGCTGATGGAGATGCAGGCCTGCCGCGGCCGCGACTTCATCGACTTCGCGGCGCCCCGCATGCGTGCCGCTTTCGGCAAGAGCGGCCCGGCGTGGTCGGCCGACAACATTCATCGCGTCTACACCAGGGTGACGCCGGGATTCATCCGCGTCGACGCCGACGAGGTGACCTACCCGCTGCACATCGTGCTGCGCTATCGCCTCGAGCGCGCGATGCTGGCGGGCGACCTCGCCCTGGCCGACCTGCCGGGCGCCTGGAACGACGGCATGAAGGAACTGCTGGGCATCGTGCCGCCGACCGACACGCTGGGATGCCTGCAGGACATCCACTGGCCCGACGGCGCGATCGGCTATTTCCCGACCTACACGATGGGCGCCCTGGCGGCGGCCCAGCTCTTTGCCGCGGCAAAAAAGGCCGTGCCGGGACTGCTGGCATCGATCGGAAAGGGCGATTTCGCCCCGCTGCTGGGCTGGCTGCGCGCAAATGTGCACGGTAAGGGCTCTCTCGCGACCACCGACGAGATCCTGGCCCAGGCAACCGGCGCGCCGCTGGGCACGGCCGCCTTCAAGGCCCATCTGGAAAGCCGCTACCTCTCGGCGTAAGACTAGGCCCATGCTCGACCTCCGCCCTAACTGCGAATGCTGCGACAAGGACCTGCCCAACGGTGCGTCCGACGCGCTGATCTGCACTTACGAGTGCACCTTTTGCGCGGACTGTGCGCGCACCCGGCTGGGCGGCGTGTGCCCCAACTGCGGCGGCGACCTGGTGAAGCGGCCGACCCGGCCCGAGCGCATGCTGGCCAAGCATCCGGCCTCGACCAAGCGCGTGAAGAAAGACCACGCCGCCTGCAGGCAAGTGGCCTAGCCGTGAAGTACATCAGCACCCGCCATGGCTCGCAGGGGAGCCCGGCCCCGCTCGACTTCGAGGATGTCATGCTCGCGGGCCTCGCGCGCGACGGCGGCCTCTACCTGCCGGCCGAGTGGCCGCAGTTCTCCAAGGCCGAGATCGCGGCGATGAAGGGCAAGCCCTACGTCGAGGTCGCCTATCGCGTGATGAAGCCGTTCGTCGGCAACACGTTCGACGAGTCGACCTTCCGCCGCCTGATTGCCGAGGCCTATGCCTCGTTCGAGACTCCGGAAGTCGCCCCCGTGAAGCCGCTCGGTGACAGCGGAATGCACCTGCTCGAGCTGTTCCACGGCCCGACGCTCGCCTTCAAGGACGTGGCGCTGCAACTGCTGGGCCGCATGCTCGACCACACGCTGACCGCGCGCGGACAGCACGCGACCATCGTCGGCGCGACGTCGGGCGACACCGGCTCGGCCGCGATCGAGGCGGTGCGCGACCGCAAGACCATCGACATCTTCATGCTCCATCCGCGCGGCCGGGTGAGCGAAGTGCAGCGCCGCCAGATGACGACGATCCTGGCGCCCAACGTGCACAACATCGCGGTCCAGGGCACGTTCGACGACTGCCAGGACCTCGCCAAGGCCTGCTTCAACGATCTCGCCTTCCGCGACAGGCATGCGCTCACGGCGGTGAACTCGATCAACTTCGCGCGCGTGATGGCGCAGATCGTCTATTATTTCTGGGCCGCCCTGAAGCTCGGCGCGCCGGACCGGCCCATTGCCTTCACGGTGCCGTCGGGCAACTTCGGCAATGCCTACGCGGGCTATGCCGCGAAGCAGATGGGCCTGCCGATCTCGCATTTCGTGATCGCCGCCAATTCGAACGACATCCTCGCGCGCTTTTTCGAGCAGGGCGCCATGACCATGACCGGCGTCGTGGCGACCTACAGTCCGAGCATGGACATCCAGGTCTCGAGCAACTTCGAGCGCCTGCTGTTCGACATGTACGGACGCGATGGCAAGGCGCTGGCCGATGCCATGACAGCGTTCCGCAGCACCGGCACGCTCAAGGTCGGAGCAAACGCGCTGGGCGGCGTGCGCGAACTGTTCGATGCCGGCCGCGTCGACGAGCCCGGCACGCTGGCGGCCATCGCCGACTGCCTGAAGCGCTTCGGCGAGACGATCGATCCGCACACCGCGGTCGGCTATGCCGTGGCCCAGCATCATCGCCGCGATCCCAAAACACCGATGGTCGTGCTGGCGACGGCGCATCCCGCCAAGTTCCCCGACGCGGTGCAGAAGGCCATCGGCGTGCGCCCGGCGCTGCCGGCGCGCCTCGCCGATCTTCTCGACCGCACCGAACGCGTCGACGGACTGCCCAACGATGCCGGCGCGCTCAAGGACATGATCGACGACCGCATGGCGGCCGCAAAGCCCAGGGTAAAAGTACGCACATGAGCAACGTCAAGGTCACGACGCTTTCCAACGGCCTGCGCATCGCCGTCGACGCCATGCCCGAGGTCGAGTCGGCCTCGCTCGGCATCTGGGTCGCCTGCGGCACGCGCCACGAATCGGCCGAGCTGAACGGCATGGCGCACATGCTGGAGCACATGGCGTTCAAGGGCACCAAGACGCGCAGCGCCCGGCTGATCGCCGAGGAAATCGAGAACGTGGGCGGCAGCCTCAACGCCTACACCGGCCGCGAGATCACGGCGTACCATGCGTCCGTCCTGAAGGAGGACGTGGGGCTCGGCGTCGAGATGGTGTCCGACATCCTGCGCAATTCGGTGTTCGATCCGGACGAGCTGCAGCGCGAGCGCGGCGTCATCCTGCAGGAGATCGGCCAGGCGCTCGACACGCCCGACGACTTGATCTTCGACCAGTTCCAGGAGACGGCGCTGCCGGGCCAGCCGCTCGGCCGGCCGGTGCTGGGCACCGCGGACTCCGTCGAGACGATCGGCCGCGACGACCTCTTCGCCTTCCTGGCGCGGCACTACACGGCCTCCAACATGGTGATGTCGGCCGCCGGCCGCGTCGAGCACGACCAGATCGTCGAGCTGGCCGAGAAGCATTTCGGCTCCGTGCCGCGCACGCCCGCCAACGCCCACATCCCCGAGCCGATCAACTATATCGGCGGCGACAGCCGCGAGACCCGCACGCTCGAGCAGGCCCATCTCGTCATGGGCTGCCAGGGCATCGGCTATCGCGACCCGGACTATTACGCGACGGCGATCTATTCGACGCTGTTCGGCGGCGGCATGTCCTCGCGCCTGTTCCAGCGCATCCGCGAGGAGCGCGGGCTGGTCTACGGCATCCATTGCTTCAACGCGGCCTATGCCGACGGCGGACTGTTCGGCATCTACGCCGGCACCGGCGAAGACGATCTCGCCGAGCTGGTGCCCGCGGTCTGCGAGGAGTTCGCGACCGTGGCCGACACGCTCACCGAGCAGGAGCTGATCCGCGCCCGCAACCAGATCAAGGCCGGCACGCTCATGGCTCTCGAGTCCAGCGGCTCGCGTTGCGAGCAGGCGGCGCGTCACCTTCTGATCCACAATCGCCCGATCCCCTACGAGGAGGTCGTGGCGCGCATCGAGGCCGTCGACCAGGCCGCCGTCCGCCGCGTGGCGCTGCGCCTGCTGAAGAGCAAGCTCACGATCGCGGCGCTGGGCCCGATCGACGATCTCGAGTCGATCGAGAAGATCGCGGCCCGTCTCGCGGCTTGACGGAACATGCGAAATACGCAATAGTATTGCGCGGACTTTCGGCCATTCTGCCCACTGGGGAAGATGTGGCGAGGCAATTCCGCAAGGCAGGTCGAGAGGGAAGTTTGCGCAATTAGCGCTACCCCGCTACCCCTGCCTCTCGGCGCTCAGGGGGACCAGATGACCATCACCTGCATCAAAAACGCGCGTTGGGTGGTGGGCTGGGATGCCGCCGCCGGGCAGCACTATTTTCGCAACGACATCGATGTCGTGTTCGACGGCAGCAAGGTGATCCATGTCGATCCCGCCTATGCGGGGCGGGCGGACAGGGTGATCGATGGCAGCGGCGTCTGCGTCATGCCGGGCATGGTGAACGTGCACACGCATCTTCAGTCCGAGAGCCTCGGCCGCGGCCTGATCGAGGAGCTCGGCAACCAGGCGCTCTACCAGACCGGCATCCTCGACGAGAAATCGGTGTTCGTGACCTCGGGCCTCACCGAGCAGGCGGGCGGCGCCGTGGCGCAGCTCAAGGCCAACAAGGCGTCGACTCAGAATGCGATCGCCGAGTTGCTGAAGAGCGGCTGCACGACCGTGACGGATCTCGCGATCGCCTGGGACGGCTGGCTCGACACCCTGGCCGACACCGGCATCCGTGCGGTGGCGGCGCCGATGTATCGCGACGCGCGGTGGATCGTCCCCACCGGCCACCGGCTCGACTACGACTGGGACCTCGCGAAGGGCCGGCGCGATTTCGCGACGGCGCTGGCTGCAGCGGACGCGGCCCTGAGACATCCGTCGGGACGTCTGAGCGCCATGCTGGCGCCGATGCAGGTCGACACCTGTTCGCCCGAGCTGATCCGCGACAGCATCGCGGCCGCCCGCGAACGCGGCATCAAGACGACCGTCCATTGCTCGCAGCACGTTCCCGAATTTCAGGAGATGGTGCGCCGCCACGGCGTGACGCCGGTGCAATGGATGGAGAAGGAGGGCCTGCTTTCGTCCGACATGCTGCTCGGCCACGCGATCTTCCTCGACCATCATTCGCTGGTGCAGTGGTGGAGCCGGCGCGACCTCGACATCCTGCACGACACCGGCACTTCGGTTGCGCATTGCCCGGTCGTGTTCTCGCGCTACGGCCAGATGATGGAGGATGTCGGCAGCTACATCCGCAAGGGCGTGAACCTGGCGTTCGGCACCGACACCGAGCCGCAGAACATGGCCGAGGAAGTGCGCATGGCCTCGACCATGGGCCGCGCCGCCGCCAAGAGCGTGCGCGGCGTGTGGCTGTCGGAGCTGTTCCATGCCGCGACCATCGGCGGCGCGAAGGCGCTCGGCCGCGACGACATCGGCCGGATATCAGTGGGTGCCAAGGCCGATCTGGTGCTGCTCGACCTCGAGGCGCCCGGCATGCGGCCGGTGCGCGATCCGTTGCGCAGCTTCTTCTTCTCGGCGGCGGACCGTGCCGTGCGCGACGTCTTCGTCGACGGCAACCAGGTGGTGAAGGAGGGCACGGTCACGACGATCGACCGTGCCGGCCTGTCGGGTCCGCTGCAGGACTCGCAGGACGCCTTCGTGCGCAACGCGCCCTACGTCGATTTCCGCGGCCGCTCGGCCGACGATATTTCGCCGACCAGCTTCCGGATCGAAGGCAAGAACTAGCGCGTCTTGATCTCGACCGGCGCGGTCGTGTGGCGCGCCATGCTGATCAGGCCCGACGAGGTTTCCGGCACGGGATTGCGCGGCGGCACGCCGATCGCGGCGCGTTCCTGCACGGCCTTCACCTCGGCGCTGTTGCGGATCAGGTTGTAGCGCAGCGCGGTGTAGAGGTTCACCGGGAACGGCATGTTGGCGTTGAAATCGATGATCAGCACCACGCGCGTTTCCTTGGTCTGGTTCTTGACCCAGTGCTCGCGCGTGTCGTCGAACACCAGCGCCTCGCCTTCCTTCCAGAAGAAGTGATGGCCGCCGATCTCGATCCAGCACTTCTCGGGCTCCGACGGCACGATCAGCGGATAGTGGAAGCGGATCACGCCCGCGGCCGATCCGCGATGGGGCACGATCTCCGCGCCGCCCGCCAAGATCGAGAAAAGGGCGGTGTGCACGCCCGGAATGCGGCAGATCGCGGCGTAGGTGTCGGGCACCGCCGCGGTGTTCTCCTTGATCTCGTGGCCCCAGATCTTCAGCAGGAACGTGCGCCAGGCGCGGCCGGCGACATAGAGATCGCGCGGATGGACCTCGTGCAGCGCCGGGATCTCTTCGTGGTGGCTCAGCAGGTACTGAAGGTCGGCCTTGATCTTGTCGTGGCTCTTCTTGAGCTCGGCCAGCACCGGGAAGGCCTTGACCGCTTCCTCGCCGCCCAGCGGCAGCTTGGGCATGCGGCGCAGGATCATGTCCGACATCTTGAGATTGAAGTTCTCGATCGGCTCCTGCGGCACCCAGATGTGCTTGGTCAGGTAGAAGCGGCCTTTTTGGCCGACATTGGTGTTTTCTTCGTTTTCCATCACGCTGGTCCTGAAAGACGACGGGGGGCTCAAGGGCGGCAACTTGTTACGGACTGCTGTTTATTTCAAGGCGATCCATGCCGCACGTCGCATCCGGCCACCTTGATCTGGATCATCTCAATTTCGCACGTCAAGTGTCGGAAAACATGTCACAATTCGGGACCTAAGTTAAGATATAGCCGCCATGTTCCGCCTCGCCGATGTCCCGCTTTCACTTTCCGGCATGACCCGTATTCCCGGGCGGAAGGTCTATTTGCGGGCCCCGAGCATGGACGATTGGCCCGAGTGGGCCGAATTGCGGGCCCGCAGCCGTACCTTCCTGACACCCTGGGAGCCAACGTGGCCCGACGATTCGCTGGGCCGGGACCATTTCCGTCGCCGGCTGCGCCAACAGGTTCGCGAATGGCGGGCAGGCGAGGCCTATGGCCTGTTCGTCTTCACCAACGACAAGCGCCGGCTGGTCGGAGGCATCAATCTCTCCAACGTGCGCCGGGGCGTGGCTCAGGCGGCGTCGGTCGGCTACTGGATGGGCCAGCCCTACGCGGGGCAGGGGCTGATGACCGACGCGTTGCGCGCGCTCCTGCCGTTTGTGTTCGATGAGTTACGCTTGCACCGGCTCGAGGCGGCCTGCCTGCCGCACAACGAGCCGTCCAAGGCGGTGCTGGGCAAGGCGGGCTTCCACGAGGAGGGCCTGGCGCGCCAGTATCTGCGGATCAACGGGCAGTGGGCCGATCATCTCTTGTTCGCCCTGCTGCGTGCGGACTACGACGCTATCTTGAGAGCCGCCCGCTGAAGCGGGTGCGATAGAGGGAACGCCCTCGGAGGAAACGGATCATGCGCAATCTCACGCCCGCCTCGATCACGCAGGCTTTCGCCGACTATTGCGCCAACGCGCCCAGCGCCCGGACGCGCGATCTTCTGGTCAGCCTCGCCGGCCATCTGCACAGCTTCGTGCGCGAGAACAAGCTCACGCAGGCCGAGTGGAATGCCGCGATCGACGCGCTCACGCGCGCCACGCAGTTCACCGACGACAAGCGCAACGAATACATCCTGTTCTCCGACCTGCTGGGCGTCTCCTCGCTGGTCGACATGGTGAACGCGCAGACCAAGGGCACGCCCTCGTCGGTGCTGGGCCCGTTCTTCATCGAGAACACGCCCGAGCTGCCCAACGGCGGCGACCTGTGGCACGGCCAGGTGGGCGAGCCGCTGGTGGTGAGCGGAAAGATCGTCGACCAGAAGGGCGCGCCTGCCGCGGGCACCGTGCTCGCGCTCTGGCAGAACGCCGGCAACGGCCTCTACGCGCAGCAGGATCCGCAGCAGAACCCGACCAACTATCACGGCCGTCTCAACGTCGCGAACGACGGCACCTTCGCCTTCACGACCGTGCGGCCGGTGTCCTACACGGTGCCGGACGACGGTCCCGCGGGCGACATGCTGCGCGCGCTGGGCCGCGACGCGTGGCGGCCGGCCCATCTGCACATGATGATCCAGGCGCCGGGCCACAAGCCGCTGATCACCGAGTTCTTCCCCGAGGACGACAAGTATCTCGACCGCGACGCCGTCTTCGGCGTGCGCGCGCCGCTCGTGCTGCCGTTCAAGAAGGTCGCCGACCGCGCAGCCCTTCCGGCCAATCTTTCAGGCCGCGATACCCTGCCGATGCCGGTGTGGACGGCGCGCATCGATCTCACCTTGCCGCCGGCCTGACCCAGTCCGTCTGATCCTAGTCGCGGTGCGCGGCGATGGCGGCGGCCCATCCCGCGGCGTGCTTCTCCAGCCCGATGGCGTTCAGGTGGCAGCTGTCGTAGCGGCCGGCGAAGCCGATCTCGTCGGTGTTGGGACCGGCAAAGACGCCGGGCAGCCGGCTGAGGCCGAGCTGGATCTTCTGCAACTCGATACTGGGCACATTGCCGGGACCGCAGAGCGTCGCCTGGGCCACGAAGAATTTCGACTGCGGGAAGATGCGCTTGGTGAGCGCGATGATCGGCTGCATCGCGGTGTCGTAGCTGGCGGCACCTGCCGGGGAATTGTTCGACTCGCCCTGGTGCCAGAGAAAATGCGTCACGGTGAGGCCCGCGTCCTTCGCTTCGGCCAGGCGCTTCTCCAGCATGCCGTTCAGGTTGCCGCCGGTGGTCCAGGCTTCCACGGGCGATGCCGCGATGCCGGCCGAGATCAGGATCACCGAGTCGAAGGTCCTGGCCTCGATCAGCTTGTTGGCCATCAGGACCCAGGGACTGCCGCCTTTGCCTGTTGCGCCGAGCAACGGGTCTTCGGCGGCGAAATACCTGCCATTCCAGAAATTGGCCACGGCCGGTGACGATGCACGGAATTTCTCGTCGCCGTGATTGGCCGAATTGCTCTGCCCGAAGGCGAAGGCCACCATCGTGCGCGGCGTGATCGGCGGGCGTGCGATCTCGCGCCTGCCCGGAAAGGCGACCAGCTGCTCGTAGCTGTTGTACTCCGGCATCGGCAGGAGCCGGCGCTGGATATTCTGCATGGCGCGGAACATCCGGTCGCGCGTGCTGCCGGAGTGCATGCCGATCAGCAGGCTGGCGATGCACGCTGCCGCGACCGAAGCGACGAGGGCGATCCGGCGGATCAATCCCTGACGCTCCCCGTGACCATGCGCGCGAGAAGCTCGTGGGCCAGGAATTCCGAGGCGATGGGCAGGAGGTGGGAGTCGTCCATGCTGGTCAGTCCGGTCTTGACGTCATCGCCGAGATAGGTGAGGCAGCCCTCAGCGTTGCAGAACGCGCCGATGATGTCGACGAAGGCCATCGCGTCGGTGGTGAGGAAGCCCGTCTTCAGGGCTTCGTTCAATTCCCAGATCCGCGGATTGTAGCTGGCGAACGTCCGTCGCGGCGGATCGGGCCACAGCCTGCGCGCCACGATCGCGGGCAGACCCGTCATCCAGTGCGGCGTCGGTCCGGCGAACAAGGTGCGTTTGATGCCGAGCGGCTGGATCTTCGCCGAGATCTCGGCGTAACGGCGGTTACGTTGGCCGCCCTCCTGGGCCACGATCACGACATCGGGCTTGGCCTTGGCGATGGCCTGAAGCGCGACCCAGTTCGAGTGCTTGCAATAATCTGTCGTCGAGGGACCGCTCGCATGCGGGTCGGGGAAGCAGCCCGAGCTCGCGACCTGGAGAATCTGCCAGTCGGGCGGCAGCGTCTGCTTCAAGCCCCAGGAGAGATGCTGCGCGTGCGAGTCGCCCCACAACAGGACAGCGTAGCGCCTGGCCGGATCGCGCTCGGTGCAGCCCGGCGCGATGCCGGGCAACGGCAGGTTCGCGGCCTGGTGACGGCGATCGCGGTCGGGAGGGTGGAAATCGCATTCGAGCCGGAATTTCTCGGCGAGGCCGAGGCGCGTTCCGAGATTCCCGGCAGCACCTTCATTGTCGAAATAGGCGATGAACGCCTCGCGCCGGGCATCGCGAAAGCCGGTGCCGGGGAAGCCGTTCAGGACGTAGCACGCGAGGCCCAATGTCCCCATGCCGGCCAGCAGCGCAAAGAGGGCAATGGGCGAGGAGGTGGGGCGCGCGCCGTAGCGGATCGGCCGTTCGACCAGCCGGTACGTGGCGATCGCCGCGACAAGCGCGAGCGCGAGGGCGGCGAGCCGCATGTTGGCCGTCGCTGTCGCGCTTTCGGAGATCCGCGCGAAGGCGAGCAGCGGCCAGTGCCACAGATAGAGCGGGTAGCTGACGAGGCCGATCGCCACCAACGCCCAGTGGCCGAGGATCCTGCGGTTGGGCCAGGCGTCGGGACCGGCGGCGATGAGCAGGAACGTGCCCAATACCGGCGCCACCGCCCACCAGCCGGGGAACGCCCGCGTGTCGCCGATCAGGGCGAAGCTTGCGATCAGCAGCAATAGTCCCGCGCCCGCGGCGGTGCCGGCGTTCTCGGGCTGTATTTTCCAACCGCGCCGCTTGAGCAGCGCCAGCGCGCTGCCGGCCATCAGCTCCCAGGCGCGCGACAGGGGCGAATAGAAGGCGGCCGTGCCGTCGTGTCCGACCAGCCAGATGTTTGTGGCGAAGGAGAGCACGAGTGCGGCGACGATGAGGGCCGGCACCGCGTTCTTGTACTTCCGCGCCAGGATCAACAGCGGCGGCCAGACGATGCAGAACTGCGCCCCGATCGCGAGGCTCCAGAGATGGAGAAGGATCTTGTCGGTCGCGGCCTTGTCGAAATAGCCGCTCTCCTCCCACATCACGAAGTTCGAGACGAAGCCCGCGCCGGCCGCGATCTCTTTGCCGAGTTCGCGATATTCGCGGCCGAACAGCAGGAACCAGCCCAGCACGAAGGACACGATCAGGATCACGAGCAGCGCCGGCAGGATGCGCCGGAGGCGCCGGCCGTAGAAGTCGACGATGCTGAACGTGCCGCGGTCGAGGCCGCGGAAGATGACCGAGGAGACCAGGAAGCCCGAGATCACGAAGAAGATGTCGACGCCCGCGAAGCCGCCCGGCAGAAACTGCGGAAAGGCATCGAACACCAGCACCGACGCCACCGCGACCGCCCGCAGCCCGTCGATGTCGGGGCGATAGTTCTGATTTTGCTCCACGCCTGGCCGGTTCTCGCTACTGCACGGTCTTCAGGAAGTCTTCGACCAGCGGATGCCAGAGGGGGGCGCCACTGTCGCTGCTCGCGAGGTTGTGGCCTTCCTTGCCGAACGGTCCGACGGCGCGATGGGTGGCGTGGCCGCCCGCGCCGTTGTAGGCCGCGACCATCTTCTCAACCAGCTTCGGCTCGAAGAAGGTGTCGTTTGCCGCGTTGACCCAGAGCAGCGGCCCCCGCGCCGTGCTGCCGTATTTGCCGGCCGCCTTGACCAGCGCGCCGGGCTCGCAATTGCCGACGCCCGGCTGATGGCCCCCACGACCGGGCGCGAAGGCGATCATCGCCGCGACGCCCGCGGGGTTGAGGCTCGACAGCGCGACGGTGCCCCACGCCCCGGCGGATTGGCCGACGACGATGGTGCGGTCGGGCAGGATGAACGGCTGCTTGCGCATGTAATCGACCGTCGCCTGGATATCGGAGGCCGTCTCGAGGCCGCCGTGCACGAAGTCGGGATTCTTGCAGCTGCCGTATTCCTCGGCCCAGCCGCCGCCGGTCGCGCCGTAGCCGCGTCGCAACGGCAGGACCACGACGTAGCCACGCGACACGAAGAACGAGGAGACGGCCGTGTAGGATGGCCGCTTCATCGTCAGCCGTTCGCTGCCGTCGGCGGGCGAGCCGTGGTTCATCACCATCAGCGGATGTTTCCCCGCGCCGGGAGGCCGGAAGACGGTGCTGTCCATCAGGACCGAGCCGCTGGCGGTCGGAATGCGCCACTCCTGGGCGCGCATGTTCTGGCCCTCGCTGCCCTGCGGGCCCGGCGTCTGGGCCAGCGCCGGGGCCGCAAGGCAGAGCGCGACGAGCAGCGTCCGAAAAAGCATCGATCTATCTCCCGCTGCGCCGTGCCGGCTTGCCGCCGCCACCCGAGCCGGTGCGCACGCCGCGGAAGACGCGGCTGTGCTGCATCTTGCCGAGATGCACGCCGACATTGGCGCTCTGCGCCTGGCCCGGCAGCTCGAGCTCGTTGGCCTCGAGGCGGCGGATCTCGTCGCGCAGGCGGCCGGCTTCCTCGAACTCGAGGTTGGCCGCGGCTTCGCGCATGCGCTTCTCGAGCTCGACGATGTGCGTGCGCAGGTTGTGGCCGACCAGATGCACGTCGCCCGACACGCCGGTGTCGACCGTGTAATGGTCGCGCTCGGCGGTCGACTGCAGGATCTCGCCGATGTTCTTCTTGATCGAGGCGGGCGTGATGCCGTGCGCCTTGTTGTAGGCGATCTGCTTGGCGCGCCGGCGGTCGGTCTCGCTGATCGCGTACTTGATCGAGTCGGTCATCTTGTCGGCATAGAGGATGACCCGGCCCTCGACGTTGCGCGCCGCACGGCCGATGGTCTGCACCAGCGAGGTGGGCGAGCGCAGGAAGCCTTCCTTGTCGGCATCGAGGATGGCGACCAGCGCGCACTCGGGAATGTCGAGGCCCTCGCGCAGCAGGTTGATGCCGACCAGCACGTCGAAGGCGCCCAGCCGCAGGTCGCGGATGATCTCGATGCGCTCCAGCGTCTCGATGTCGGAATGCAGGTAGCGGCAGCGGATGCCGGCCTCGTGGAGATACTCGACCAGGTCCTCCGCCATGCGCTTGGTGAGCACGGTGACCAGCACGCGCTGGCTCTTCTTCGCGCACTCCTTGCACTCGGCGATCAGGTCGTCGACCTGCTTCTCGACCGGGCGGATGATCACCGTCGGATCGATCAGGCCGGTGGGACGGATTACCTGCTCGATGAAGGCGCCTTGCGTGCGCTCCATTTCCCACGGGCCGGGCGTGGCGCTCACGAACGTCGTCTGCGGACGCAGCGCTTCCCATTCCTCGAACTTCAGCGGCCGGTTGTCGATCGCCGAGGGCAGGCGGAAGCCGAACTCGGCCAGAACGCTCTTGCGGTTGAAGTCGCCGCGGAACATGCCGCCGATCTGCGGCACGGTCACATGGCTCTCGTCGCAGATCAGCAGCGAGTTCTGCGGGAAGTATTCGAACAGGGTGGGCGGCGGCTCGCCCGGCTTGCGGCCGGTGAGGTAGCGCGAATAGTTCTCGATGCCGGCACAGGCCCCGGTCGTCGACATCATCTCGATGTCGAAGTTGGTGCGCTGCTCGAGCCGCTGCGCTTCCAGCAGGCGGCCCGCGCGGTTGAACTCGTCGAGCCGCTGCTTGAGGTCGATCTTGATCTGCTCGATCGCCTTCTGCAGCGTGGGCTTGGGCGTCACGTAATGGCTGTTGGCGTAAACGATGATGTCGTTCAGCGACAGCGTCTTGTCGCCGGTCAACGGATCGAACTCGGTGATCGATTCGATCTCGTCGCCGAACATCTCGAATCGCCAGGCGCGGTCCTCGTAGTGGGCGGGGAAGAGGTCGATCGTGTCGCCGCGCACGCGGAAGGTGCCGCGCTGGAAGGCGTTGTCGTTCCGCTTGTACTGCTGCTCGACGAAGCGGCGCAGCAGCGTGGTGCGGTCGATCTTCTGGCCCTTGTGCAAGCGGAAGGTCATCGCCTGGTAGTTCTCGAGCGGGCCGATGCCGTAGATGCACGATACCGAGGCCACGATGATCACGTCGTCGCGCTCCATCAGCGCGCGTGTCGCGGCGTGGCGCATGCGGTCGATCTGCTCGTTGATCGAGGAATCCTTCTCGATGAACGTGTCCGTGCGCGGCACATAGGCCTCGGGCTGGTAGTAGTCGTAATACGAGACGAAGTACTCGACCGCGTTCTCCGGGAAGAAGCCCTTCATCTCGGAATAGAGCTGGGCCGCCAGGGTCTTGTTCGGCGCCATCACCAGCGCGGGCCGGCCCTGCGAGGCAATCACGTTGGCCATGGTGAAGGTCTTGCCCGACCCGGTAACGCCCAGCAGCACCTGGTCGCGCTCGCCGCCCTCGACGCCCGCGATGAGCTGGCGAATCGCCTCGGGCTGGTCGCCGGCGGGGGTGTAATCCGAGACCATCTTGTAGGGCTTCCGCGTCACGCCTTCGAGCTCGGGCCGCCGCTGGATGTACGGCATGTCGAGCGGCATCGCGGGCAGCGCGAGATTCTTTGAGGGCATGGCCTGCATTATATGATGCGGGCACCCGGGGGCCGCAATGCTAGGTTCCACGCCCCTCGGCCCTTTCCCCGTGCGATGCCTGACATTCTTTCCACACCCTTCCTGATCGCGGCCGTGGTCGCGGCGATTGCCGGCATGGTGCGCGGCTTCGCGGGCTTTGGCGCGGCCATGGTGATGACGCCGGTGTTCTCGGCGCTTTACGGGCCCGAGGTCGGCATCGTGCTGTGCATGCTGCTCGAGATCGTCGTCGCCCTGCCGTTGCTGCCCCGGGCCTTCCGGCATGTCGATTGGCGCGTGATCGGGCTGCTGCTGGTCGCGGCCATCGTGGGAGCGCCGGTGGGAAATTACGTGCTGACCCTGGTGGCGCCGCAACCCATGCGCTGGGTGATTTCCGCGATCGTGCTCTGTGCCGTGGCCATGCTGGCCAGCGGCTGGCGCTACAGCGGCGGACCGCGTCCGGTGGCGACCCTGGCGGCGGGCGCCGTCAGCGGCTTCCTCAACGGGCTCTCCGGAATGGCGGGGCCTCCGATCGCCTTTTATTACCTCGCAAGTACGGAGGCGGCGGTGAAGGTGCGCGCCAACCTCACCACGTACTTTGTCTTCGTCGATCTGGTGGCGATATCGCTGTTCTTCGGGCGCGGTCTCGTGGGCTGGGACACCGCGCTGCAGAGCGCCTTTCTGGCGCCGGCCGTGATCGTGGGCGGCCTGCTCGGCGAGCAGCTGTTTCCCCTCGCCAGCGAGGTGTTTTATCGCCGGCTTGCACTCGCTCTGCTGGTGGCCGTGGCGATCGGCTCCTTGATCCTGTAACCGTGTACGGGTAGCGAACGAACATGAGCATCTGGGGCAAGATCGTCGGCGGCACGGCAGGCTTCGCATTGGGCGGGCCGATCGCGGCGCTGCTGGGCTTGGCGGCGGGCCATGCGGTCGATCACGTGCTCGACAGCCGGGCCAGCAGCGAGACCGCGGTCGCGACGCCGGCCGATCCCAAGAACCATCCCGGTCTGCGCGAGATCGCCTTCACGGTCGGCGTTATTGCGCTCGGCGCCAAGATGGCGCGCGTCGATGGCGAGGTGACGGGCACCGAAGTCGACGCCTTCCGCTCCTTCTTCCACGTGCCGCCGGCCGAGGAGAAGAATGTCGAGCGCTTCTTCAATCTCGCCAAGCGCGATGCGGCGGGCTTCGAGACCTATGCGCGGCAGGTCGCGGCACTGTTTCCCGATGCGCCGGAAATCCTGGAAAGCGTGCTCGAAGGCCTGTTCGACATCGCCAAGGCCGACGGCAAGATCGGCGCGGCAGAGGCCGAGTATCTTGCCAAGGTCGCCGACATCTTCGGACTCAGCACGTCGCGCTTCGATCGCGCGCGGGCCGCGGCGCTAGGCGAGGTCGAATGCGAGCCGTGCATCGTGCTGGGCATCGATCCGCTCGCGACCGACGAGCAGATCCGCGAGGCCTGGATCCGCCAGGTGAAGGCCCATCACCCCGACCGGCTGATGGCGCAGGGCCTGCCGGAGGAGGCGATCAAGGTCGCCAACCGCAAGCTCGCGCTGATCAACGACGCCTATACCAAGCTGCGCCGGCAGCGCGGCCTCGTGGCGGCATAGGCCTGCCGCGTGATCGTCGAGCATCCGTCGCCCAATCACGCGGCGCGCACCGACCAGCCCGTCGATATCCTCGTCCTGCACTACACCGAACTGCCGCTGAAGGAGTCGCTCGACATCCTGAGCGACGACGCGCGCGAGGGCAGGGTGAGCGCGCATTACGTGCTCGATCTCGACGGCACGGCCTATCGTCTCGTGCCCGAGGACCGCACCGCATGGCATGCCGGCACATCGTACTGGCGAGGCCGTGAGGCGCTGAACGCCACCTCGATCGGCATCGAGATCGTGAACCTGCACGGCGACAGGCACGACTATCCGGCCGCGCAGATCGCGGCACTAATCGAACTCTGCACCGGCATCATCGCGCGCCATCCCGCGATCGTGCCGCGCAACGTGGTCGGCCATTCCGACATCGCCCCGCAACGCAAGATCGACCCCGGCCGGCGCTTTCCCTGGAAGACGCTGGCATCTGCGGGCATCGGCCTGTGGCCGCGCGACAGCGGCCGGCCGCTCGACGGCGATTTCCAGAAGGGCCTGCAGCGCTACGGCTACACGCCGCCGCTGGGCGTGCCGCCACGGGAGATCGTGAAGGCCTTCCAGCGCCATTTCCGCCCGGCCCAGGTCGACGGCATGGTCGATTCCGAGACCGGCCGGCTGCTGGCCGGCCTGCTTGACCCGCTGGGGGGCACGCTCTAGTCAGGCGCGGCAGGTCAGACGGCTGGATGGCTGCACTCCGCAAGGGGTGAGGAAAGTCCGGGCTCCACGGAGACACGGTGCCGGCTAACGGCCGGCGGGGGCGACCCCAGGGAAAGTGCCACAGAAAACAAACCGCCGGTCTGGCCCGTCTTCGGGCGGCAAACCAGGCAGGCAAGGGTGAAACGGTGGGGTAAGAGCCCACCGCGCGACCGGTAACGGAAGCGGCAGGGCAAACCCCACCGGGAGCAAGACCAAATAGGGGCGGCACGCCGGGCAACCGGCAGCGGTGTTTCCGCGACGTCGCCCGGGTCGGTCGCGCGAGGCGTCCAGCAATGGGCGTCCCAGAGGAATGGCCATCCATCGCTCGAAAGGGCGGGGACAGAACCCGGCTTACAGGCCGTCTGACCTGCATTTTGCCCGATGTGCCAAATCCTGGGACGCCTCCGATGCCGATGGCATAAGCGTTTAGGGCGATTTGTCCCGGATTCCGCCACCCCCTGATATCATTGATATCAATGATATCACTCTGGCCTCGGCCCCGGACCCGAAGACGCGTCGGCCGGCCATGGCGATCATCGCAAATAATCCACATTTAATTGCGTTAATCGCCGCCATTGATTCCACTCACTGATTCCGCCTGACGACTCAATTTCAACAAGGTGTTGCGGTCCACTCTCGCAAACGCACAATAGCTACCCACTATAAGCCCCTCAGATTCCTCGTTGAATCAGACCCTTGACTATTGTTTCCCGGGTTTTCCCATGATATCCCATTACATCCCGAATAAGAGCAGGGGCGTGGGGCACTTGCGGCGGGATACAGGGGGAGAGGGCCGTGGCGTTTCGGTCCGAAATCCTGATCAAGCTGGACAAGAAGGGCCGGGTGCAAATGCCCGCCGCCTTTCGTGACGAGCTGCCTGTCGACGACCGCAACGCCTTCGTCCTCTATCACTCTCCCAATCTTCCCGGTGTCGTGAACGGCAACTCGCGCAGTGGCTTCGACGCCATGCTCGACCGCCTGCGCGCCGAAGTGCTGGGCCCCAAGGGCTCGATCAAGGTCGCGCTCGACGACGAGGCCTTCGATCCCGCGGGCTACCTGTCGGCCAGCGCCCGTACCATCGCGCTGGAGCCCGACGGCCGGTTCTCGCTGCCCGGCGAATTCGCCGAGGCGATCGGCGTTGCCGACGGCGTGGTCCTCACCGGCAAGGGCGAGAAGTTCCAGTTGTGGAACCCGGCGCGCTGGCAGGCCCGCAAGGAGGCCGATCGCGCCAAAATGGCGGCGTTCGTGCGCGGCCTCGCCCCCGAGAATTCCGGCGGCGGTGACGCATGATCAGCCAGCGCCACATTCCCGTGCTCCTGAACGAAGTCGTCGACGCGCTCGCGCTGCGCGACGGCGGCCGCTATCTCGACGGCACCTTCGGCGCCGGCGGCTACACGACCGCGATGCTCGATCGCGCCCAGTGCCAGGTGATCGCCATCGACCGCGATCCCGACGCCATCGCCGCCGGTCGCGCGCTGGCCGAACGTTATGCGCCGCGCCTGCGGCTGATCGAAGGCCGCTTCGGCGACATGGCCGATCTGCTGTCCGGCGAAGAGGTTGACGGCGTAACCCTCGATCTCGGCGTGTCGTCGATGCAGTTCGACCAGGCCGAGCGCGGCTTCTCGTTCCGCAACTCCGGCCCGCTCGACATGCGCATGGAGAAGAACGGCCCGTCCGCCGCCGACTTGGTGAACAAGACGGAAGAGGCCGAGCTTGCCGACATCTTCTGGCGCTACGGCGAGGAGCGGAAGAGCCGCCGCGTCGCCCACGCGATCGTCGAGCGCCGCCGCGAGAAGCACATCGAAACCACGGGCGAGCTGGCCGAGATCGTGCGCCGCGCCGTCGGTCCCTCGGCGCGCGACGAGAGCGATCCCGCGACGCGCGCCTTCCAGGCGCTGCGCATCGCGGTCAACGACGAGCTGGGCGAGCTCGAGCGCGGCCTGGCCGCCGCCGAATCGGTGCTGGCGCCGGGCGGCCGTCTCGCCGTCGTGTCGTTCCATTCGCTCGAGGATCGCGCGGTGAAGGAATTCGTGCGCGCCCGCTCGGGCCGCACGCCGTCGCCCTCGCGCCATGCCCCGCCGCGCGGCGAGGAGCGTGCCGCCACCTTGCGCGATCTCTCGCGCAAGCCGGTGGTGCCCTCGGAAGAAGAAGTCTCCGCCAATCCGCGGTCGCGTTCGGCGCGGCTGCGCGTGGCCGAGAAGCTGGCCACGGAACCGAAGGGAGGCCGCGCATGATCAACCGCGGACTCCTGTTCTGGTCGCTCGCCGCCATCGGCACGGCGATCGGTTTGTTCAGCGTGAAGTACCGCGTGCAGGATCTCGAGGAGAAGATCGACCGCACCAATCTCAAGATCGTCGAGAGTCAGCAGGCGACGCACATCCTGCAGATCGAATGGGATTACCTCAACGAAGCCGAGCGCGTCGAGCGCCTGGCGCAGAAGAACCTCAAGCTCGAGCAGGCTTCCATCAAACAGGTCGTGAGGCTCGACTCACTGGCCACCACAAGTTCTGTCCCCCCGCGACGCGATTCGCCACTCCCTTCCCCCCCACGTACGGGCACCGACGTCCCCTCGTCGAAGCCCGGTGGTGATCGCGTCGCAGCGGAGGCCGGCAGCCCCTCGCCGGCCTCCGCACCCCTTTCCACCGGGCCCACGACGCCCCCTCGACCGGCCTCTCCCAAGGAGCAGGCCCAATCGGGTCCGGATGGCGGAAAGCAGCGCGTCGCTGCTTCAATCGACGACATCCTCTCGCGTAATGAAGAGGTGCGTCGGTGAAGCTGTGGCGAAAGTCTGCACCGCCCGAACCGGCCGTCGCGGCAAACGCGGCGGCCGGCGCGCGTTACGGGTCGGAAAAAGAGCGCCTCAAGGGCGACGCCCAGGAGACGGCACGTCACCGGCTGGTCGCCACCGGCGCGATCTTCGTCATGGTGTTCGTCGCGGTGGCCCTGCGCATGGGCTACGTGTCGCTGCTGCGCGACGGCGCCGAGCCCACGCAGCGGGTCGCGGTGCGCGGCGGCACCATCCAGTCCGATCGCGCCGACATCGTCGACCGTAACGGCGTCGTGCTGGCGACGTCGGTGCCGGTGATGTCGGCCTTCGTCAATCCGCGCCTGCTGATCGACACGACGGAGGCCGCGAAGAAGATCGTCTCGGCATTGCCCGAGTTCAAGTACGAGGAGATGAAGGCGAAGCTCGACTCCGACCGCAGCTTCGTCTGGATCAAGCGCGGCATGACTCCGCGCGAGTACAATCTGGTGAACCGCCTCGGCATTCCCGGCCTCGAGTTCCAGAGCGAGGAGCGCCGCATCTATCCGCAGGGCCAGACCGGCGCGCATGTCGTGGGCTACGACAGCATCGACAACCAGGGCCTGGGCGGCATCGAGCGCTTCTTCGACCAGCAGCTCCAGAGCGGCCAGCCGGTCCAGCTCTCGATCGACCTTCGCCTGCAGCGCATGGTCGAGGAAGAGCTGGCGCGCGCGGTGAAGAAATTCTCGGCGATCGGCGCGCAGTCGATCGTGATGGACGTGACCAACGGCGAGATTCTCGCCATGGCGTCGCTGCCGACCTACGACGCCAACAACGCGCGCACGATCACCAACGAGGCGCTGTTCAACCGCGCCACTCTCGGCGTCTACGAGCAGGGCTCGATGTTCAAGGTGTTCAACACCGCGCTCGCCCTCGATACCGGCAAGTTCACGATGGACTCGCGCGTGGATGCGAGCTCGCCGATCAAGATCGACAAGTTCACCATCCACGACGATCCCGACGTCCCGCATCGCGTGCTGAGTCTGCCGGAGGTCTTCACGTACTCGTCCAACATCGCCTCGGCCAAGATGGCAGTCGAGGTGGGTGGCGACACGCAGCGCGCCTTCCTGGAAAAGCTGGGCTTCATGAAGCCGCTCAATACCCAGCTGACCGAGCTCGGCCGGCCGCTCTATCCGAACCACTGGTCCAAGATCAGCACCATGACCATCGCCTTCGGTCACGGCATGTCGGTGACGCCGCTGCACCTCACCACCGGCGTTGCGGCGATCATCAATGGCGGTATCCTCTATCCCCCGACCTTCGTGAAGCGCAACGGGGCGAGCGATCCCGGGCGCCGCATCATCCAGGCCAAGACCTCGATGCTGATGCGCCAGCTGATGCGCCTCAACGCCGTCCAGGGCACCGGCCGCAAGGGCGACGTCCCGGGCTACGAAGTGGGCGGCAAGACCGGTACGGCGGAGAAGGTCGGGCACGGCGGCTACGTTAAAAAAGCCTTGTTCAGCTCGTTCGTTGCGGCGTTCCCCATGAGCGATCCGAAGTTCCTCGTTCTCGTTTCACTGGATGAGCCCAAGGGCCTGGCGGAGACCGGCGGCTATGCGACCGGTGGCATGGTGTCGGCGCCCAGCGTGAAGGTGATCATCTCCAACATGGTGGCGCTGTACGGCATCCTGCCGGGCGACTGGACCGGCAATTCGGCGGCGCTGCAGGTCTCCTCGGCGCCCGCCCCGACCGCGGCGACGCCCGTCACGCAGTTCGTGTCGACGGCCACGCGCAACCGTGCCGAACAGCACAAGGCCCTGCCCGCCAGGTCCGGTGGACAGGCGGCGGTGGCCGCGCCCGGAGTGCGTCGCGTTGCGGCTGAGTGAACTCATGCGGCAGTCAGCCGACACCTCCCCCTCAACCGCTCCACTCATGGGCGTTTCCTCGGGCGTTTCCTCGGGCGATCCCGTGCTTGCGGGCCTCGCGCTCGATTCGCGGAAGGTTCGGCCCGGCTATCTGTTCGCGGCACTCTCCGGTTCGAAAGCCGACGGCGCGTCCTTCGTGGCCGACGCCGTGAAGCGTGGCGCCGTCGCGATCCTGGCGGCGCCCGATGCCGAGCTGCCGCCGCTCGCTCCCGAGATTGTCGTGCTGCGCGATGCCAATCCGCGCCGTCGCGCGGCCTTGATGGCGGCGGCTTTCGCCGGACTTCAGCCGGCGACCATCGCCGCCGTCACCGGCACCAACGGCAAGTCCTCGACCGTGGATTTCGTGCGCCAGATCTGGAGCGCACTCGGCTTCAAGGCCGCGAGCGTCGGAACGCTTGGCGTCGTCTCGCCGGGCTTCGCGCGCGAAGCGGGCCTTACCACGCCCGACCAGGTACAGCTCCACGCCGATCTCGCCACGCTGGCGAACGAAGGCGTCACGCATCTGGCCATCGAGGCGTCGAGCCACGGGCTGGACCAGCATCGGCTCGATGGGCTGCGGCTGCAGGCGGCGGCCTTCACCAACCTCACGCACGAGCATCTCGACTATCACGTTTCGATGGACGCCTACTTCGCGGCCAAGGCGCGGCTGTTCGCGCAGCTGCTGCCGCCCGGCGGCACCGCCGTCGTCAACGCCGACAGCGATCGGGCCGCGTCCGTCGCCGGGATCTGCCGCCAGCGCGGCATCCGCTTCTGGAGCTACGGCACCCAGGGCGCGGAGCTTCGCCTGCTGGCGGACACGCCGACACCGGCCGGCCAGCAGCTGGCCATCGAACTGCTCGGACGCCGATACGATGTGGAGTTGCCGCTGGTCGGCGGCTTCCAGGCCTCGAATGCGCTGGCGGCGCTCGGCCTCGTCGTAGCGACCGGCGGCGATCCCGCGCGCGCCGTGGCGGCCCTGTCGACTTTGCGCGGTGCGCCGGGGCGGCTGCAGCTGGTGGCGCGGCACAGGAGCGGCGCTTCGGTCTACGTCGACTACGCGCACAAGCCCGAAGCCCTCGAGACCGTGCTCGCGACCCTGCGGCCCTTCGCCAAGGGCAGGCTGGTCGTGGTGTTCGGCTGCGGCGGCGACCGCGACCGCGCCAAACGGCCGGTGATGGGCGAGATCGCCACGCGCCTTGCCGACCTCACGATCGTCACCGACGACAATCCGCGCAGCGAGGAGCCGGAGGCGATCCGCGCCGAGATCCTGCGCGGCATCCCGGCCGGCCGAAAGAATTTCACGGAAGTGCGCGAGGGCCGTCACGTTGCGATCGAGCAGGGCATGGCCGCGCTCCGGAGCGCCGACGATCTGCTGCTGATCGCAGGCAAGGGCCACGAGACCGGCCAGACGATCAAGGGCGTGACGCATCCCTTCGACGACGCCGAAGTTGCCCGCGAGTTCGCCGAGGCGATTCGATGAGCGCGCTGTGGACCTCCGATGAAGTGGCCCAGGCCCTGTCGCCGGTGGCCATGTCGGGCGCGTTCGAGGCGAGCGGCGTCACCTTCGACAGCCGCGCCGTCGGCAAGGGCGATTTGTTTTTCGCCATGAGCGGCGAGAGCACCGACGGCCATGCCTATGTGGCCGACGCACTCTCGCGCGGCGCGGCCGCCGCGATCGTGTCCCGCGACGTGCCCGAGGCGAAGGGCAACCTCGTGAAGGTCGCCGACACGATGAAGGCACTGGTCGATCTCGGCCATGCCGGGCGCGGGCGCTGCAACGCGCGCGTGGCGAGCGTCACGGGCTCGGCGGGCAAGACCAGTACGAAGGACGCGTTGCGCGCCATGCTGTCGGCCCAGGCGCCGACCTCGGCCAGCACCGCGAGCTACAACAACCACGTGGGCGTGCCGATCAGCCTCGCCCGCCTGCCGCGCGATGCGCGCTACGGCGTGTTCGAGATCGGCATGAATCACCCTGGCGAGATCGAGCCGCTGGCGCGCCAGGTCGAAGCCCATGTCGGTGTGATCACCAACGTGGGCCCCGCGCATATCGGTCACTTGGGCTCGGAAGAAGCCATCGCCGACGAGAAGGCCTGCCTGTTCGCCGGCATGCGCGCGGACGCGGTGGCGGTGCTCAATCGCGACAGCCGCCACTATCAGCGCCTCGTCGCGCACGCCAAGGCCTTCGGCGTGAGCCGCATCGTGGCCTTCGGCAAGGATGCGGCGGCCGACGCCCGGCTTGTTGCGTGCGACCTGCAAGACACGGGCAGCGATGTCGTTGCCAATCTGCACGGACGGCGCATCGCATATCGGCTTGGCGCCGCGGGCGAGCATCAGGTTTTGAACAGCCTCGCCGCGCTTGCGGTGGTGGAGGCGCTCGGTGCCGACGTGCTAAAGGCGGCAGCGACGCTCTCAGAGGTCAAGGCCACGCCGGGGCGTGGCGCGCGACGGCGGCTGAACTTCGGCGCCGGCACGATCGAGCTGCTCGACGAAAGCTACAACGCCAATCCTGCGTCGATGGAAGCGATGCTTGCCGTGCTGGCACGCACGGAACCGGCGCCGGGCGGGCGGCGGCTGCTGGTGATGGGCGACATGCGCGAACTAGGGGAGGGCGCGGACGCGTTCCACGCCGGTCTCGCCGGTGCCGTCGCCGCAAGCGGGGCAACGCGGGTCTTTCTTTGTGGCCCGCACATGAAGGCGCTGTGGTCGAAGCTCGCAGCGGAACAGAAGGGCGCCTATGGCGCCGACTCCGCCGCGATCGCGGGTGATGTCGCGGCGGCGCTGAAGGCCGGGGACGTGATTGCCGTGAAGGGTTCGCTGGGATCAAAAATGAAAAATGTCGTCGACGCCATTCTCGCGGCGAGCGGCGGCGAAGCGGAGCGCTGACGCATGATCTACAATTTCATCTACCCGCTGGCGGACATCTTCAGCCCGTTCAACCTCTTCCGTTACCTGACCTTCCGGTCGATCGCGGCCTTCCTGACGGCGTTGATCATCAGCTTCGTGATCGGCGGCGGCCTGATCTGTTTCCTGCGCAGCAAGCAGAAGCAGGGCCAGCCGATCCGGGAAGACGGACCGGTCAGCCACGTCATCGGCAAGAAGGGCACGCCGACCATGGGCGGGCTGCTGATCCTGATCTCGCTGGCGATCGGCACCCTGCTGTGGGCGGACCTCACCAACCGCTACGTCTGGATCGTGCTGGGCGTCACCGTGGCCTTCGGCATCGTGGGTTTCCTCGACGACTTCCTGAAGGTCACCAAGCGCAATACCAAGGGCGTGCCGGGCCGGGTGAAGTTCACGGTCTCGCTCGTGGTCGCGGCCGTCGCGGCCTACTTTGCCGCGCAAGGCTCGCCGACCCCGCTGCGCTACATGCTCGCTTTCCCGTTCCTCAAGGACGTGTTGCTGCCGCTCGGCATGATCGGCTTCGTGGCCTTTGCCTCTCTCGTGATCGTGGGCACGTCCAACGCCGTCAACCTGACCGACGGACTCGACGGGTTGGCGATCGGTCCGGTGATCATGGCGGCGATGGTCTTCGCGCTGCTGGCTTACCTCGTGGGCAACGTGCGCTACACCACCTACCTGTTCCTGCCGCACGTGCCGCGCGCCGGCGAACTGGCCGTGCTGCTGTCGGCCCTGGTCGGCGCCGGGTTGGGCTTCCTGTGGTTCAATGCGCCGCCCGCCATGGTGTTCATGGGCGACACGGGATCGCTCGCGATCGGCGGCGCGCTGGGCGCCACCTCGGTCGTGATCAAGCACGAGTTCGTGCTGGCGATCGTGGGCGGGCTGTTCGTGCTCGAGACCGTGTCGGTGATCGTGCAGGTGCTGTCCTTCAAGTGGACCGGCAAGCGCATCTTCCGCATGGCGCCGTTGCATCACCATTTCGAGCAGAAGGGCTGGGCCGAGCCCACCATCGTGTTCCGCTTCTGGATCATCGCCGCCATCCTGTCGATGATCGGCCTCGCCACCCTGAAGCTCAGGTGACGGCATGATCAACCTCTCCTTTCTCCAGGGATCGTCGTACATCGTCCTGGGCCTCGCGCGGTCGGGCCTGACGACGATGCGCGCCCTGATGGCGGCAGGTGTCGAGTGCGTGGCCTGGGACGACAACGCGGAGACGCGCAATGCAGCGGCCGCCGCGGGCATCAAGCTCGCTGACCCGGACAGGATCGACTGGTCGAAGATCACGGCCCTGGTCATCAGCCCCGGCATTCCGAGCACACTGCCCAAGCCGCACGCCGTCGCGGCGGCCGCGCGTGCGGCGGGCAAGCCGATCATCTGCGACATCGAGCTGCTGGCGCGCGCCGAGCCGAAGGCGCGCTTCGTCGCCGTCACGGGCACCAACGGCAAGTCCACGACGACGGCGTTGATCGGCCACATCCTGCACAGCGTCGGCTGGCCGAGCCAGGTCGGCGGCAACATCGGCCGCGGCGCACTCGACCTCGAGCCGCTGGGGCTGGGTGGCGTGTACGTGCTCGAGATGTCGTCCTACCAGCTCGAGCTGGTCGAAACGTTCCGCGCCAATGTCGCGGTCTGGCTCAACATCACGCCCGATCACCTCGACCGGCACGGCGACATGGCGGGCTATGTCGCGGCCAAGCAGCACGTGTTCGACCGGCAAGCGACGCGCGACTGCGCCATCATCGGCATCGACGACAAATATTCCGCGGAAGTCTTCCGCTGGCTGAGCAAGCGGCGTCTGGCCGAGGACATCGCCGTCGTGCCGCTCGCGCTCAATCGCGTGATCACGCTCGGCGTGAACTACCGGGCAGGCTTCCTCCAGGACGGCGAAGGCTACAAGGTCGAGTTCGCCGACTTGCCGACCCTGCCGGGGGAACACAATGCGCAGAACGCGGCCGCCGCGTGGTCGGCCGTGCGCTGGATCGGCGTGCCGCGCGAGAAGGCGGCCGCCGCGCTGCGTACCTATCCGGGTCTGCCGCATCGCCAGGAGCAGGTAGCGGCCGTCGGCAACGTGACCTACGTCAACGACAGCAAGGCGACCAATGCCGATGCCACGGCGCGCGCCCTGTCTTCCTACAAGGACATCTACTGGATCCTCGGTGGCCAGGCGAAGGAGGGCGGCGTGGCGCCGCTCGCACCGCATTTCAATCGCGTGCGGCACGCTTTCCTGATCGGCGAGGCGGCGGACCTGTTCGAAGGCCAGCTCAAGGGCAAGGTCGAGTTCACGCGCTGCGGCGACCTGCAGGCCGCGGTGAACGCCGCCCATGCCAGGACGCAGGCGGAAGCCAAGGGCCCCGCGGTGGTGCTGCTGTCGCCGGCCTGTGCGTCATGGGATCAGTGGAAGAGCTACGAGCATCGCGGCGATGCCTTCCGTGAGATGGCGCGCGCCCTGCCGGGCGCCAAGGTTCTGGGGAGAGCAGAGTGATCCAGGTTCCGCGCGACGACCGAAGCCTGATCGGCCAGTGGTGGTGGACGGTCGACCGCTGGGCGCTGGGCGCTGTCCTGGCGATCATGGCGTTCGGCGTGCTGCTGACGCTCGCGGCGTCGCCGCCGGCCGCCGAGCGCATCGGCGCGGACTCCTTCATGTTCGCCAAGCGCCAGTTCATCTTCCTGCCGATCGCGCTCGTGGTGATGCTCTGCATCTCGCTCGCCTCGCCGCGCCATGTCCGTCGGCTGGCGTTGCTCGTCTTCTGCGGCAGCCTGGTGTTGCTGGCGCTGACCTTCGTGATCGGCGTCGAGATCAAGGGCGCGCGGCGCTGGATCTCGGTGCCGGGCCTGTCGAGCGTGCAGCCGTCGGAGTTCGTGAAGCCCAGCCTGGCGGTGATTTCGGCCTGGTTGCTCGCGCAGGCGCGCGCCGAACGCCGCGCGCCGGGCTACATGCTCTCGACGTTGCTGGTCGGCTCGACCCTGGCGCTGCTGCTGATGCAGCCCGACCTTGGCATGAGCATCGTCGTGGCCTCGGTGTGGGCGGCACAGCTCTTCGTTGTCGGCCTGCCGATGTGGGTCGCAGGCTTCGGCGTGGTCGGCGGCGTGGGCAGCCTGGTCGGCGCCTATTTCTTCTTCAACCACGTGCGCAGCCGTTTCGACCGCTTCCTCGATCCCTCGTCGGGCGACAACTACCAGGTCAACACCGCGCTCGAGGCGTTCATGAACGGCTCGCTGTTCGGCCGCGGTCCGGGCGAGGGTACGGTGAAGGCGGCGCTGCCGGATGCGCACACCGACTTCATCATGGCGGTGTGCGGCGAGGAATTCGGCCTGGTCTGCTGCCTGCTCGTGCTCGGCCTGTTCGCCTTCGTGACGCTGCGCACGCTGTCGCGCGCGTCGAAGGAGACCAGCCTGTTCATCACGCTGGCGGCCACCGGGCTCGGCGTGCAGTTCGGCCTGCAGGCTGCGATCAACATGGCCTCGACCATCCAGCTTATTCCCGCCAAGGGCATGACCCTGCCGTTCATCTCCTACGGCGGCTCGTCGGCGCTTGCGATGGCGATCTGCGTCGGCATGCTGCTCTCGCTGACCCGCGAGCATGCGGGCCTGAGGGAGGCCGTCTGATGGCCGATCCGCGTCCCGTGGTTCTCGCAACCGGCGGCACCGGCGGGCACGTGTTCCCCGCCGAAGCGCTGGCGGGCGAGCTCGAGGCGCGCGGCGTGCCGTTCACGCTGGTCACCGATGCGCGCGGCAAGCAGTGGCAGGGCGCGCTCGCCCGCCAGCCGGTGCACTACATCCATTCGGCGAGCCCGACCGGTTCGCTGCAGAAGAAGCTGCTGGGCGTCTTCGCGCTGGGCCTCGGTCTGCTCGACGCCTGGCGGGCGCTCGGTCGCATCGCGCCGTCGGCCGTCGTGGGCTTCGGCGGCTATGCCTCGGTTCCGACGATGATGGCCGCCCGGTTGCGCCGCCTGCCGTCGATTCTGCACGAGCAGAACGCGGTGCTCGGCCGCGCCAACCGCATGGTCCAGGGCGGTGCTGCCGCCGTTGCGACGTCGTTCGCACGTACGCGGTACATCGCCGACACCGACAGCCGCGCGCGGCTGGTGGGCAATCCCGTGCGTGAGCCGGTGCGGGCGCTGGGCAATTCGCCCTATCGCGCGCCGGGTGTCGACCGCGTGATCGACATCCTCGTGTTCGGCGGCAGCCAGGGCGCCGCATCCTTCAGCCAGATCGTTCCGGAGGCGATCCTGTCGCTGCCCGCGCCGCTGCGCGCGCGGCTGCGGCTCGTGCAGCAGTGCCGGCCCGAGGATCTCGAGCAGGTGCGCGGCGTCTACAATCGCGCGGGCATCGTGGCCGAGCTCGCGCCGTTCTTCGTCGACCTGCCGCAGCGACTGGCCTCCGCTCATCTCGTGATCGGCCGCTCCGGCGCCTCGACCGTGGCGGAGCTGGCGACCATCGGACGCCCCTCGATCCTGATTCCCTACCCGTACGCTGCCGACGATCATCAGACCGCCAACGCGCGCGCCTTCGAGGCCGAAGGTGCTTGCCTCGTGATCCCGCATGCCGACTTCACCGTTGCGGCGCTCGCCGGGCATCTCAAGTCGCTGTTTGAAGCGCCGCAACGCCTCGCCGACATGGCATCCGCCGCACACGCCGCCGGCCGGCCCGATGCCGCGGCGCGGCTGGCCGACATGGTGTCCGAACTGATCGCGGCCCCCTTTCCCGTCGCCTCGCGAGGAGTCCCCGCATGAGAGCGCTGCCACTCGATATCGGTCTCATTCATTTCGTCGGCATCGGCGGCATCGGCATGTCCGGCATCGCCGAGGTGCTGCACAACCTCGGCTACAAGGTGCAGGGCAGCGACGTCGCCGACGGCGCCAACACGCGCCGCCTGTCGGACCTCGGCATCAAGGTCTTCATCGGCCATCGTGCCGACAATGTCGGCGGCGCTTCCGTGGTCGTCGTCTCGTCCGCGGTCAAGAAGGACAATCCCGAAGTGCTGGCGGCACGCTCGCGCTTCGTGCCGGTGGTGCGCCGCGCGGAGATGCTGGGCGAGCTGATGCGCCTGCGCTGGGCAATCGCGGTCGGCGGCACGCACGGCAAGACCACGACCACGTCGATGGTCGCGGCCATGCTCGACGCCGGCGGCCTCGATCCGACGGTGATCAACGGCGGCATCATCAACGCCTACGGCACCAATGCCCGCATCGGCGAGGGCGACTGGATGGTGGTCGAGTCCGACGAATCCGACGGCTCGTTCCTGCGCCTGCCCGCCACGATCGCCATCGTGACCAACGTCGATCCCGAGCATCTCGATCACTACGGCACGTTCGATGCCTTGCGCGACGCCTTCGTGCGCTTCGTCGAGAATATCCCGTTCTATGGCTTCGCCGTGCTCTGCGTCGACCATCCCGAGGTCCAGGCGCTGATCCCGCGCGTCGCCGACCGCCGCATCGTGACCTACGGCACGGGCGTCAACGCCGACGTGCGCGCGATGAACCTCAAGCTCGACCGCAACGGCGCCGACTTCGACGTGCTGATCCAGAACCGCGCGACCAACGTGTCCCGCACCATCGAGGGCGTGCGCCTGCCGATGTTCGGCCAGCACAATGTGCTGAACTCCCTGGCCGCGATTGCCGTCGCGCAGGAAATGGGCCTGTCCGACGAGACGATCCGCACGGCATTGGCGTCGTTCGCCGGCGTGAAACGGCGCTTCACCAAGACCGGCGAGGCGCACGGCATCACGGTGATCGACGACTACGGCCATCATCCGGTCGAGATTGCCGCCGTCCTGCGCGCCGCGCGCCAGGCCTATGGCGGCTCGGGCAAGGTGATCGCGGTGATGCAGCCGCATCGCTACTCGCGCCTGGGCGCGCTGCGCGAGGAGTTCGCGAACTGCTTCGGCGACGCCGACACCGTGATCATCGCCGACGTCTATGCCGCGGGCGAGGCGCCGATCGAGGGCGTCAATCGCGACATGCTGGTCGGCATGGTGCGCCGCTCGACCAACCGGGACGTGATGCCGCTCGAAGCGCCGGGCGATCTGCCGGGCCTGATCTGGCAGGTCGCGCGGCCGGGCGACGTCGTGGTCTGCCTCGGCGCGGGCAACATCACCGCCTGGGCGCATGCGCTGCCGGGCCAGATCCAGCAGCTCGCCAACGAGCAGGCCGGCCTGCGCGCGATCGCCAACGACACCGGGCCGGCCGCATGATGGCTGCCGCGTCCACCTCGCACCTGATCGACCGGCTGCCCCGGCCGCGCGGCCGCTTGACGGCCGACGCGCCGCTGGGTCCGCAGACCTGGTTCCGGGCGGGCGGCAACGCGGAAGTGCTGTTCCGGCCGGCCGACACCGAGGACCTCGCGTCGTTCCTCGCGGCGCTGCCGCGCGAGGTGCCGGTGACGGTGCTCGGATTGGGCTCGAACGTGCTGGTGCGGGACGGCGGCATCAAGGGAGTCGTCATCCGCCTCATGCGCGGGTTCACCGGCGTGTCGGTCGACGGCCATGAGGTGATCGCCGGCGCCGGCGCGCCCGACCTCAACGTGGCGCTGACGGCGCGCGATCATTCACTGACCGGCCTCGAGTTCCTGAGCGGCATTCCCGGAACCATCGGCGGCGCCTTCCCGACCAATGCTGGCGCCTACGGCGGCGATCTCGCGCAAGTGCTGATCTCCGCGGAGGCGGTCGATCGCGCGGGCGAGGTTCGCACCGTCGCTCCGGCGCAGCTCGGCCTCGGCTACCGTCACAGCACGGCTCCGACGGACTGGATCTTCACGTCTGCGCGTCTGCGCGCGGCGCCCGGCGACCAGCTCGCGATCGCGCGGCGCATCGCCGAGATCGACTCGGCACGTTCGGAGTCGCAGCCGCGCAGCCGTACCGGCGGTTCGACCTTCGCCAATCCGCCCGGTCTCAAGGCTTGGGAGCTGATCGACCGGGCGGGCTGCCGCGGCCTCGCCGTGGGGGCGGCCCAGGTGTCGGAGAAGCACACGAATTTCCTGATCAACACCGGCGACGCCACGGCCACCGAGATCGAGGGCCTGGGCGAGGAAGTGCGCCATCGCGTGTTCGAGCAGAGCGGCATCCTGCTGCAGTGGGAAATCCGCCGGATCGGTGAGCCGAAATGAGCAACGTCGCGGTGCTGATGGGCGGCTGGTCGCCCGAGCGGGAGGTCTCGCTGGTGAGCGGCAAGGCCTGCGCCGAGGGGTTGCGCGAAGGCGGTCACACGGTCGTCGAGTACGACGTGCAGCGTGACCTGCGTGCGCTGGTCGAGTTCCTGCGTCCCGCCAAGGGTGGCGGACCCGAGGTCGTCTTCAACGCCTTGCACGGCAAGTACGGCGAGGACGGCTGCATCCAGGGCGTCCTCGAGATCCTGAAGGTGCCCTACACGCACTCGGGCGTGCTCGCCTCGGCGATCGCCATGGACAAGCCGATGTCGCGCCATGTCTTCACGTCGATCGGCCTGCGCGTCGCCGACGGCCGCGTGGTCGAGCGCCAATCGCTTGCGGCCGGCGATCCGATGCCGCGACCCTATGTGGTGAAGCCGATCGACCAGGGATCGAGCGTCGGCGTGCACATCGTGCATGAAGGCGACAATCTCGCCGCCGTCGAGGCAGCGGAGGCGGCGTTCGGCGAGCGCGTGCTGATCGAGAAATTCGTGCCGGGCCGCGAGCTCACCGTCGCCGTCATGGACGACAAGCCCGTCGCGGTGACCGAGCTGCGTCCGCGCACGCGCTTCTACGACTACGAGGCGAAGTACACCGACGGCGTCACGGAGCATCTGGTGCCCGCGCCGGTTCCCGCCGAGATCTACGAGCTTGCCAGGCAGTGGGCGCTGATGGCGCACCAGGCGCTGGGCTGCAACGGATTGAGCCGCGCCGACTTCCGCTGGGACGACAAGAAGCCGGGGACTTCCGGGCTGGTCATTCTCGAACTCAATACGCAGCCCGGCATGACACCGCTGTCGCTGGCGCCCGAGCAGGCGAAGTGGGCGGGGATCTCGTGGTCCGAACTCATGACCTGGATGGTCGAGCACGCGAGGCGCCCCTCTTGAAGCGCACGACCAAGACCTCTTCGAACGGGCGCGATTACGATCGCCGCAAGAAGCGCGGCACGATGCGCAAGCCGGGCCGGCCGCTGTGGCGCCAGCCGATGATGCTGGGCGCGCTCGTGCTGCTGCTGGGCAGCGGCGGCGGCGGCGGCTGGTGGGCCTGGCACGAAGGTCTGCTGGTCAAGGCGCAGGCCGAGGTCGACGCGGCCGTGCGCTCGGTCGCTGGCGCGCTGACGCCGTTCAAGCTGGCCGATGTCACGGTCGAGGGCCGCGAATATGTCGAGCGCAGTGCCGTGCTGGCGGCACTCAACGTGAAGACCGGCGATTCCCTCCTCGGCATCGACCTCAATGCGGCGCGCAAGCGGCTCGAGGCGATCGACTGGGTGGCGAGCGCGACCGTCGAGCGCCGGTTGCCGGATACGCTCTATGTCACGCTCAAGGAACGTCGCGCCGTGGCGATCTGGCAGAGCGGCGGCGAGTACACGCTGATCGACACCAACGGCCGCACCGTGCGCGCCAACCGCATGCCGCCGGGCTACGAGTCGCTCCTGCTGCTGGGCGGACCCGGCGCGCCGGAGCGTGTCGGCGAGCTTCTGCTGCTGCTGGCCTGGGAGCCGGCGATCACCAAGCAATTGCGCGCCGCCGTGTGGGTCGGTCAGCGCCGCTGGAATCTCGTACTGACCAACGGGACGGAGATCTGGCTGCCGGAAGAGGACGCGATTGCCGCCCTCCAGCGCGCGGCCAAGCTCGACGGTTCCTACAAGCTGCTGTCGCGCGAATTCGGCGTCGTCGATCTGCGGCTGCCTGACAAGCTCTACTTGAGAAAGCGCGCGGTCGATTCATCGGCCGGACCGGCGTGAAGCGAATGAAGAAAACCTCTCCAGTGTACGCGTAGGAAAACGGGGGACACCGTGGCTAAGACAAGAAATGGCGTCATTGCAGCTCTCGACATCGGCACCAGCAAGGTCGTGTGCTTTGTCGCGCGAGTCGACGGACAAGGCCTCCGTGTCGTGGGTATCGGTCAACAGCCGGCGCTCGGCATGCGCTCGGGCAACATCGTCGACATGGAAGCAGCGACCCGGGCCATCTCCTCGGCGGTGTCGACGGCGGAAGAAATGTGCGGCGAGCATGTGCGCGAGGTCATCGTCGGCGTCAGCGGCGGCTCACCCGCCTCGGAGAAGCAGCAGCACGAGGTGGTAATCGGTCATCACGAAATCGGCGAGCGCGACGTGCGCCGCGTCCAGCAGCTCATACAGTTGCCGGCCGAGACTGCCGACCGCGACATCATCCATTCCGCCGCCGTCGGCTTCTCGGTCGATGGATCGACCGTGCACGACGCACGCGGCATGTTCGGCGAGCGGCTGGGCGTCGACGTCCATCTCGTGACCGCCGCCAGCGGTGCGATGCGCAACCTGCAGGTCTGCGTGCGCCGCGCCCATCTCGAGATCTCCGAGCGGGTCGTGGCGTCTCATGCCGCCGGTCTGAGTTCGCTGGTCTCCGACGAGCGCGACCTGGGCGTAACGCTGATCGACATGGGTGGCGGCACGACCTCGATCGCGGTGTTCTACGAAGGCCATCTCATGCACGTCGATTCGATTCCGGTGGGCGGCGAGCACGTGACCAAGGACATCGCGCGCGGTCTGTCGACGCCGGTGCTGCATGCCGAGCGCATGAAGACCCAGATCGGCCGCGCCGTGAGCCGGCCGAACGACGAATACGACATCATCGACGTGCCTCTGATCGGCGAAGAGGAGCGCACGCGGCCCAACCACATCCCGCGCTCGATCCTGGTCGGCATCATCCGGCCGCGAATCGAGGAGACATTCGAGCTGGTCCGGAATCGTCTCGAGGCCAGCGGTGTGGATAAGTTGGCCGGCGGCCGTGCCGTCCTGGTGGGCGGCGCCTGCCAGCTCGATGGCGTGCCCGAAGTCGCGGCGGCCGTCCTCAACAAGAAAGTGCGTACTGGCGGGCCTTTAAGGCTTGCCGGCCTCGCAGATTCGACCGGTGGTCCGGCCTTCTCGGCCGCCGCCGGACTGCTGGCCTTTGCGCAGCAGAATCATGCCGTTGCGCAGTCCCAACCGCAGTCCGTGGACCTTCCTTCGAGCCGAATTGGTCGCATTGGCAGTTGGATTAGAGAGAACTTTTAGGCAATATGTAGTGTGTGGAGGTTGGCTATCTCCACAGGCTGTAGACAACCATAAAAACCCGAGCTGACGTAGGGCCTTACACCTCAGAACGAGGTCCACGGCGGAACTCGGGGCAGA
>CAIWTJ010000184.1 GCA_903915535.1 Enhydrobacter aerosaccus
ACGCGCGCGGCGCCGATCGGGCCCATGAACGGCACGCCCGAGATCGTGAGCGCGGCCGACGTGGCGACCATCGCCAGGATGTCGGGATCGTTCTCGAGATCGTGCGCGAGCGTGGTCACGACGACCAGCGTCTCGTTGCGATAGCTCTCGTGGAACAGCGGACGGATCGGGCGATCGATCAGGCGCGAGGTCAGGATTTCCTTCTCGCTCGGACGGCCTTCACGCTTGAAGAAGCCACCCGGGATCTTGCCCGCGGCAAAAGCCTTTTCCTGGTAGTTGACGGTCAGCGGGAAGAAGTCGAGGCCGGGCTTCGGCTTCTTCTCGAACACGACGGCGGCCAGCACCGTGGTGCCGCCGTAGGTCGCGAACACGGCGCCATCGGCCTGGCGCGCGATACGGCCCGTCTCCAGCACGAGCTTGCGGCCCGCCCAGTCGATTTCCTTGCGAAATACCTTGTCCTTGAACATGTCAGACATTTTCCATCTTTCCTTTCCTACACGGTCGCCGCCCCCGTCAGGGTGCGACCGCCCGCCGACGCCCTTGCGTCGACAGGACCGGGCCAGGCCTTTGCAACATGCCCCTGCCTTCCCGGTTACTGCGAGGTCGCGACGTCAGGCCAAACTCGACGGGAACCCGAGATCGCGACACGAAAAGGCCCCGCCGAACGGCGAGGCCTGGAACTCTTAGCGACGCAGACCCAGACGCTCGATCAGCTTGTCGTAGCGCGTGGAGTCGCGGTCCTTGAGATAGTCGAGAAGACGGCGGCGCTGGCCGACCATCTTGAGCAGACCACGACGCGAGTGGTGGTCCTTCTTGTGGTCCTTGAAATGCTCGGTGAGATTGGTGATGCGTTCGCTGAGGATCGCGACCTGCACTTCCGGCGAACCGGTGTCGCCCGAGGCCTGCGCGTACGTCTTGATCAGCTCCGCCTTGCGGTCTGCCGTAATCGACATCGGATTCTCCTGAAAACTAAAGGTTGAAGACGCGTACCGGCTGGAGAGACACGCCATCCGAACGGACCAGCGCGACCAGCTTCTGACCGCATTCGGCACGAACGAGTGCACCGGATGGGGGTACGTCCTGGGTCAAGAAAACCGGTTGGCCGTGGCGCAACAGATCGGCTTGGGCCTCCGTCATGGCCAGCGCCGGGATGTCGTCCAGCGCGGTCGCAACGGGAGCCAGGGCCCCAAGAAGCGGCGGAATATGCCCGAGGGCCTCCAGCTTGGGAAGCGAAATGGACCCCTCTTCGCGGAATGGCCCGGCGACCGTCCGACGCAAGGCGGACAGGTATCCGACGGTCCCGAGCGCCAGCGCCAGATCCCGCCCCAGGGACCGGATATAGGTGCCCTTTCCGCACCCAACCACGAAATCTGCATGGTCGGCGTCTGGACGGCCCAGCAACTCCAGGCGCTCGATCGTCACCGTGCGGGGCTTCATTTCCAAGATTTCACCCGCGCGCGCTAGGTCATAGGCCCGCTGGCCATCGATTTTGAGGGCAGAAAAGGCCGGTGGCGTCTGCTGAATCTCGCCCGTGAAGGCCGGCAGGGCGGCCCGGATCGCCTCATCGGTCGGCCGGACGTCGCTGGTGCCCGTCACCTCGCCCTCGGCATCTTCCGTCGAGCGCGCTTCGCCAAAGCAGAGAGTGAATTTGTATTCCTTGCGGCCGTCCATCACGAAGGGAACGGTCTTGGTCGCCTCGCCGAGCGCGATCGGCAGGACGCCTGTCGCCAGCGGATCGAGCGTGCCGCCGTGACCTGCCTTCGCCGCGCCGAACAGCCAGCGCACGCGGCCGACGGCGCTGGTCGAACCCAGGCCGAGCGGCTTGTCGAGCACGACCCAGCCGTCGATCTTGTTCTTGGGCCGCTTCACGTGCGGCGGCTTCACTTGGGGCGGCTTCACTCGTCCTTGATGTCGCGCGCGACGTCGGGCCGGCGCAGCAGGGCGCCGATCTTGTCGGCCTCGTCGAAGGTGCGGTCGAGGGCAAAGCGGATTTCCGGCGCCGTGCGCAGGCCCGCCTTCTCGCTCACCCGGCCACGGAACCACGGCGCCGCACGCCGCAGCGCCGCGAGCAGCCGTTCCTTGTCCTGGCCACCCAGCGGCATCACGAACGCCGTGGCGTTGCGCAGGTCGGGGCTGACGTCGACCGACGTCACCGTGATGGTGGCATCGCGCAGATCGGGATCGCGCATGTTGCCGCGCTCGAGGAGTTCCGCCAGCAGGTGGCGGATCTCCTCGCCGACACGCAGCTGACGCTGCCCGGGCGCGCGGTTCTTTTCTCGGTCGGACGAGCTACGCCGCGACATGGCGTTTCCCTTTCCTCAACTCACAAGGTCGGCTGGACCGCCTCGACGTCGAAGCATTCGATCACGTCGCCGACCTTGATGTCGTCGTAGTTCTCGAACGCCATGCCGCACTCGAAGCCATGCTGCACTTCCTTCACTTCGTCCTTGAAGCGGCGAAGCGTCTTCAGCGTGCCCTCGTGGATCACGACGTTGTCGCGCAACAGGCGAACCTTGTTGCCGCGCGTGACCTTGCCGTCGGTGACCATGCAGCCCGCGACGTTGCCGGCCTTGGTGACCTTGAACACTTCGCGGATCTGG
>CAIWTJ010000185.1 GCA_903915535.1 Enhydrobacter aerosaccus
AGTTGGATTAGAGAGAACTTTTAGGCAATATGTAGTGTGTGGAGGTTGGCTATCTCCACAGGCTGTAGACAACCATAAAAACCCGAGCTGACGTAGGGCCTTACACCTCAGAACGAGGTCCACGGCGGAACTCGGGGCAGATAACCCCCTCGTTTGCGTGGAGAAAGCCCTCATGACAATCAACCTCAGTCTCCCTCAAACGGAGTCGGAGATTAAGCCGCGTATCACCGTCATCGGTGTCGGTGGCGCGGGCGGAAACGCCGTCAACAACATGATCAGCGCGGCGCTCGAAGGCGTCGAATTCATCGTCGCGAATACCGACGCGCAGGCGCTCGGCCAGTCGCTGGCGGATCGCCGCGTGCAGCTCGGCATCACCATTACGCAGGGCCTGGGCGCGGGCGCGCGTCCCGAGGTCGGCCGTCAGGCCGCCGAAGAGGCGCTGCCGGAGATCCTTCAGCTCCTCGACGGCGCCAACATGGTGTTCGTCACTGCGGGCATGGGTGGCGGCACCGGTACCGGTGCGGCTCCCGTGATCGCCGCCGCGGCGCGCGAGCAGGGCATCCTCACCATCGGCGTCGTCACCAAGCCGTTCCACTTCGAGGGCCGCCGCCGCATGCAGTCGGCGGAGCAGGGCATCCTCGAGCTGGAGAAGGTGGTCGATACGCTGATCGTCATTCCGAACCAGAACCTGTTCAAGATCGCCAACGAGAAGACGACGTTCGCAGACGCCTTCAAGATGGCCGACGACGTGCTGCACATGGGCGTGCGCGGCGTCACCGATCTCATGATCATGCCTGGCCTCATCAACCTCGACTTCGCCGACATCCGCACCGTCATGGGCGAGATGGGCAAGGCGATGATGGGCACCGGCGAGGCCGAAGGTCCCGATCGCAGCCGCGTCGCGGCCGAGAGCGCGATCTCGAACCCGCTGCTGGAAGACCACTCGATGAAGGGCGCGAAGGGCGTTCTCATCAACATCACCGGCGGTCTCGACATGACCCTGCACGAGGTCGACGAGGCGGCCAACCGCATCCGCGAGGAAGTCGACGCCGACGCCAACATCATCTTCGGTTCGACCTTCGATGCTTCGATGCAGGGACGCATGCGCGTGTCGGTGGTCTCCACCGGCATCTCCGCGCTGGCCGCCCAGCAGCCGGTACCGAACTATCTCAATCTCGAGATGAACCGGCCGATCCAGACCGGCCAGCCGGCACTCAGCCGTCAGGCCGCGCCGCCGGTCGGTCGCGTCGCCATGCCGGCCGCCGCCGCCGCGCCAATTCCGGCAGCGCCTGCGATGCCGGCCGCACCGCCGATGGCGGCTGCTCCGGCGCCGATGGCCGAGCCGATTGCCCCTCAAGCGATGCCCGCGATGGCGCCGCCCGTCGCGCCGGTCGCCGCTGCCGCTCCGGCCGCTCCTGTCATGCAGGCAGCGCCGGTCGTGATGATGCAGGCTCCGGTCGCAACGGCTCCGGAGCCGGAGCCGATCGAAGCGGTGGCCCCGATTGTCGAGGCGCCCGCGCCGGTCCCTCAGCCGGTCGCGGCGTCGCCCGCCGCGCCGGTGCAGCCGGTGGCGGCTCCGCAGAAGCCGCTGGTCGACGAAACCGACTGGCGCGTGACCCGTCCGGCGATTCGCCCGGCGGTGCGCGCAACCGAGCCGGTCGCGCGTCCGGCGGCAATGCGGCCTGCCGCAGCCGCCGCCGAAAGCCGCTCGCCCAACCTGTTCCAGCGCATCACGGGTGCCTTCGCGGCACCCAAGGGCCTGACGCCGGTTGTCGCTCCTGCTGCGGCGCCTGCGGCCGCACTCGAGCCGGCGCCGGCGCCGCGTCCGGCACCGGAAAGCGTCGTTTCCGTGGCCCCCAAGGCTGCGCCTCGTCCGGCGCCGGTTCAGACGTCCATCAGCCTCGACCCCGCGGATCGGGCCAAACCGGCTCGCGAGGACGACGAACTACAAATCCCGGCGTTTTTGCGTCGGCAGGCAAACTGACGCTCGGCGTTGTAGTGATCCACGCATCTATAGCATTTTCGCTTTCAACTGAATCTTGCCGTCGGCCCGGCACTGGCACCACTTCGTTGTGAGTGCCGGGGCGACGGCCAAAGCAAAAGCGAATATGCTTTTTGAGGGGCCTTTCGGCCCCTCTTTTTTTGTCCGTCGCGTGATATAACGCGCGGCACAATGTAAGACGGATGGGTCATGGTGAAGGCGTTGATGGGCAAAGCGTTCAGGGCGGCTGCGCTGCTGGCGGTGACGATGGTCGCCGGCTGCGGTTGGTTCAGCGGCAAGGACGATAACGCGACCTACGTCGAACAGCCGGTCGACCAGCTCTACAATCGCGCGCTCGATGACCTGGGCGCAGAGAATTACAAGCAAGCCGCCAAGGAATTCGAGGAAGTCGACCGCCAGCATCCCTATTCGGTGTGGGCGACCAAGGCTCAGGTGATGGCCGCCTTCACCTACTACCAGTCGAACAAGTATGACGACGCGCTGATCGCGCTCGACCGCTTCATCCAGCTCCATCCCGGCCACAAGGACATCCCGTACGCCTACTACCTGAAGGCGCTGTGCTACTACGAGCAGATCTCCGACGTGGGCCGCGACCAGGGCATCACCCAGAAGGCGCTCGATGCCCTGGCCGAGGTCGTCAAGCGTTTCCCCGAGTCACCTTATGCCCGCGACACGCGCCTCAAGGTCGAACTCACCATCGACCATCTGGCCGGCAAGGAAATGGACATCGGCCGCTACTATCAGAAGCAGCAGCAGTACATTGGCGCGATCAACCGCTATCGCACGGTGATCGAGCGGTACCAGACGACCACTCATGTGCCTGAAGCGCTCCATCGTCTGGTCGAATGCTACATGGCGCTGGGCGTCAAGAGCGAGGCCAAGGAGGCGGCGGCGGTTCTCGGTCACAACTTCCCGGGCAGCGACTGGTACGCCGACAGCTACTTCATTCTCACCGGCGAGGATTTCCGGATCGACGACAAATAAGGCCATGCTGCAGTCGCTTTCGATCCGCGATTTCGTTCTGATCGAAAAGCTCGATCTTACTTTTGCGCGCGATGCGACAGGCGGCCCCGATGCCAGCAATTTGGGGGCACTGACCGGCGAGACCGGCGCCGGAAAATCCATCCTGATCGATGCTCTTGGGCTGGTGCTCGGTGCCCGCGCCGAGTCCGGTGTGGTCCGCCGCGGCGCCGCTCAGGCCTCGATCGCGGCGTCGTTCGATCTTTCCCGGGAGCATGCCGCCCACGCGATCCTGGCGGAGCAGGGCCTCGACGACGAGGATGTCCTCACGTTGCGCCGCGCGATCGGCGCCGATGGCCGCGGCCGCGCCTTCGTGAACGACCAGCCTGCGTCGGTCGCGCTGCTGCGGCGGCTGGGCGACACCCTTGTCGAGATCCAGGGGCAGATGGACCAGCACGGACTCTTGGACATGGCCACGCATCGCGGCTCGCTCGATGCTTTCGCTGGCCTCGAGAAACAGGGGGCTACGGTGCGGGCGGCCTGGGCCGTGTGGCGGGCCGCCGAACAGGCGCGTTCCGATGCCGAAGCGGCCGCCGCAGCCGCGCGGCGCGATGAGGAGTTTCTGCGTCACGCCGTCAAGGAACTGGAAGCACTCGCGCCCCGGGCCGACGACGAGGAGACGCTGGCGGCCGAGCGGCAGCTGCTGCGTGCGGGCACGGCGCTGGGCGAAGCCGTGACGCAGGCGTTGGGTGAACTCGAGCATGGCAAGGGCGCCGTGCATGCCCTCAGCACCGCCCATCGCCTGATCGAGCGCAATGCCGACAAGGCCGCCGGTCATCTCGATGCATCGCTTGCGGCACTCGACAGGGCACTCAGCGAGGCGACCGAAGCGCAGGCCCAGCTCGAGACGGCCCGGGAGGCCCTGGAATTCGATCCTGCCCGCCTGGAGAAGATCGAGGAGCGCCTGTTCGCGCTCCGCGCCCTGGCTCGCAAGCACAGCGTTACGGTTCCGGATCTCGCTCCGCTGGCGGAAAAGATGGCGGCACAGCTTGCCGCTCTGGACAGTGGCGAGGTCGGTCTCAAGAAACTTGCGGCAGCGGCCAAGGCCGCGCGCGCGCAGTATGTAGCGGCTGCCGAGGCGCAGGCCGCCGCACGGCGCAAGGGAGCGGCCAGGCTCGACAAGGCGGTCGGCTCGGAGCTGGCGCCGCTCAAGCTCGAGAAGGCGAAGTTCGTGACCGAGATCGTGGCCCAGCCGGAAGCCGACTGGTCCGAGGCCGGCACCGATCGCGTGCAGTTCACCGTCTCCACCAATCCCGGCGCGCCGCCTGCGCCGATCGCCAAGATCGCCTCGGGCGGCGAGCTCTCGCGTTTCCTGCTGGCGCTCAAGGTCTGTCTCGCCAAGGTGGGTGACGCCGCCACCATCGTGTTCGACGAAGTCGACTCCGGTATCGGCGGCGCCACGGCCGCCGCGGTTGGCGAGCGGTTGAAGCGGTTGGCAAAGGAGGTTCAGGTGCTGGTGGTCACGCATTCACCCCAGGTTGCCGCGATTGCCGACCGGCATTGGCTGATCCGCAAGACCACGACCAGGACCTCTGCCAGCACCGACGTGGTGGCGCTCGACGCCAAGGGGCGCCGCGAAGAGATCGCGCGCATGTTGTCCGGCGCCGAAGTGACGGCCGAGGCGCGCGCCGCCGCGGATCGCCTGATGGCGGCGGCGGGCTGAGGAGACCGCGATGTCCAAAGCTGCCAAAGTGGTCGCCGCGCTGAAAGTCGAAGAACTCACCGAGCGCCAGGCCCGCGGTGAGCACAAGCGCCTCGCCGATGAGATCGGCCATCACGACAAGCTCTATCACGAGAAGGATGCGCCGGAGATCTCCGACGCGGACTACGACAAGCTGCGCCAGCGGCTGAAGGCCATCGAGGCGAAGTTTCCGCAGCTCGTCGACATGTTCAGTCCGACGCAGCGTGTGGCACCGACGCCGACGACCGCCTTCACCAAGGTCACGCACCGCCGGCCGATGCTGTCGCTCGACAATGCCTTCACCGACGAGGAGCTGCAGGGCTTCCTGGACCGCGTACGGCGCGGCCTCGAGCGCGAGACGGACCTCACGCCCGACGCCGAGATCGCCTTCAGCTGTGAGGCCAAGATCGACGGCCTGTCGATCAGCCTGCGTTACGAGAACGGCGAGTTCGTGCAAGGCGCCACGCGCGGCGACGGCACGACCGGCGAGGACGTCACCGCGAACCTCAAGACCATCAAGGACATCCCGCAGAAGCTGAAAGGCAAGGGCGTGCCCAGCTCGCTCGACGTGCGCGGCGAAGTCTACATGGAGCGCAAGGCGTTCCTTGAACTGAATGAGCGCCAGGTCGCTGCCGGCGAGAAGGCCTACGTCAACCCGCGCAACACGGCGGCAGGCTCGCTGCGCCAGCTCGATCCCGAGATCACGGCGGAACGGCCCTTGCGGTTCTTCGCCTATGCCTGGGGCGAGGCCGAGCCGCGGTCGTGGAAGACCCACAGCGAATACCTGAAGATGCTTAAGGAGTGGGGTTTCAAGACCAATCCGCTCACAAGGCTCTGCCGCACCGGCGATGCGGTGCGTGCCTTCTACAGGAAGATCGGCGAGGAGCGGCCGGACCTGCCCTATGACATCGACGGCGTCGTCTACAAGGTCGACCGCATCGACTGGCAGGAGCGGCTGGGCTTCGTGAGCCGCGCCCCGCGCTGGGCGATCGCGCACAAGTTCCCGGCCGAGCAGGCCCGCACGCGGCTCAACGGCATCAACATCCAGGTCGGCCGCACCGGCGCGCTGACACCGGTGGCCGAGCTGGAGCCGGTGAACGTCGGCGGCGTCGTGGTGGCACGCGCCACCCTGCACAATGCCGACGAGATCGAGCGGCTCGACGTGCGCGTGGGCGACATGGTCACCATTCAGCGTGCCGGCGACGTTATTCCGCAGGTGTTGGGCTTCGTGCCCGAGGAACGGCCGAAGAGCGCGCGGAAGTACCACTTTCCGACGCATTGCCCCTGCCCCTTGAAGACCGAAGTGAAGGCGGGAGAGGGCGGCGTGGTGCGGCGCTGCAGCGGCGGACTCGAATGCCCGTTCCAGCAGGTCGAACGGCTACGCTACTTCGTGTCGCGCAACTGCTTCGACATCGAGGGTCTGGGCGGCACGCACATCGAGAATTTCTTCGAGGACGGCTTGCTCAAGACCCCGGCCGACATCTTCAGGCTGCGCGACAAGGAGCGGGAGATCCGCAAGCGTGAAGGCTGGGGCGACCTGTCGGTCCGCAACCTGCTCGCCGCGATCGATGCGCGCCGCACGATCTCGCTCGACCGCTTCATCAACGCGCTGGGCATCCCGCTGATCGGCGAGGCTACGGCCAAGATCCTTGCGCAGGAATACGGCGACGCCGATGTCTGGCTGACCGAGATGCTGAAGGCGGCCAGGGAGCGCAAGAAGGCGCCGGACGACGTCAAGAAGGAGAAGGCGGCGGCGGAAGTGGGCGAGAGCTACGGGCGTCTGTGCAACGTCGAGCAGATCGGCGTCACCACGGCCGATGCCATGTGCGCCTTCTTCGGCGAGGGCCATACGGTCGACATCATCAAGGACCTGCTGAAGCAGCTTACCGTCGAGGCGGTGAAGCGCCGTGTGGTCGCCGCCGACGCGCCGCTCAAGGACAAGATCGTGGTCTTCACCGGCGAGCTCTCGACCATGACGCGCGACGCCGCCAAGGCGCGCGCCGAGGAACTGGGCGCGAAGGTCACGGACTCAGTGTCGAAGAAGACCAGCCTCGTGGTCGTGGGCGAGAACGCGGGCTCGAAGGCGCGCAAGGCCGCGGAGCTCGGCGTGCAGACGCTGACCGAAGAGGAGTGGGCGAAACTCTCCGCGTAGGGCTGCGTTGCACGGGCCGTGCTCACTGGTCGGCGAGCTGGCAGGCACGGCGTGCAAGCGAGCCATGCTATTCGAGAATGTAGCGTCACCCTGATGTGTCGCCTGCAGTCGTGGTGACACGCTGCTGTGATGACCGGCACGCGAAGTCGCGCCGCTAGACTCCCTGCATCACGCCGGTTCGTTCGACGTGTTCTCTATGGGAGTTGTCACATGAAGAAGTCTCTGATCGTCGCCGCAGCGTCCGTGTTCGCGGCTGGAACCCTGGCCGCCTCGATCGCGGGCGCGCAGACCCCGAGCAGCCCGTCTTTCGGCAACAGCTCGACCGACTGCAAGGGCGTGAATGCCTGCAAGGGCCAGAGCGCCTGCAAGTCGGCGAACAATGCCTGCAAGGGCCAGAACGCCTGCAAGGGCCAGGGATGGGTGTCGGGCGTCAGCACGCTCGACTGCCGCGCCCAGAACGGTACGCCGGGCGGCGTTTCCGGCAGCTGATTTTCGATCCGATCTACCCGAGAAGTGAACCTTGGGCGCCCCGGGAAGCCGGCGGCGCCCCTTCTTTTGGCCTGAGTCCGGCGGCTTTCTTGGCGGCGGGCGGGGTGCTAGACGTTGCCCGCTCAATGGAAGCCTTTGCTGGGAGTTGATCGTATGGACTTGGCCCGTTTTCCGCGCCGCCGCTACACGCCGTTCGTCACGCCGATCGAGAAGATGCCCAACTTCAGCAAGGCGCTGGCGGCGACCTGCCCGGGCGGTGTCGGACCGGAAATCTGGATCAAGCGCGACGACATGCTGGGTCTCTTCCCCGGCGGCAACAAGACCCGCAAGCTCGAGTTCCTCGCGGCCGACGCGTTGGCACAGGGCGCCGACACTCTGATCACCTGCGGCGCGCCGCAGTCGAACCATTGCCGCATCACGCTCGCGGCCGCGGTCAAGGAAGGGCTGAAGTGCCGCTTCGTGATCGAGGAGCGCGTGCCCAACAGCTACAAGAAGGA
>CAIWTJ010000186.1 GCA_903915535.1 Enhydrobacter aerosaccus
ACCGTGTAACAATCGAGGTTCGAACATGGCGATGACCATGCTGCAGATGGCCGGAGCGGCGCCGACACCGGCGACGATGGCCAACGGCGTTCTTGTTATCATCGATGCCCAGAGGGAATACACCGACGGACTGCTGCCGCTTGCGGGCGTCGGTGCCGCCGTCGAAGCGCTGGCCGTCCTGCTCGAGAAGGCCCGCAAGGCGGCCGCGCCGATCGTCCACGTCCGCCACAAGGGATCGCCGACGGGCAAGGCGTTCAATCCCACCCTGAGCGGCTTCGAGATCGTGAAGCAGCTGACGCCGCGCGACGGCGAGATGATCGTCGACAAGAGCCTGCCCAATGCCTTCACCGGCACCGAACTCGCCAATCACCTGAAGGTGAGTGGCCGCAAGAACCTGATCGTCGGCGGCTTCATGACGCACATGTGCGTGTCGGCGACGGTGCGCTCGGCGACCGATCACGGCTTCATGAGCACGGTCGCCGCGGACACGGTGGCGACGCGCGACCTGCCGGATGCAACCGGCGGCGCGACGGTGGCGGCAGATGCGGTCAACCGCATCACGCTTGCGGCTCTGTCCGACCGGTTTGCCTGGGTCGTGCCGAAGGCCTCCGGGATCGCCTAATTCAGAAAGTGGCCATCGGCTCTGCTGAGAACGGCGATGGCGGCGATCGCCACGAGGAGCGCAATCGAGCTGTAGCGCACGAAGACCGTGCCGCGCTGGTCGGCGAGCAGAAGGGCGATTATCGACATCAGGGCAGCGCGTTCGCGACGGAGGTCATGACGTTCCGGAGGCCATTGCCCAGCGCGCCCATGCCGGTCACGGTCGCGGTCGCAATCAGGCAGACGATCAGCGAGTACTCGATCAGCGTCGCTGCCTGCTGATTTTTCAAGAGACGTCTGAGGATGGACGGCACGCTCGGCTCCCGGTCGATGCAATTTCAGCCTACGCGTCCCTCCACTGACTACAACGTAACATTCGTATTTTTTGTCGTCGCGCGAGGCTGTGCGGCGCGAAAGTTGCGGCTAGAAAGAAAATGGGCGGTCCGTTGCCGGACCGCCCATTCCGTCGACCCCGAAGGGATCGAGCTCAGGTCATCGAGTTCGAGACGTTCGTCAGCACGCCCTGGATCTTGGTGCCGACCGAGCCCATCGCCGTGATGGCGGCAACGGCGATCAGGGAGGCGATCAGGGTGTATTCGATGGCCGTGGCGCCACGGTCGTTCTTCATCAGGCTACGGAAAATGGACAGCATAGGTATCTCCAAAAGAAGTCATTGTTCTCAATAAGGACGCCTCTACCTACCTTCCTCCGAGTCTGGGGGCTCGAGAGGGCAACCGATACAAACGGCGGGCGTTAAAAGCGCCCCTAATCTCATGAACTAGTTGAGATATGGATGCTAAGATATTGAAACAGAAAATGAGTTCAATGCACCGATTGTATCATTCGCTTCATCCTCCGGTGCGAGGGAATAGCGTGTTATCGTCGGGTCAACAGGGAGGCGTGTCATGAAGTCAATTCTGACAATGGCCTGGACGGCGGAAGATCCGTCCGCGTTCGAGCTGGCGTCGAAGATTGCGCGGACTTTCGGGGCTCGGTTGATCGGGCTCGAACCGCCGTCTTATGGCGTGATGAGTATGGCGTGGGCCGATGCGGGAATGGGAGCGCCCATCGGCGGTGGTCTCGCCGAGGACGCCGAGGAGCGGCAACGCGTGGCCGCGGTGAAGCAGGCGTTCGAGCAACGCGCGACCGGCCTCACGTCCGAGTGGCGCTCCGCCGACGACAGCGGACCGACGGCCATCGGGGTCATCGGCCGTGCCTACGATCTGATCGTGATGCCGCAGCCCGGCGCACTGCCCAAGATGCCGGAGAGCGTCTTCGAGACCGCGCTGTTCGATTCGGGGCGGCCGATCCTCGTCGTGCCGCCGGGATACAGCGGCATGGTTGGCAAGCGCATCCTGTTCGCCTGGAATGGCTCGACCGAAAGCGCGCGGGCGATATCGCTTGCCATGCCGGTGCTGAGCCGCGCCGACGCGATCGAGGTGCTGAGCGTCGACGGCGCGATGGTACCGGGGCCGACCTCGGCGGAGATTGCCGCCTCGCTCGCCGCGCACGGCCTCAACGTGACGAGCCAGCACGTCAAGCCGGGCTCGCGCTCGGCGGGGCAGACGATCGTCGACACCGCGGTTGCGATCGGTGCCGATCTCATCGTCAAGGGTGCCTACACGCAGAGCCGCCTCCGCCAGATGATCTTCGGCGGTATGACCCGGCACCTCATCCTGAATTCGCCACTGCCGGTATTGTTCTCGTACTGATGTGAAAGCCCTGCGCTGGATCCTTGGCGCCGCGTTGGTGGTTGGTGCCCTGGTCGCGGCGGTCGCGATCGGCCTTCCGTATGTCGGCGACGGCGTGCCGGGCCATGGCCCGACCGTCGGCGAAAGGCTCGGCAGTCTCAGGGCCGAGCGGGCGACGCTGCAGGCGCGGGCCGATGGCGAGGCACGCATGGAACTCGTGCAGCCGTTTCGCACCGCCAGCCTGCTTTCAGACGCTGTCATTGCCCGGGGCGAACCCGATCGCGAGCGCCCCTTCGACAAGCTGCCCTCCGAACGCCGGCAGGCCTTTGCCGCGGCCGAAGCGCTGAACGCGGCCCTTAAGGATGCGCTGGCCCACCCGGGTGAGGGTGCGCGGCAACTCGTGCTGGCGGCCGTGCGGCCCGCCCAGGAGGCGCTCGAGCGGCTCGGGAGTACGGACGACCTCCCGCTGGTGCTGCAGTTCACGCCGCGCTTCGTGCCGCCGCGGCGGGCCACCGGAGAACTGACGCTCGCGCCGGCGGCACCCGCTTCGCCGCCGAATGCACCCTCGAGCGGGGCGGCTGTGCCGCTCGATGCCGGAGGCCGTCGCCCTCCGGCGGAGCCCGCCGTGCCGACGGTGCCGCGGTACGCCCCGTCCTTCGTTGCCGCGAGCGACGAGGATCCGCCGGTTGCGATCGAAATCGTTGGCCTGCGTCTGGCGTCGGAGCGCGCGGCTCCGCCCACGCTCGCGATCGGGTCGTGGCGGGGCATCGCGACCGTCGCCCCCGAGCGGCTGCGCTTTGCCGTGCCGCGCAGCGCCTTCGCGACGGAGACCGCTCGCACGACATTCGTGAACGGCGTGCTGAGTGTGCGCCACGAGTCCCGGACGACCACCTTCGACCTTCTTTTTACCGTGTTGCCCGACCGCCCGGGCTCCTTCGCGCTCGACCAGAAGGTGCGAACGACCGTGCCGGAGTCGCGAACGCTGGTATCGCCCGAGGTTCTGGCACGCGGCGGGCCGGGCGAGACGCGCTGGGTCCAGCGCTGCTTCGATCCGCCGGACGGCTGGCGCTTCGACATGAGCCGGCGCAGGGTGATCGTGGTCGAGAAGCTGGCATCGGAGGATGACGTTCCCGATCCGACGCTCAACGGGGGCACCGTCGAGTTCGCCGGCGACGGCAAGCCGGGCCAGATCTGCGTTACCGTCACGGCCAAGCCTGCCACAAAGACTGCGAAGACCGCCACCATCGGCCGCTTCGAGGCAACGCTCGAACGCGATCGCACCGAGGACCGCACCCTGCAGAGTGGCGTGCGCGCGCTCGACTGGCGCGAGGCGGTGCGCGTGCCGCTCGATCCGGCGGCGGTGGAATGGAAGCTCTATGTTCGCCTGTTCGACGAAATCGACCGCGAATTCGACGGCAAGGCGGCGGCGGGAACGCCGTTCCTGCACATCACGACGGAGCCCGACGGCAAGGCGCTGGTCCTGCAGGCCGATCCGAAGGCGGGGCCGTAGAGACGGCCCCCAACATGACGCTGCTCGGGGTGAGGGACCCGAGCCGGATATTGCCTACGAGTTCACCTGCTGAAGCTCGTGGCGGGCTCGCTGCTGCAAGAGGGCGGCTCCCTGCCGGGTGGAGATCGCCACCGCTTCCTCCAGATCCGCCACGACCGTTGCAAGCCCGTCGCCCTGGACCATCGCCAGCTTGGCTCGAAGGCGATGGAATTCCGCTGCGACCCATCGCTCGCCTTTCTTGATCCGAATTTCCGCAATCGGCAGGAGGGCCGCCGCTTCCTCGATCCGGTTACGCGCGTCGTATGCATCGGCGAACAAGACGATCCAGCTGCTCAGCGCATAAGCGTTCATCGCGACCAACGCATCGATGCCTTTGCGCGCCAGCGCGAAACCGGTCACTTCGGAACCGCGATAGATTTCGGACAGCCCCATCATCAGATCGGCGTGCGGTTGCCAGGGCGCCAGATCGTTCCGCTTCACCAAGCGTTGCAAGTCCTCGGCGTAGGGCCCGAACTCTTCGAATTGGCGCGTGGTCGCCGAAATCCAGCAGCCGCCGAAGGCGAGCGTCGGGCAAAGGCTCGGTACATGGTTGCGTTCCGCGGCGTGGGCAAACACCGCTTTGCGCCATCTGTCGCGCTCGTCGGGTCGGTCCATCAGGGTGAAACACTCCGCCAGGCCAAGCAATGAAGCACCCGCATGGCTCGAGGCGCCCGCTCGCGCCAACGGAAGATCGTGGGCGTTCGGATCGTACAGCTTGTTGAAGGCGGTGAACTGATCGACGGCGGCGGCAAGCTCGCCCCGGAACAGCAGCGTGGTGCCCATGGTGCGATGCGACAGGAGGCGGTCGGTTGGGCTCGCTCCGTTGGCCTTCTCGGCGATCAAAAGAGCCGTACCGTGCAGCGCTTCAAAGTCGCTGCCGCCCAGCTGAGCAAGCCACTTCAAGGTGAGAGGTGGCACAATCGACTGCTCGGACTTGAGACGCCGGTGGAGGTCGAGCGCCTGATCGACGGCCGCGGCGACCTCCGGCGAGCCATGACCGCGCGCGGCAATCAAGGGGCCGATGATGCCCAGTCTCAGCCCGAGTTCCCGCTCGTCTCGCTCCGCCGCCGCAGGCAGGAAGGCCAGGACTTCCAGTCCCTTGTGGTAGTGCGCGACCGCCTCGACGGGCGACGAACGCGCAGCAGCATCGGCTCCCGCGCGCTCCCAATAGTCGACGGCTTTCGCGTGATTGCCGCCCTCGGTGAAATGTTGGGCGACCAGCTGCGGCATGACTGCCGCCATTTCGGGAAACTGCCCTTCCAGTGCCAGCGCGACCCTCTCGTGGAGGCGCGCGCGTTCGCGGCGCAACAGAAGTTCATAGGCCGCATCGCGCACCAGCATGTGGTGAAAGCCCGCCGCCTCGCCGTAGGAGCTGTGCCGGCGGACGAAGATCCCGGCTTCGAGCAGTCGGCGGACGCCCTCGCGCGTCGCTTCCGATTGACTGGAAGAGATCGCGAGCACCAGGTTGACTGGAAATTCGCGGCCAATCACCGACGCGAGCTGTGCCGTCTCGCGGCCGTGCGCCAAACCGTCGAGGCGCGCCAGTAGGGATTCGGTCAGGGTTGAAGGGATGTCCAGCGGCCCTTTCTTGTCCTGTCCGCCGGCGAGCAACCCACGTGTCAGTTCCTGCGCAAAGAGTGGCACGCCATCGGATCGGGCCACGATTTGATCGATGGTTCCGGAAGGAAGGCCGGCCGGTCCGGCAAGGGAGAGCACGAGGCGGCGAAGTTCGGCAGGTGGCAACCGGTCGAGACGGAGCACGGTGACATGCGGCTGCTCTTCCCAGGGCGCGGAGAAGCCAGGACGTGCCGCGACCACCATGAAGGCAGGCGCAGTACGCACCATGTCGACCACCATGCCGAGGAATTCGAGGGTCGAGGGATCCGCCCATTGAATGTCCTCGACCGCCAATACCTGGGTTTGCCGGAGTGTGGCCTCTGCGAGATCGAGAAGCGTCCTCAACAATCTCGACCGCACGTGGTCGGGCCTGGGTGGCTGCGCCGGACGCTCCGGGTCGGCATCGATGCGCAGCAAATCGAGTAAGATCGACAGGCGCTCGGAGGACAAGACGCCCAGGCGCTTCAGCAACGCTTGGATCTTGTCACGGCGTTGGCTGGCGGAATCCTCCGTGGCGATGCTCGCCGCGAATTCGAGCTGAAGGATAACCGGGAAGAAGGGCGTTTGCTCTTGGTCAGGAGAGCATTGCAGCACGAACCGGCTGCGCTCCGAAGCACCGGACAGGCGATGCACTTCTTCGACCAGGCGTGACTTTCCGAAGCCCGGCTCGCCTATCACCATGACAATCTGGCCTGAACCCGTCCTGGCGGTGGCCAGCCGGTCGCCAATGCGGGCAAGCTCGCTCTCTCGGCCAATCAGGTCGATTGTGCCGCGCGTAGAGCGCAGGGCGTCGTAGCGGCTGACAACAGCGCGTTCGCCGGCAACACGCCATGCCGGCACCACATGAGGCAATCCTTTCAATTCGAAGCGTCCGATGTCGACGCAATCGAAGAGATCGCCAACCAGCGTCCTCGTGCCCTCGGCAATGATCACTTCATTGGCCCGCGCCAATCCCTGAAGGCGGGCGGCCAGATTAGGCGTTTCGCCGGTAACGTCGACCTTGGCCGCCGCGCCACCCTCGGCCACACTGCCGATGACGACGAGTCCGGTCGCAATGCCGATGCGCACCTGCGGAGCGGCGCCGGCGATGGGCTTGAGCTGACCGAGTTCCCGCACGATAGACAGGCCGGCGCGCAATGCGCGTTCAGCGTCCTGTTCATGGGCATTGGGGTAGCCGAAATAAACGAACACGCCGTCGCCGACATAGTGAGCGATGAAGCCGCGGTGGCGTTTGACGGCCTCGGCGATGCAGTCTCGATACGCCGTCAGAATCTCGTGCATGTCCTCGGGGTCCAGTCGCGTCGCGAGCGCGGTCGAATCGACGAGATCGCAGAACATCACGGTGATCTGTCGCCGCTCCGAGACGCTCTGGCGTTCGACGATCGCCTTGTCCGGCTCGGCCGCGGTTGCGGGCTGGTGTTGGGGCTCCGGTACGGGTCGGGAGCGGCCGAGCTTGGCGATCGCTTCCAGCAGGCGCCGACGATGACCGACGGATCTGACGCCAATCTCCTGCAAGTCCTCCGCGGTGAGGAGTGGCAGGGTCTCGGCGTCGACATCGTTCGCTTGAAAGGCCTCGCGATAGGCCGAGAGGCCAAGCTCCTCCAGCCAATGGTCGATATCGTCCGCCATTGGCTGTCTCTAGCCGGCGGTCCGCGCCGCGACGTCGCGCACGATCGGCTTTTTGACCTCGTCGGCGATTCGGGGCGGCCATATAGGTCCGGGCTCCCGCCCGTCGGGATAAGGCGAGATCATCTGCGGAAAGGCGAAGAAGCTTCGCGGATCGTACTTGCGCTTCACGGCCAGCAGGCCGCTGAACGCCTGACCCCAATAATTGGCCCGATAGTCGGGGACGCGCAGGCTCGGATAGTTCTGGTAGATTTCGCCGTTGTCGAATTGCTCCATGAACCGGCACCACGATTCGAGGAAAAGCTCGGCCAACGGCTCCTGGCGGGAATCGTACCAGAAGACGTCCATGAAAGCGCTGAAGGCACTGGTGCGATGGATGAACGCGCTGTCCTCGATCGGATAGGCGTTCATGGCGCCGCCGTAGAGCTCGAGGCAAATATACGAATACTGGTTCGGCTGATTGGGCGTCGTGACGTAGAAGTCGAGCAGCGACTGCCATTGCCGGGGCGTCAGGTTCTTCGAGACGTAACGCGCCTGCTTGTCCTCCGGCGGCCAGACTTCGGTCGGAAGCTCCGGAATGTCGCTCGGAGACTCGAGCAGCATCTTGTTGAGGACGGTGAACGAGTCGGTGACGTCATACTGCATCTGCGCTCCAGGGAGCGCGCCGAATTCCTCGTAGACAGGCCGGCCCGCCGTGGCGCCGCGCGTGTCCAGCCCGCGGATCATGAGATAGGGCAAGAAGGCCGAGCCGGGAGCGCTCTCATCCTGGTAGCAGATCATGACCTGCGGATTGAGTTCCTGTGGTCCCGTCAGCATGTAGCGCTGCTGCAGCAGGTAAAGGGCCGCCGCTGCCCTGGCCCGGTCCGCCTCCTCCAGCAACGGCCAACGCACGGCCCAGCCGTAAACCGGCCCGAGCGGTCGCAGCTTCACCTTTTCTGCCAGCAATATGCCGAAGTTACCGCCCGTACCGCCGCGGATCGCCCACCAGAGATCACGGTTCTGCTGCGCATTCGCCGTGACGATCGAGCCGTCGGCCAACATGACGCGCACCTCGATGACATTGTCGCAGTGCATGCCGAAGGTGCGGCTGGTGAAGCCCTGACCGCCACCCTGCATGTGGCCGGCGACGCAGACATCGTCGCACTCGCCGCCAGGCATGTGCAGGCCGTACTGGTCGAGCTCGGCGTATAGCTTGCCGAAGCTGCAGCCACAGCCGATGACCGCAGTCATGCTCTGCGGATCGACATACACGGCGTCGAGAAGGCTGACGTCGATCAGCTGGCCGTCGGTTGCGGAGAATCCCGCCGTGCAGTGGCCGCCGGAAAGCACGGTGCAGGGCGTGTTGGCCGGCCCGCCCCAGGCCATGTTGAGCGCGATCCGGACGTCGCCCTCAGTCTCGCACATATAGATGACCGAGGGTTGCGGATGGAAGCGCGCATTGGAGAGCAGGGTGCTGGCGTCGTACCCCGGGTCGCCAGGAAACAGGACCTGGCCCTGGAAACTCGACTGCGCCTGCTGCGCGGACTCGCGCGACAGGCCAGCGCGCTTGAAGACGCCGTCGTCGTAAGTGCGCCAGCGTGCGAACGTCGCCTGATCACGTTGACGTTTCCGGGTGTGGCGGTGCGACATCAGCTTCTTCTGGGCATCTCGGTACAACGTACAGTAGAGGCCAAGTCTGACATGTTTATTTCGATGTTGGCCACTCCTGTCCGGCGAACTATCGAAGATGCAACTTGTTCGCAAATGCGCAGTCGGACGGCGCCGGCACTTTGCCGTCGGCCGAGAGCAGGACGGCGAGCGGGTGGTGGGTGGCCTTGAAATGCGCGAGCACGATCGGCAGCACGACCATGATCGACACGCAGAGGACATGCCGACCACGCCCCAGATCGTGCCCCACACGACCAGAGAGAAGATGACGACCGGCGGCGAGAGGTTGAGAGGGCTCGGTGATCGCGGACGATGTCGAATGCGGGGACGCTCGCGTCGTTTGCGTACAGGGCCTATGGCACGAGCACGTCGGCACCGGCGCAGTTCGCATAGGCACGGCCTGGTGAACGTCGGAATATCAGAATTCCCAGAGGCATCCGCTTCAAGCCGGCCAGCGATATGTCGTCAGTAACGACCGTAATAGGGCATTGACGGCGACGCGCGTAGGTTGGCGCGCATGATCGTCATTGCCAGGGCACACTGTTTTGCCTCGCGCAGCCTGTCGTCCCGAGCGCAGCGAGGGATCCTTGCTCGTCGACAGTGCAGGGCCCCTCGCTTCGCTCGGGATGACAACGGAGCGGGGTGCCCAGCTCGAGGCGCGTCGCGCCGTTTACGTTTGCCCCGAGGTCAGCCGCGGGCCAGCGCACCCCGGCGTGAGGGTGTGGTGCATTACCGGCAACAGCCGTGCATGCACCTGCTCGCGAGGAACTGGCTTCGATGCAGGCGGGCCGGCGCTTTCCGGCAATCCTCGCGAGGACGTGTTTTTTCCTTCCGAGCGACTCATGAGGCTCATGAGGAATCGGTTCCGATGCCGCTGGGATCGAGCTCCGAGGCGCTTCCTCATGAGGCCGGATTTTTTTTCAGGGAGCGGCGATGCCGGGAAGACTCAGGAATCTCCGGAATGTCCGGAGGAATCGGCTCCGATGCCGATGGTGTCAGGCTCCGGGGCGATTCCTCCGGAGGAAGCGCTTTTCCACCGGACGCGCGCCGCGCAACGAAGAGAGGTCCCTGGGCTGCGCCCGGGACGACGGAGCACTCGTCGCGTCCCTGAATCTCGGGGAGAGACAGGGGGTGAGGCGCGGAATGCGGGAAGAATTGCGCAAAAGCCTGCGCAGGCACTCAGTCCGAGGGTTCGGGCACCTTGCCGTCGGCCGAGAGCAGGACGGCGAGCGGATGCGTGGCCTTGAAGTGCGCGAGCACGATCAGCAGAACGACCATGATAGGCACGCAAAGGAACATGCCGACCACGCCCCAGATCGTGCCCCACACCACCAGCGAGAAAATGACGACCAGCGGCGAGAGGTTGAGCGAGCGACCCATGATGGCGGGCTCGACGACATTGGCGACGACGATCTGGATGGTGCCGATCACGAACAGCACGGTCAGGAACGGCGATAGATGGTCGAATTGCACGAGGGTGAGCAGCGCCGGCGCCACAATGGCCAGGATCGAGCCGACGGTCGGGATGTAATAGAAGAAAAACACCATCACCGCCCAGAAGGCGGCAAAGTCGACGCCAACCCAGGCCATGACGATGTAGGCAAGCACCGATGTCGCGACAGCCAGGGTTGTCTTGATACGGATGTACGCACGGATGTCGCGGTCGATCTGATCGAGCACGGAGCGGAGCCGGTCGCCCTCGCCGAAGATGATCGTGAGTTTGCGGCGGAAGCTGACCTGCTCGACGAACAGGAAGCCGGCGTAGATCAGCACGATGCCGGTCACGCTCACCACGGAGGCGGCGGCCGCAGCCAGACTGCCCAGCGTGTCGGCAAGGCTAATGCGGTCGAAGAGCTCGTTGATCGTGGGTGCGGTTTCGATGCCCAGCAGGTGAGCCCCCTGGTCGATCAGGCGCTGCAGGCGAATCTCGTAGGTTGGAGCAGCCGCTGCGACCGCGCTGACGTTGCGCGTGATGGTCCGGCCGACGATCCAGAGCAGGCCGCCCATCGTGCAGATTGCCGCGAGGAGTGCGACCGGGCGTGGCAATTTCACCTGACCAACTCGCGGCCGCTCGATCACGTCGGCCAGCGCGTCGACCATGTACCAGAGCACGAGGCCGAGGACTGCCGGCAGCAGCAATCCACGGCCCGCCACGAGCAGATACATCGTTGCTGCAATTACGATTGCCCACAGGGCAGCGCGCTGCAAAGTCATGGAGGCACTATAAGCGACAGGGCAGACTTGGAACACGGGGCTCAGCGCGTGCGCCGGTCTTGGGGGAGACGATACATGAAGAGCTTGTTGTTCGGTTTTGAAGGGCGTGCGAACCGCGCCACGTTCTGGCTGGTGAATGTCGGCTTGATCGTCGTCGAGGCGATCGTGTTCGGCGTTGCCGGTGGCGCTTCCATGATGTCGGAAGATCCGTCCGCGGCGATGGCGTCGATGGGCATCATGGGCATCGTCTGCCTGCTGGTTTTGATCGTCCTTTTCTGGATCGGCCTGGCGGTGGCCGTTAAGCGCTGGCACGACCGCGGCAAGAGCGGTTGGTGGGTGTTCATCGCATTCGTGCCCGTGATTGGCGGCCTGTGGTACATCATCGAATGCGGGTTCCTGAAGGGAACGACGGGCGCCAACGCCTATGGTGCCGATCCGCTCGCAACGGCCTGACGCGCGTCCGACTGTCGCGTCGTGCACGAACCGTTGCCGGGCGATAAGCTCGGCCCATGAAATTCCTTCTGTCCGCCATCCTGATGACGGCGTCCCTCGCCGCGACGCCGTCTCTTGCGCGCGACTACAAGATCGGCTCGATCGAGATCGTCCAGCCATGGTCGCGCGCGACACCGTCGACCGCGCCGTCGGCCGGCGGCTTCCTGACGCTCGCGAACAAAGGCGACGTGGCCGATCGCCTGATCGCGATCGAAAGTCCCGCCGCCAAGCAGACCGAAATTCACGAGATGAAAATGGACGGCGCGGTGATGCGCATGCGGGAACTCGAGAACGGTGTCGTTCTGCCGCCCGGGCAGACCATTGAGCTGAAGCCCGGCGGCTACCATGTGATGTTCATGGGGCTCAAGGCGCCGTTCGTAAAGGACCAGAAAGTGCCGGCGACCCTGGTGTTCGAAAAAGCCGGCCGTATCGATGTCGAATTTCAGGTCGACGCGCTCGGCGCCACCCAGCCGTCGCACCGCCCCTAGACCCGTGCGGGGAATTATCTGTCGTTGAGATCCGCATGCGGCGAGCGGACGGCGTTGGCGGCCATCCGCCAGGCGCGCCCGTCGAGGAAGCCCGCCAGCAAAGCCGCGGCCACCGCCGGATCCTGGGTGGGCGGCCATATTCCGCGGCCGAGCCACACCGCGCTGGAATCGACGATCACCAGCCCGAGGATGGCGATGGCGGCAATCGCTCCAAGGAACGCCGGCTTGAACTGGACCAGTCCCCACATCTGATCCGTTTTGACCTTTACGAAGCTGCCGGCGACGATGCCCGCGAAGGCCCCCATCAGGCCCGCGATGAGCCACGCAAATTCGAGCAAGTGAGGTGTCGGTGTGCCCGAAAGCATGATGATCGCGGTCATCGTGCAGAAGAACGCGGGCAAGCCGAGGCGCCACAATTTCACAGGCCGGCCGCGCAGTTCAGGCGCAGTCGCCCAAAGGCCGGCCGCCGCGAGAAGCACGTTGAGCAGGGCGACCAGATTGAAAGTTACGTTCATCGACGCGATGCACTCTATTCGGATCACGTCCCAGACGTGGACGCCCCGGCGACGCGGCACCTGTCTAGAGCAAGTACATTACAGGGGGCTGACTTTTCGCCGTCCGGGTGTGGAGCAATCAGTCACGGCCGAAATCGTCGCGTTCGAGAACATGCTTTCCCGTCTCGATGTCGCGCAGCAGAATCTGGGGATAGCCGACGTTGGTGTCGGTACTCGCGCGCCAGGCATCCACGACCATGTCGCGCACCGAGGAAGCCCCTGAAGCGATGCGGGTATTGGTGAAGGCGATCCCGGCCTTGGCGTCGCCCGTGAATGCGCCCTGCTTTTCCAGCTCGAAGAACGGCACCACAGAGCGGTGGCTGTCGAGGATCACGGCGCGCATGCGATCCCAGATCGTGCAGGTGCAGGCGCTATAGGGGGCGATCTCACGCTTGACGTCGGCCCGGTTGATGCGGGCGCGCACAAAGGTGCTCTGATAGTCCACGCGCAACGTCCTGGAATTGGAGAAGCCCTGCGGGTTGGGATAGGCGCCCCAGCCGTTGACGTGCACCGACACGTGCATCGGTTGGCTGGCGTCGCCGGCGTAGTGGCTCCACACGCCGAGATCGCGGACGATAATGACTTCCCGGCGCCGGCGGTCGGCGTCGAACCAAGCGCGATCGGCGGCGGTCGCGGCCGTCTTCGCGCCGATTGATGCCGCGCGCCAATAGCCGAAATCCTTCACCAGCTGCTGCCAGCCGTCGACGATGGCGTAGGGCAGATAGCCGGTGTTGTACTGGGTCTTGCCTTTGGCAGAGAGTGCGGCGTTGTAGGCTTCGCGGGTAATCGGCAAGGCCTCGAGAGCAAGCGCTCCGCCTACCAGGCCGTCGTCGTCAAGATGGACGAAATGCCCGGCATCGCGTTCGGCGTCATGCGGGTTTCCGGAGCCTTTCGAGCGATCGAGCTCCCGGCCCAGGATAGCGATCTCGGCCACGGCCTCGGGCGTGCGCAGGAACGCCGGCAACTCCTCGGGAAAGGCTTCGGCGGCGAGGCCGCTCACGAACTCATGCCCGGTGGCGCCCCAGGCGAAGGCGGGCGCCGACGGAGGTGTGGCCAGCGCCGACATCGACAACAGCAGTCCGGCGAGATTGCGAAGGCGGAACATGCGGTCAGCTCATGGCTGGAGGTTGTACGTCCAGCTCGCGCTGTTTCCGGTATCGATGCGGACGAAGGACCGGCTGTACTTGTCGGCACCACAGCCCGGCGCGCTCAGTTCGAAGGGTTCGCGGCTCACGCACACGAGCACGTCGCCCTTCCATTCCTTGCCCGTCTGCTTGTTCTGCGCATAGACGAAGAAATAGCGATGTTGCAAAGGGCCCGGCCACATCACGAAGCACTGGCCGTTGTCGAAGCCGTACCAGCCCTTGGAAAGGTAGGTGCCCGGCGCGCCGCCCTGGTCACCCAAATCCACCGCCGTGGCGAGTTCGACGTCTTGGCCGCTTCTGTTGCAGATCCGGAAACCTTCGGCTGAAGCCGCCGGCGCGCCCGTCTGGGCTCCCGCGAGAACGGATCCGGCCAGCAAGGGCAGGCAAGACATCGCCAGCACCCGCAGAACATTACGCTTCGTCACCGCTGCTCCCCCACCTAGACCCGGCGCGATCCTGCTGCGCGCTCGGGGCGGATGCAACGGGGCGGTTTTCAACCGGAGCCTGACGATAATGGTTAACGTGTGTGTACCGATATGCGGAATTTCATTGCCGATGAAAGCACGCGAAGCCTAGCGTCGTCCCAAGGCTCCAATGAGGGCCACGAACAGGGAGGATCGCATGGCTTCAACTCGTCGGATTGCGCGTCGTCGTTTCATCGCCGGTACCGCGGCCACCTCGGCTGCTTTCGTTGCTGCGCCCTTTGTGCGGGGCGCCCACGCGGCGGGATCCTTGTCTTTGGCGATGTGGGATCACTGGGTGCCCAAAGCCAATGACGCCACGACTGCTCTCATCAAAGAGTGGTCGGAGAAGCAAAAGGTCGAGGTGAATGTCGACTACATCACTTCTCAGGGCAACAAGCTGCTGCTGACGGGAGCCGCTGAGTCGCAGGCCAAGTCCGGACACGACATCATCGCACTGTCGACATGGCTGCCGTCGCGTTACGCCAGCCAGCTCGTGCCGGTCGACGATGTGATGGAGCCGCTGATCAAGCAGAACGGCGCGGTCAACGCCACCGTCGAGTATCTCGGCCATCTCAAGGGCAAGTGGGTTGCGGTGCCGGCCACGGTCGGCAGCCAGATCAAGGGCCCGTGCTCGCGTCTCGACTACATGAAGCAGTACGCCGGTCTCGACATGCAGGAGCTGTATCCGGCGGGTGCGCCCCCCAAGGCCGACGGCTGGACGTTCGACGCCTTCCTGAAAGCCGCCGAGGATTGCAACAAGGGCGGCCACCCTTTCGGCATCGGGCTCGGCACGACGGCCGACAATGTCGATACGGCGGGCGCGGTCTTCCACGGCTTCGGCGCAATGCTGGTCAACGCCAAGGGCGAGATCACCGTGAAGTCCGACCCTGTGCGGCAGGCGCTCGACTTCTACAAGCGGCTGATGGCGGCGATGCCGCCCGACGTGCCGGCGTGGGACGACGCCTCGAACAACAAGTTCCTGGTCTCGGGCCAGGCCTCGCTGATCATGAACCCGCCGAGTGCATGGGCCGTCGCCAAGCGCGATGCGCCAAAGGTCGCCGAGCAGCTCTGGACGCACGGCTTTGCTGCCGGGCCCAAGGGACGCTTTGCGCCGTTCACGCCGTACTTCTGGGGCATCTGGAATTTCAGCAAGAACGTGCCGGCGGCCAAGAGCCTGCTCACCCATCTTTCCCAGCCGTCTTCGGCGGAGAAGATGGTGATCGCCAGCGGCGGCTACGACCTGCCGTCCTTCGCCAACCTCACGACCTTCAAGGTATGGGCGGAGGAGGGGCCGCCCAAGGGCACGCTCTATCACTACGCCAATCCGTACAACCATCAGATCCTGTCCGTGGCCGGCGCGCCCGCCCCGCATTCCATCGCCGAGCGCATCTACACGCAGGCGACGCAAACACAGATGGCCGTGCGCTACTACAGGGGTGAGCCGATGGAGAAGACACTCGCCTGGGCGGCAGCCGAGCTCGAAGGCTTCATGCGCGACTGACTTCCGCCAGCCACTTTCGGGCGACGTCCTCTGTCCGGAAGATCTGCAACGGTCGCTCGACGTCGGCCAGGGTGGCAAACATCTGCGCCTGCTGGTTCTGCTTGTCCGAGGTCGCGACGATCGCGAGCGGGCCGAACCTGGAAAGAGCGGGATACGCCCGGATGCGCGCGGCCAGCACCAGCATGTCGGTGTCGTTCAGATCCCAGCTGCCCGTGCCGAGGTCGAAGATCTTGGCGTACGGCAGCGCATCCGCCACCACCACGGCGTCGAGGTATCGCTCGACGTCCTGCAGGGAGATCTTTCCCTCGCCCCGGGCGATGACCAGTCGGCCGGGGTGGGCGATCTGCCAGGTCACCGCCATCGGCGGTGTTCCTACTTCAGCTTGAGGCCGATCACGCGCACCAGCCCGTCCGGCATCTGCTTGTAACCTTCGAGCCTGTCGGTGTGGGCGATCAGCACCTGCGGGTGATAGAGGAAAAGGAAGTCGCCTTCCGGCAGCACCTTGGCGGTGACCTTTTCGTAGGCCTTCTTGCGCTCTGCCGGATCGGACTTGGTGCGCGCTTCGAGGTGCGCGGCGTCGACATCCTTGTCGCAATAGCCGGCGTAATTCAGCGACGCCTTGCAGGCCTGGATGATGAAGGCGTTGCCATCGGGATCGGCGCGGCCGCTCCAGCCGAACAGGTAGAGCTGATAGTCTCCCTCTTCGGCCTGCTTGATCGAGGTCGCGAACTCGGTGACCCTCAGCTTGAGGTCGAAGCCCGCTTCCGCGGCCATCGACTGCATGATCTCGGCGACAGCGCGATTTTCCGGGCCATTGGGCACAAGGAAATCGAGCGTGAGCGGTGCCGTGACACCCGCCTCCTTCAACAGCGCCTTGGCCTTCGCGACGTCGCGCTTGGGGATCGGGAACTTCTCCTGATAGTAGGGATTCTGCGGGCTGACCCACTGGTTGCCCGGCACGAATTCGCCGTTGAACACGACCTGGTTGATCGCGTCGCGGTCGATCGCGAGTTCGAACGCCTGACGCACGCGGGCGTCCTTGCCGAACGGGTTGTTGGCTTTGGCGCCGTTGCCAAGGTTCAGCATGACGCCCAGGTAGCCCAGCGATACCGCCTTGCTGAGCTTGAGTTTGGAATTGTCGCGCACCGACTTGATGTCGGTCGCAAGCACGCGCTCCATCAGGTCGAGGCCGCCCGACTTCAGGTTGGCAAGGCGCACCGTCCCGTCGACGATCGGCAGGTACGTGATCTTGTCGATGAAGACCTGGTCCTTGTTCCAGTAGTCGGCGAATTTCTCGACGACGATGCGGTCCTGCTGGACGCGCTCTACGAATTTGTACGGTCCCGCGCAGACGGGCTTGAGCCCGAACTTGTCGCCTTCGGCTTCCGCGGCCTTGGGCGAGACCATCATGCCGGCGCGATCGGTGAGCTGGGAGAGCAGCGGCGAGAACGGCGCCTTGAGGTTGAGCTTGATCGTCAGCGGATCGACGACGTCGACGGACTCGACGGAACTGAGCTCGCTCTTGCGCACCGAGAATTTCCACGAGAGATGCCGGTCGAGGCTGTATTTCACGGCCGCCGCATCCATCGCCTCGCCGTCGTGGAACTTTACGCCCGGGCGCAGCTTGATCGTGAGTGCCTTGCCGTCGGCCGAGGTCTCGTGGCTGAGCGCCAGCTGGGGCACGATGTTCAGCTTGTCGTCGATGTCGAAAAGCTTGTCGCAGATCGAGGCGAACACAATGCGGCCGACGTAGGTGCGGGCCATCGAGGGGTCGAGTATGTCGGGATCCTCTGCGAGGCCGACGCGCAGGTTGGTTTGTGCCGCGGCAGTGCCGATCGCGGAGAAGGAAAGCATCAGCGCCAGCGTCAGGCGGCGGAAATTCGCGGTCATCGAGCCCCCAATTGTTCGAGCGCCACTGGTAGCACGGTCCTCCACCGCCGAGAACTCGCGATGGCGTGAGACGCGGGATCGGCTAGGCTTGCGAACCCAAGGAGATCGGAATGGCAAAAGAGGACGGAAAGCCCGCGGCCCAATTGGCCGGCATGTTCCAGGCCCGTCGCGACCCGGCCGCGCCGACGCCGTTCGGCCGCATCTTCGTGCCGGACCCTGCGTGGCTGGCCAAGGCCGCACCCGAGCCGATCCTCGAGCCCGATCTCGCGATCGTCGACACCCACCATCACCTGTGGGACATGCCGGGCTATCGCTATCTCCTCGACGAGTTCCTGGCCGACCTCGGCTCAGGTCACAATGTCGTGGCGACGGTCTTCAACGAATGCCATTCGATGTATCGCGCGGCGGGACCGGCGGAGATGCGGCCGGTCGGCGAGGTTCAGTTCTGCGCCGGCATCGCGGCCATGAGCGACAGCGGCATCTACGGCACGAGCCGCATCTGTGCCGGCATCGTTGGCTTCGCCGACCTCACCCTGGGCGATCGCGTGGCGGGAGTGCTCGAGGCGGAGATCGCCGCAGGCGGCGGACGTTTCCGCGGCGTGCGCCACGGTGCTGCCTGGGATGGCGACCCGATCATCGGCAACGGTCCGGTCGCGGGCGGTCCGGGCCTCTATCGGCGCGACGACTTTCGCGCCGGCATGGCGCGGCTCGTGAAGCTCGGCCGGTCGCTCGATGCCTGGCTCTTCCACACGCAGATTGCCGATCTGGTCGATCTGGCGCGAGCCTTTCCCTCGGCCAACATCGTGCTCTGCCATATGGGCGGACCGCTGGGCTATGGCCCCTACGCGGGCAGGAAGGACGAAGTATTCGCGCTTTGGAAGAAGGGCATGACCGAACTCGCCACCTGTCCCAACGTCTCGGTGAAGCTGGGGGGCCTCACCATGCGGCTGGCGGCCTACGATTACCTGAAGATGGCGGCGCCTCCCACGTCGGTGGAGCTCGCGGACTTCTGGCGGCCTTACGCCTTGACTTGTCTCGACCTGTTCGGCGCCGGGCGTTGCATGGTCGAAAGCAACTTCCCGGTCGAAAAGATGGGTATTGGCTATGCCAGCCTGTGGAATGCCCTGAAGCGCCTCGCTGCCGGCGCCTCGGCCGAGGAGAAACGGGCGATTTTCAGTGCGACGGCGGCTCGCGTTTACCGTCTCAACCTCTAGTCGGTCGGCCGGGAGGCCCAGCCGCGCTGAAGCAGGGCGCTTCGAACGAGACCCACGGTTTTCGTGGAATGCAGCACGAAAACGGCGGGAATGCCTACGACCAGAACGACGGCCTGCAGGTTGCCCGGAACGTAGGGCAGTCCCTTCACGACGAAGGCGAGCGTTCCGAGCGCGCAGCCGATGCTCCAGCACAACGACTGCGGCAGCTTTCTCGGTCCGGACTTCACCAGCACGTAGGCCGGGCCCATGAACCCGGCGAACAGGTAGGAAATCTTGCCGATTCGGACGGTCTTGTCATTATGGTCGTCGACGAGGCGATAGTTCGAAAACATGAAGGGTGAATGATCCCACTTTTGGATTACGCAGGGCTTACGCCAATGAGTTCAAAACGAGTAGCTGGGGAACAATCTCGATAGACCACCTTCACGACAGGGAGCTTTGGCGATGCGATATTTGGATGCGTTGCTAGTGGCGGGCGTCGTTCTTGTTACTGGCGCGGCCCAGGCCGCACCAGTGACCTACAGCGGAAAAGCAGGGGGCGACAAGGTCGGAGAGCTCGCACCGCGCGCCGGCAACAAGGTCATCGGCACGTCGAAATGCGCGAACAACGAGGTGACCGTCGACGTCACGGTCGACGGTGCGTCCGTGAAGGGTTCCTTCAAGGAAAAGACCAGCCAGCGCTACCAGTTCGAGACGACCCGCGATGGCACGGGCGCGTTCAAGATCGGTGTGCCCCGCAACCGCGAGCAAGGCGCCTCATCGGGCAATGTTTCCCATTCCGGCCTGGACGACAGCCAGATTCACGTTCGTGGCGTGATCAACGAGGGCGAGGCCCAGATCTCCATCGAAGATACCTGCCTGTTCAAGGCGACGCTGAGGAAGAAGTAGCGCGGCCGATCGCAGGGAGACTGGTGCTGCCGCACAGGATTGAACTGTGGACCTCCCCCTTACCAACGGCAAGCAAAGGGGCGCGCCATCAATGGTTTGGGCCGAACTTTCCCCGGCGTCCCCCAGCCCGGACCTGTGGACTGGTTGCCTCGGGACGGCTGTAACGCAGCGTCGTCTTGATGTTGGCGTGGCCGACATAGTCGCGGGCGGCCACCGGATCGCCGGTTTCGCGGATCACGGCCGTCACCACGGCGCGCCGGCTGGCATGGGGCCGCCAATGGATGTCGGCAGGGGCCACGGCATCGACGGCGCCATAGACGGCCGAGCGGAATATCCACGGAAATACCTTGCCTTGGTCGCGCGCGGGCAGGGCCGACAGGGCCGCGACCGCCTGGGGTGACATCTCAAATTCGGCCCAGCGGTCGGGCTTGCTCAGCAGGATGGTAGCCTTCGCCTGACCGAGCGCGACGGTCGACCATTCCCAGCGCAGCCACTCCGAGATCCGGTAGCCGCGCTCGTGCACCAGCAGCACGAGGGCATGGAGCGCACGCAGGCTGGCGGCCTTTTGCCTCGATGCCTTGTCGCGGCCTTTGGCGGTAGGCCGGCACTGGGCGATCGCGTCCTCGATCGTGGCGAGCAGGCGCGTCACGTCGGCATCGTCGGCGGCGGGCGGCATCTGTCTCGGCATCTCGCCGGCCAGCGGCTTCTCGGCCTTGAGCTCGATCAGCGTGCGCCATTCCTGGGCGGCGGCGAATCGCACGATCGCGCGCAGCGGCGTCGTAATGTTGCGGTTCACCGTCTCGGCAGAAGGAGGCGGATAAGTTTGGCGGGGCGGGGTGGCACGCAGGGCCTCGGCATTGGCCCGGGTGCGCTCCTCGCGGAACGTGCGGGCGGCGCCGGTGAGGTGGCTCTGGTTGATCGCGGCGACCGGTGTGCGCGTGCCGACCAGGCGCACGACCTCGTCGACCTTGTCGCGCGCATCGTCGCTGCGCAGCGTCGCCTTGTAGTGATACGCCGCCGTCTCGAGGGTTACTGCGGCACCCGCGGCGGGAGGACGATGACGGTGCCAATCTTCTAGGAAGCGCCGGACGTGAGCCTGAGCCGCCGATTGATGTCCCGCGGGCGTGACGATCTCGGTCCACTTGCCGTCGGGAAGCTGTCCGCGCCAGGCGATTGTGGCGTTGCCTTTTCGGGTTCCAGGCTCGTACCAGGTGCCGGGTTGGCCGGCGATCTTGTAGGGCATCGGCGCAGCGCCTCTTTCACCTTGGAGATGTCGTTGGAGGTTAGGACCGCGCGGGCGCCTCTGCCAATGGGCCAGACCCCGGCATCCACAACGGCGCGCTGCAGGGTGCGGACGGAATAGCCGTAGCGGGCGGCGAAATCGGCGACGGTGGTTTCGTCGGCGGGGAGGGGCGCGCGGACGCTCATTCGAGGGATTGATGTTCAGCGTTAACAGAATGCGGTTCGCAATATCCAGCGGTGCTCACGGCGCAAGGCCATGCGGATGATTGTACTCGACCGGCACACTGCGGCTTCAAGAGGTCCCGCATGCCGCGCTCCGACACGCCAAGCTGTTGGCGTGCTGCTTTAGGCGTCAGAAGCAGCGGAGGTTGGCTCCTCAAGCGCTCATCCTTTGCGATGCCGGTCATGCGTTCTCTTCCAGTGGCTCGAGTTCGACAGGATGGTAGTCCATCGGGAGTCCTCGCAGCCTTCGAACGCAGAGAAAGAAGCCGAGCGCCAGATTGATCGACAGAAGGGATTTGCAGACGACCTTGCCAACGATCTGTCTAGAGAGGGGATACTGCCCAGTGCGCAAAATCGCTCGCCCCTTTGTCGACAAGTACTTTCGATCGATTAGAAGGCTGGATTTGTGGATCGATTCCACATCAAGAGGCGTGAATTTGTCGACGCTATCCGCCTCTATAACTTCCGCTGTCTTGGTCAGAGGTCTTTCGGGCCTATTTCCCATTTTCCTCGCCAGGCCGAACGGCCTTCAGCATGGAAAAGGATCACACATCGCTTGAAAAGCGCTGTTTGGGGCACGTGCGAGCCCTGGATACTGTAGAGAAGAAATAGGATGGTGCCGCATGTGCGTCGCGCCGCTGCGCTTCATTAGGGACAGGATTAAACGGCCTTCGGACGAATAGAGTAGCGCTTTCCGATATCTTCTCTTCGCGTGCCGCGATGGAATAGTTGTGCACCCGCCGAAAGTGGCCCAATCGTCGATGCACTCGCGAGCGCTGCAATGAACTGTCGACGTTTCATGGACTGTCCCTTGGTCATAGCGACGTAACCCTATCATGTCGTCGAGAGGTTGCTGATGGGAACGTAACGGCGAATTCGCAGGTCGAGGTACGTTCAGGGTCATGAACCGAAGTGATGGCCTGTCGGCATCATGTCCGGAGCGCCCCTTTGAGCAGACCTCCTTGGGGTCCGGTGGAAAGTCCAAAACATGCCATGATCAGCATCGCCGTTGAATGTTGCATGTCTCGGGCGCCCCGGTAGGTGACGAAACAACGGCTGGGGTAACAACGAATTCGCCGATCTGCTAGGAATGGTTGTACCGTGGGAACGTACGACGAGCTGGGGAGAGCGATGGCAGGGGGGCCGGAAATCGACAACGGGCGAACGATCGGCGTGCTGCGGCGGCAACTCGAAGCAGCGCTTGCCGAGCGCGACGAGGCGCGCGCGCAGCAGGCGGCGCTGGCCGAGGTCCTGCAGGCGATCAATGCCGCGAGCGGCGATTTCGCACCCGTCTTCGATCTCATCATCGGCAAGGCGATGGCGCTCTGCGATGCGCCGCTCGGGAGCCTTCTCGCCTATGAAAACCAGCAGCTCACCCTGCTGGCCGCACGCAATGGGGCCCCTCGACTGACCGAGTACTGGTCCAGGCCGCAACCGGTAATGCCGAACACCGCGACGGGCCGAGCCCTGCATGAGGGCAAGACCGTCCAGACCGCCGACCTTTCCAAGATCGACAGCTACCTCAAGGATCGCCTGCCCATGACGGTGGCGAGCGTCGAGCTGGGAGGCATCCGCACGCTCGTCCAGGTGCCTCTTGTTGGCGAGCACGGGACGATCGGACTGTTCATCCTCTACCGGCAAGAGGTGCGCCCCTTCACCGAGGCGCAAATCGCGCTGGTCGAGTCGTTCGCGGCGCAAGCCACGCTTGCCATGGAAAACGCCAGGCGCTTCGCCGAGCAGCGCGAATCGCTGGAACAGCAGACCGCGACATCCGAAGTGCTCGAAGTCATCAACGCCTCGCCCGGCGATCTCGAGCCGGTGTTCGGCGCCATGCTCGAGAGGGCGATGCACCTCTGCGAGGCGGCCTTCGGCATCTTCGGCCGTTTCGACGGCAAGCTCTTCGAGCCCGTCGTCGACCGTGATGTCCCTGCAGAGCTGATCGCGACCACACGTCATATCCAGTCGCCGCCGCCCAATTCCGGACTGGGCCGTCTCGCCGCCGGCGAATCGGTCGTGCAACTGGTCGACCTCGCCGACACCGACGTTTACCGCGCAGGCTTCGTGGGCGCGACCGCGCTGGTCGACATCGGCGGCGCAAGGACCGCCATCTTCGTCGCCCTGCGCAAAGAGGGCGTCCTGCTGGGCGTCCTCGTGATGTACCGCCGCGAGGTCCGCGCCTTCAGCGACAAGCAGGTGTCGCTGCTGCAGAACTTCGCCGCCCAGGCCGTGATCGCCATGGAGAACGCCCGCCTGCTCACCGAGCAGCGTGAGGCGCTGGAGCAGCAGACCGCGACCGCCGACATCCTGCGCGTCATCTCGCAGTCGCCGACCGATGTGACGCCGGTGCTGGACGCCGTCGCCAAGGCCACCGTCCGGCTGTGCGAGGGCGCCGACACGGTGATCGTGCTGCGCGAAGGCGATCACTGGTTTGCCGTGGCTCATGAAGGCCCGTTGGCATCGCCAGCCATCCAGTTGCGCCGGAAATTGACCCGCGAGACGGCGCCGGGCCGCGCCATACTCGATCGCGGCACCGTGCACCTCGCCGATATCCAGGCGCTCGACCCCGTCGAATTCGCCACCGAGCGCGAGATCAGCCAGCGCCTGAACTTCCGCGCCACGGTCTCGGTGCCGATGCTGCGCGACGGCGAGTGCGTGGGCACCATCAACCTGCGCAAGAGCGAGCCCGGGCCCTTCTCGCCGCGCCAGGTCGCGCTGCTCGAGAGCTTCGCCGCCCAGGCGGTGATCGCACTGGAGAACACGCGGCTCTTCACCGAGCTCAGGGAAGCGCTCGACCAGCAGACCGCGACGGCCGACATCCTGCGCGTGATCTCGCAGTCGCCGACCGATGTGCAGCCCGTCCTCGATGCCGTGGCCAAGGCGGCCGTGCGCTTCTGTGGCGCGCTGGATGCCGTCATTATTCTGCGACAGGGCGAGGAATGGCGGGGTTACGCCCATGAAGGGCCTTTGAGCGGCCCGCTATCCCGCTGGCAGCCGCTGAACCGCGAGACCGCGCCCGGACGCGCGATGGTCGACTGTCGGACCGTCCACTATCCCGACATTGCATCGCTCGATCCGGCCGAGCATGGCCGCGAGCTGGCGGATGCTGCGCTCATGGGCTTCAGCGCGGTCGCTGTCGCTCCGCTGTTGCGCGACAGCGAGTCGATCGGCGCGATCGCGCTGCGCAAGCGCGAAGCGGAGCCGTTCACGTCACGGCAGATCGAACTGCTGGAGAGCTTCGCCGCACAGGCCGTGATCGCCATCGAGAACGTGCGCCTGTTCACCGAACTCAGGGAATCGCTCGACCAGCAGACCGCCACCGCCGAGATCCTGCGCGTCATCTCCCAGTCGCCGACCGATGTGCAGCCGGTCCTGGACGTCGTCGTGAAAGCCGCCCAGCGCTTCTGCGGCGCCGACGATGTCGTGATCAGCCTGCGCCACGACGACGAACTCGCCATCGCCGCCCACGACGGCCCGATCGAGGCGCCGCCGCCCCGGCGCAAGCTCGATCGCAGCACCACCCAGGGGCGGGCCGTCATCGACGCCACGACGATACACCTGCCCGACATTTCCCAGGTCGACCCCGTCGAATGGGGCGCATTGGTCGCGCTTTCCCAGCGTTTCGGCGCCAAGGCGTCGCTGGCGGCCCCGATGTTGCGCGAGGGCACGGCGATAGGAGCCATCATGCTGCGCCGGCGCGAGCCCGGCCCCTTCACCGAACGGCAGATGGCGCTACTGGAAGCGTTCGCGGCCCAGGCCGTGATCGCCATCGAGAACGTGCGCCTGTTCACCGAACTCAGGGAATCGCTCGACCAGCAGACCGCCACTGCCGAGATCCTGCGCGTCATATCTCAGTCGCCGACCGACGTGCAGCCGGTGCTCGACGCGGTCGCCGAGGCGGCACGCCGCTTCTGCGGCTCCGACAATGTCAATATTCACATGACGGACGGCGACCAGCTGGTCACGCGCGCCAGTTCCTCGGGGCCCGAGGCAACCGGCCTCGGAACCCCTATTGGAACCCGGATACCGAACGATCGGCGGTCGGCGGCGGGACGCGCCATCCTTGAAAACCGTACAGTGCACCTGCCCAATGTCATGTCGCTCGATCCTGCGGAGTACGGCACGGCCCAGGAACTCGCGAGGGCCGGTGGCATTAATACCGTACTCTGCGCCCCGATGATTCGCGACGGCTGGGCGATCGGCGTCATCACCCTGCCCAAGGTTTCCGTCGAGCCCTTCACGCCGCGCCAAATCGCGCTCCTGGAAGCCTTCGCCGCCCAGGCCGTGATCGCCATCGAGAACGTGCGGCTGTTCACCGAGCTGCAAGAGCGTACCGACGATCTCACCGAGTCCCTCGAATACCAGACCGCGACCAGCGAGGTGCTGGAGGTCATCAGCCGATCGGGCTCCGATATCCAGCCGGTCCTCGACAAGCTGGTGTCGCTGGGGCTTGGCCTGGTCGAGGCGGATCATTGCGGCATCGTCGTTCGAAGCGAGGACGGCGCGTTCCGCTTCCGCGCCCTCGCCGGTCCCGCTGCCGAGACCGTGAGGACCACCGGCTTCCTCGACCGCGAAATAACCCCCGGACGCGATACCATTGCCGGACAGGCGCTGCTCGAAAGACGGGTCGTTCACGTCGAGGATGTCCACGCGCTGCCGGACTATTCCATCCCCGAGGTGATGGCCCATGTCCGCACCACGCTCAGTGTCCCGCTGATACGCGACGGCGAGGCGGTGGGCGTCATCAACCTCACGCGCGGCCGCGTCGCGCCGTTCTCCGAGCGCCAGATCGCCCTGGTCAAGACCTTCGCCGACCAGGCAGTGATCGCCATGGAGAACGCTCGCCTGCTCTCCGAGCTGACGCAGCGCACCGACGACCTGACGGAGTCGCTCGACTACCAGACCGCAACCAGCGAGGTGCTCGCGGTCATCAGCCGTTCGCCCTCCGACATGCAGCCGGTCCTCGAAGCGATGACCGCCGCCGCGATCCGCCTGTGCGGCGCGAAGACGGGGGGATTGTCGGTGCGCCGCGGCGACACCCTCGAGTTCGTGGCCCTCGTGGGCCAGACACCGGAATTCGAGCGCTGGCAATTGAGCGCACCGCTGCCGCTCGAGCGCGGCGTCCTGATCGCCCATGCCGTGCTCGACAGGCAGCCTGTGCAGATCGTCGATGTGATGGCGACGGATGCCTACAAGGCCGGCGCGGAAGTCGAGCGAGCGGTCGTCGACCTGGGCGGTCATCGCACCATCCTCCACGTGCCGCTGATGCGCGAGGACGAGGCCATTGGCGTCCTGACCGTATCGCGCAGCGTGCCCGAGGCTTTCACCGACCGGCAGATCGGCCTGATCGAGACCTTCGCCGACCAGGCGGTGATCGCCATGGAAAACGCGCGGCTGCTCTCCGAGCTGCGCGAGTCGCTCGACCAGCAGACCGCGACGGCGGAAATCCTCCAGGTCATCAACGCGTCGCCCGGCAATCTGGCGCCAGTCTTTCAAACGATCCTCGAAAAGGCCCACAGCACCTGCGGCGCCGATATGGGCTCGCTGTTCACCTGGGATGGCACCCATGTCCGGGCGGTCACGACATTGGGCTATGACGCGAAGATCGACGCCATCCTGCGCGAACCGCACGCCCTGATTCCCGCGATGGTCGACCTGATCGCCGGGCAGCGGGTCTTTCACCGCGTCTACGAACAGGACCGGGCGGACGACGGAACGCATCCCTTCGGGGCACAGTTCCTCGCGGGCTCACGCATCCGCACCAATCTGATCATCCCGCTGCGCAAGGACGACGCCGTCCTGGGCTTCATCTCCGCCAACCGGCGCGACGTGCGTGCCTACAGCGACAAGGAGATCGCGCTGCTGGAGAATTTCGCCGCGCAGGCGGTGATCGCGATGGAGAATGCGCGGCTGCTCTCCGAACTGCGCGAACGCACCGGCGATCTCACGGAATCGCTCGAATACCAGACCGCGACCAGCGAATTGCTCGAAGTCATCAGCCGCTCGGCGGCCGACCTGCAGCCGGTGCTCGACACCATGCTGGCCTCCGCAGCCCGGCTGTGCGGCGCGGCCATCAGCGGAGTCGTTCTCCGGCAGGGTGAGGAATTTCGGTACAGCGCACTGCGCGGCGGCACACCCGAACTATACGAGGCGCTGCGCGCCCGGCCGATTCTTCCGGCACGCGACACGGTTGCCGGCCACACGCTGCTCGCGGCCGAAGTCGTACACGTTGCCGATGTCCACGCCTATCCCGAATACTCCTTTCCGGAAGTGATGAAGGTAGCGCGGACCATCCTCGGCGTGCCGCTCGTGCGTGAAAGCGAGATGCTCGGGGCGATCGTCCTGACGCGCGACCACGTCGAACCCTTCAGCGACCGCCAGATCGAATTGGTCCGCACCTTCGCCGACCAGGCCGTGATCGCCATGGAGAACGCCCGCCTGCTCGGCGAGCTGACGCGGCGCGAGGAAGAGCTGCGCGTCACCTTCGATCACATGGGCGACGGCGTGGCGATGTTCGATGCCGGGCTGAAGCTCGCCTCGTGGAACCGCAACTTCCAGGAGCTGCTCGACATTCCCGACGCCTTCCTCGCCGGCCGTCCCACCCTTGAGGACTACGTTCGCTTGCTGGTGAAACGCGGCGAACTGGGCGCCGGAAACGCCGATGAGGAGATCGCGCGCTATCAGGAGCGCGCCAATGCGGCGTGGTCGGCCGAGCGCACGCGGCCTGACGGGCGCATCGTCGAGGTGCGCAACAATCCGGTGCCGGGCGGCGGCGCCGTGCTGATCTACAGCGACATCACCGAACGCAAGAAGGCCGAGGCCGAGATCGCGGCCGCCCGCGACGCCGCCGAGGCGGCGCTTGAGCGCCAGACGGCCACCGCCGACATCCTGAAGGTCATCGCAAGTTCGCCGTCCGACACCCAGCCCGCGTTCGACGCCATTGCCGAGAGCGCGAACCGGCTGCTCGGTGGATTGACGACGGCGGTGTGGCGCTTCGAAGGCAAATTTGCCCATCTGGCGGCCTTCACCTCGATCAACCCCGAGGCGGACGCCGCATTGAAGGCCTTCTCCCCGCTACGCATCGCGGACTTCGCCGAGTTGGCGCCGGTGGTCGATGGTCGAGTAACGCAGCAGCCCACGATCGAGACGATGTCTCCCGCGGTCCATGAGGTCGCCCGCCGGCGCGGCTATCATTCCCAACTGCTTGTGCCTCTTCTGGCTCAGGGCCGTGCGATAGGCTTCTTCGCCTTGACGCGTGCGGCGCCGGGCCGATTTAGCGACGAAGACGTATTGTTGCTGCAGACCTTCGCCGACCAAGGCGCCATCGCGATCGAGAATGCTCGCCTGTTCAACGATCTTAAGGAGTCGCTCGAGCAGCAGACGGCGACCTCCGACATCCTGCGCGTCATCTCGCAGTCGCCCACGGACGTTCAGCCGGTGCTGAGAGCAGTGGCAAAGGCCGCCGTGCGGTTCTGTGGAGCCATCGATGCCACCATCATCCTGCTCGACGGCGATGAGCTCGTACGTGCCGAGCATGAAGGTCCGCTGGGCGTGACCGGGCTCGGCACTCGCGATCCAGTCAATCGTGGGACCGTCATGGGGCGTTCGATCGTCGACCGACAGCTGGTGCACGTGCCCGACGTGGAAGCGCTCGACCCCATGGAATACGGCCGGGCGCGGGAGATCGCCACCCGGACCGGCTGGCGGTCGGCCCTGGCGGCGCCCATGCTGCGCGAAGGTGAGGCCGTCGGCTGCATCCTACTGCGCAGGCCGGATCCTGTGCCTTTCACACCGCGACAGATCGAGCTCCTCGAGTCCTTCGCCGCGCAGGCGATCATCGCTCTGGAAAACACCCGCCTCTTCACCGAACTGCGCGATTCGCTGGAGCGTTTGAAGGCCGCGCAGGCCAACCTGGTACAGTCTGAGAAGATGGCCTCGCTCGGCCAGCTCACCGCGGGCATCGCGCACGAGATCAAGAATCCGCTGAACTTCGTCAACAACTTCGCGATGCTCTCGGTCGACCTGCTCGACGAACTGAAAGAAGTGGCGGGGCCGGCGCTGGCGACGCTTGACGCGGACAAGCGCGCCGAGCTCGACGAGACCATGGGGCTGCTCGTCGGCAACCTCGGCAAGATCGCCGAGCACGGCAAGCGCGCCGACGGCATCGTCAAGAGCATGCTGAGCCACAGCCGCGGCGGCGCGGGCGACTGGGCGCCGGCCGACATCAATGCGCTGGTCGAGGAGGCGCTGAACCTCGCCTATCACGGCGCGCGGGCGTCGGATAAGGAGTTCAACGTCACGCTGGAGCGCGACTTCGAGAAGACAGGCAAGCCGATCGAAGTCGTGCCGCAGGACGTGACACGCGTGTTCCTCAACCTGTTCGGCAACGGCTTCTATGCCGCCAACAAGCGCCGGCTGGGAGCCAAGCAGCCAGGCTTCAAGCCGACGCTGATGGTGAGCACGCGCGATCTCGGCGACACGGTCGAGGTCAAGGTACGCGACAACGGCATCGGCATGCCGCCCGAGGTGAAGGAGAAGCTCTTTCAACCCTTCTTCACCACCAAGCCGACGGGCGAAGGCACCGGCCTCGGCCTGTCGATCAGCTACGACATCGTGACGCAACAGCATGGCGGCACGATCGACGTCGAGAGTGAGCCGAACAACTACACCGAATTCACGGTGCGCCTGCCAAGGGCGCGCCGAGTTGCCGAAGCGAGAGGAACGTGATGAGCGTCAGTATCCTGGTGGTCGATGACGAAGCCGACGTGGAAGATCTGTTCCGCCAACAGTTCCGTCGGGAGGTGCGGCAGGGTCAGTACGTCATTCATTTCGCGCAGTCCGCCGAGGAAGCGCTGGGCAAGCTGAGCGAAGGCGTCGACCCCGAGCTGATCGTCGTCTATTCCGACATCAACATGCCGGGCATGGATGGCTTGAATCTCCTGCGGCAGGTCAAGGAACGGCATGCCCATCTGCCGGTCATCATGGTGACCGCCTATGGCGACGACGAGCGACGGCGCAAGGCGGCCGAGTTCGGCGCCCGGGAGTTCGTCACCAAGCCGGTCGACTTCGATCTCCTGAAGCAGCAGCTGCAGCAGCTTTCTGCATGACCGGACCCGCCAAGATCCTGGCCGTCGACGACGAGCCCGACTTCGAGCTGCTGATCAAGCAGCGCTTCCGCCAGCGCATCCGCAAGGGCGACCTCGCCTTTCGCTTCGCGCGCAACGGCGAGGAAGCGCTCGCAGTGCTGGCCGAGGAGCCGGGTATCGGTCTGCTGCTGCTCGATATCAACATGCCGGTGATGGACGGCCTCACGCTGCTCTCCGAGCTGCGGACGCGCCGCTCGCCCGCCCGCGCCGTCATCGTCTCGGCCTACGGCGACATGGCCAACATCCGCACCGCCATGAACCGCGGTGCCTTCGATTTCGTGACCAAGCCGGTCGACCTCAACGACCTCGAGGTCACGATCGACAAGACGCTCGAAACGATCGCCCAGGTGCGCGAGCTCGACCAGCAGCGCGCCGAGGCCGAACGGGCGCGCGCCAACCTGTCGCGCTATTTCTCGCCCAACATCGTCGACCTGATCGCCGACAGCGACGAGCCCCTGGGCCCGGTGCGGCGCCAGACGGTGGGCGTGCTGTTCGTGGACATCGTGGGCTTCACCCGCATGGCGGAGGGCCTGTCGCCGGAGGCCGTGGTCGGCATGCTGCGCGAGTTCCACGAGCGGATGACCGGGCATATTTTCGCCTGCGGCGGCACGGTCGAAAAATATATCGGCGATGAGATCTTCGCGGTGTTCGGGCTGCCGACGACGAGCCCGCACGACGCGGTCAATGCGCTGCGCTGCGCAGGACTGATGCTCGAGGAACTGGCAGCCTGGAACGAGGCCCGCGCGGCCAAAGGCGAGCCGGCGTTGGGCATCGGCATCGGGCTCAACTACGGGCCGGCCGTGATGGGCGATGTCGGCTCCGAGCATACGTTTTCGTTCACGGTGATCGGCGACACGGTGAATATCGCCAGCCGCCTGCAGAGTCTGACGCGCGAACTCAAGACGCCGCTGATCGTGGCCGATTCGATCCTGAAGCAGATCGGCGGCGGTGCACTGCCGGTGGAATTGAAGGACAGGGGCGAGCGCGAGCTGCGCGGCCGCACCGGTGCCATCCGGATCTGGACGACGACTACCGGGTCGATCGAGTAAACAGTATCGCCATTCCGGGTTGGGTCAGTCCCGTCGTTTTGACGTCCTGAGCAGCACGTCCGGTCTACCCCGGCAGCGGACATTTAAGGGTCCGATCGGCACGTCTCAAATGTGCCAGAACCAGACTCATCCAGCGCAGCAAACCGCAGCGTCATTCGATCACCTTACCGGCTACCGCAAGGAGTGTTGGTGGCACCGTGAGCCCTATACCTTTCGCGGTCTTGAGATTGAGAGGCGTTTCGAACTTCATGGTCTGCCGCACCGGCGTTGGTGTTACTTGTTGAGAAAGGCCCTTATGGGTGCCAGCGAATCGCGGCCGCCACCGGCCAGAGCCCGCCTGGCGAATTCATAGAGCGCAATCTCATGGGCGTTGAGGGCGGTAAGCTCGTTCCGATCTTCGAGAGGGCCTTCCGCTTCCAGTTGTGCGTAGCGAGACAGGAACGGTGGCAAAGCCTCGGTCATTGACTTGATCGTCGCGGGAAACCCGGCGGCGACACGCGTCTTGCCCCGTTCCTGGCCGAGCCGCCGCTGCTCTTCATCAGGAGACGTGTTGAGTCCATGCCGCTCCAGCAACGGTATCAACCGTTGACGCATCGTTGCTTCGAGGCGCGTGAGCGTCTTCCAAATCTCCAGCTCTTGCTCGTTGGTCGCGTGATCTGCAAGCGTCGAGAAGATCGCCTCACCCCAGACTTCCGCCTGATACGCAGCAACGATTTCCTTGAGATATGTGGCGCGATCCATGCTCGCTGCTCCTGACCGATACAGCTTTTGTGACTTTCGGATAAGTAGATATGGAAGATATGGAAGTAGTCACCAAGGGTCCCCCCATTTCCCACGCAGCATACAATCAAAGCCTTCACTCATGAAACGAGCGCCAAAATTGGCGCCGGTCCCACTCTACGGTCAGCAGCTAAGCGCGCTGCAATCACCCGCGCGCGCGACCCTGTTCGGCTTTGTGCCAATAGCAGCAGGTTCTTTAGCCAGAGGCGGACATCGAGACTCCTTTATCAAGCTGGAGTTTTTGCGGGAGTAGTTGACCGCAGCAGAGGCTTGAGCCACGGTTGACGACAGTTGTCAAATATGACAACTATACCTATATGTCGCTTGCGACGCGTCCAATTTCTTGGCTAAAGCCGGCCTTGAAGGAGTTTCAATCCTTTCCGGCCGCGGCCCAGACCGGCATGTTGGCTGCGCTGACGGTCGCGGCGGCTGGTAGCAAGGCTGATATCGCCAAGCCTCTGCTGGGCTTTGGGCCCGGCGTTATGGAGATCGCGTTGAGACACCGGGGTGATGCCTTTCGGGTAGTCTACGCCCTTCAACTCGGTCCCGACTTGATTGTGGTGCATGCGTTTCAGAAGAAGTCGAAGCGAGGCATTGAAACGCCGAAGGCCGAGCTCGATCTGGTTCGCGAGCGGCTGCGGCGCCTAAGAGCGGGCTGATCGAAATGAAATGCGAATTATTAGTGTGGCTAGAACTTGCGAGGACACCATGAGTAAGAAAGTCGAGATCGTCCGTGGGAGTGGCAATGTCTTTCGTGATTTCAGTCGCCCTAAGGCAGATGCTGATCAACTTAAGGCACTCCTCGCGGCAGAAATAATCCAAACCCTCGATGGACGGCGTCTTACCGTCCGGGCGGCGGGTGAAAAGACTGGGTTTGCCGCCGCGGACTTTTCACGGATCCGCCAGGTTAAGCTTGACCGGTTTACAATCGATAGACTCATGGCGATTCTAAGTAAGTTGGATCGACGGGTCGATGTAAGCGTCGAGACGAAGCCGCGACCAAAACGAAGCGACATCGCACATCATGCTTCAAGATAGCGGCGCAAAGTGAGATCTGAGGCCCCAGATCACGCTAACCCGCTGAACCTTTGAGTCGAGGTTTCAGCGGTCGACACCACGGCTCGGTTGCGGCACGTGGCGGTCAAGCCGATCGAGCTCAAGCTGGAGGTCCATGTCGTGCACGGTCGTGAGCAATTCGCGTGCAGAAGCCGTTGCCTTGGCCCATCGTTCGATTGCCGGCTGATTGCCCGCTAGAGGGCGGCCCGTTCGTCGGTGATGCGTCGCGGGCGGCATCGCAAAGATCAAGTCCTTCAGCACCGTGTCGAGCTCGCCGTTGGTCGCGCGACCTTCACTGTAGCGGCCGATGGTGACGAATGCCGCCTGGGCGCTGCGACCGGCTTCGCTCGTTGCCGAAAGATGTGGCGCTGCGGCGTGCAGCGCCTCGACGATTGCCAGCATGTTGGCTCCCACCGCCACCAGGCCCGTAGTGCCGAAACTTCCATAGCCGCGCGCGGCGAACGCCCTGTGTTGCGGCGTGTCGGGAAGGGCCGCGACCTGCCGCTCGCGCGCGCGCTGTCGGCGGTCTTGCGCGCGAGCCTCGGCACGCGCGGCGATCTCGCGGTGATACCGGGCGCCGATCGGAGTCGCTCGGAACCCATCGCTGTTGACGAAACGCTCGGACGCGGCGTCGTACTCCTGCGGCGTACGCCGCGGGCTCGGCCGCCCGACCTTAGCGGACCGGACAAATGGCGGAGCCACGAAGATCCGCGGCTCGCGGCGCGGCTGAGCGGTTAACTCGTCCACTGGGGCAGACCCTTGCTCCCGCAAGCGGGCAATCTCGGGGCCCATGTTGCGGGCAAAGTCGGGTCGAGCGGGACAGCGTCGTGCCAGTACGTCGCACAAGGTGCGGTAAGTCCGCGATCGGTCCCGCGTTCGAACCAGGGTGTCGCTGGCCAATGCCCATTCCGCGCGAGTGAAGACCGCCGACGGCCGGCCCTCGTAGCGCAGCAGCGCCGGCATGGCGGCCGCCGCCGCGCGCTCATGGGCGATTGCGGCTGCCTCATGGCGCATCAACGCGGCCACGCGCAGCATGTCGGGCTGCCAGCGCCGGTCATACTCCGCCGTGACCTGGCGCTCGCGGCGCTCGCGGGCCGCCCCCATGCGGGACAGTATCTCTGGAGGGGCGCCGCCGCGGCGCGCCGCCTCGAGCTGGCGATCGAGATCCGAGAGGGCCGCGTCGTCCGCCAGGACCTGGGCCAGCCCTGGCGGCCGATAGCGGGCCGCCAGGGCTGCAATGTCGGTTGAGCTCAGGCCAAAGGCTTCCCGGCGGGCTTCATAGTCGGCGGTGGCGAATTGGGACCGCAGCTGCTCGATCTCGGGGCTGCGGCGGCGCTCGGCTTCGGCCGCTATCCAGGCCCGCTCCGCCGGCGCCAAGCCAGGGCCTTCATAGTCGAGGGTCGTCTCCTTCACTTTGTGCCGGCGCGCCAGGGCGCGGATCAGGCTGTCTACATCGTTATGGGACGCCGTGTCGGCGATCAGCAGGCAATCCTCGCGATGACGCGACATCGCCACGTACAACAGGTTCCTGTCCATGCCAGTGCTCTCGAGGGCATAGACCCGGTCGAGCGTGGCGCCCTGGGTCTTGTGGATGGTGAGGGCGTAGCCATGGTCGACGTCGGGATAGTCCTGGAGCGGCACCCGCACCACGCCGCCCTCATCGATCTGGACGTACAGCGCCGCGCGTTCCGTGCGCACGACGCTGCCGAGCTGGCCATTGCGAACCTCCAGGAGTCCGCGGCCATCGGCCGAGCGCAGGCGCGCATTGCGTAAAAGAGTGACGCGGTCTCCGGACAGGAACTCGCGGGGCCCTGAACGGGTCTGATAGAGGCTGCCTTCCTGCGGCGCGAGCAGGCCGATGCGCTTCAGCCCGGCCCGGATGCCGTCATTCAGCGCCGCCACGTCGGCGTTGGTGTGAGCAAGTGCTGCCTGTTTCCCTGGCCGGGTGTAGCTCTCGAGGAATAGCTCGATGGTGCGCGCGATGGGATTGGCTTCCAGCCGAATCCGGCCCTCGGCCGCATACGCTTGCAGGGCGTCGGCCGTTCGCGATTGGGCGAACGCTACGGTGGCCGCTCGCTGCCATTCCAGCGATTGCCGGCGAACCTCGAGGAGCCTGGCCGGCTCTATCCGTTCGATCAGCGCCCGGAACGGCGCGCCCGCGCCGATCGCCGGCAGCTGCTCGGGGTCTCCGACCAGCACGATCTTGGCTCCAGCCAGGCGGACCTCGTGAACCAGCCGGGCCGTCGTCTTGCTGTCGATCATGCCGGCTTCATCGATGACCAGCACGTCCCGGGACGAGAGGCGGGCGGCGCCCTTGTCCCAGGACAGGATCAGCGAGGCGATCGTGGTGCTGCGAATGCCCGAGGATTGGCCGAGCCCTTGGGCCGCTTTGCCCGCGGTGGCGGCCCCGAATACCCTAAAACCCTCGCGCTCCCAGCCCAGCCGTGCCGCTTTGAGAAGGGTGCTCTTGCCGGCACCGGCCACTCCGACGATCGCCGACAACGATTCCGCCCCCGTCACATGCTCCAGGGCACTGCGTTGCGACGGGCTGAGCTCTATGCCGTCGCGCTCGGCCAGGGTTGCCACCGCGATCGCCAGCGTCTCGGCCGTAAGGCCGCGGGTCGTCTTCGGTCCGAGCGTGCGCGTACATGCCAACGCGAGCGCATCGGCCAGCAGCTTCCATTCGAGATCGGCGGTGGACTTGAGCGTGTATTTCGCCGGCAGGTCGACGGAGCCGCCTTCCGGCAGCGTGAGCGTTTGGCGTTCCCGGCGGGACGGCAAGGCCAGAAGCTCGGGGCACGCCATGACGGCGGCCACGCAGATCTGGAACTGCTCATGGTCCGAGACGTACCGGTCGAGGGTCTGGGCGATCTCCTGGCGGGTGAACACTGACTGGCTGTCCGCGAGGAGACGCAGCAACTGGCCGGGGTCGGCGCGGATAATTTCGGCATTGCGCGCCTGGGTCTCGGGACTGATCGACAGCATGTCGGGGACGATAAAGCGCCGCTGCAGCCCGTTCCCGGCCGGGCCTTTCTTCGGTTGCGGGACGATATCGATGCCGCGATCGCGGTAACTGCGCGGGTCGAGGCGCGCTTGCTGGCCGGCCCGCTCGAGCGCTCGGTTGGCCAGTTGTGCCCACTCCTCGCGGAGATTGCGGATTTCGGCAGCCCTCCGGAGCAGCCCCAGCGCTTTGCGCTTGTCCTCGTTGTGCTCGAGTGCACTTCGCTCGCCCAGCCCTTGGGCGCTAATGCGACGCGTCGTCATCAGCAAATGGGCATGGTGGTTGCGCTGGTCGCCCGCCTTGCTGGGAGGGTGGATCGCGTAATCCACGGCAACGCCATAGCGGTCGGCCAGCATTTTCGCGTATTGGGTCGTGAGCGCCCGGCGCTGGGCGCGGTCCAGTTCGGCGGGGAGGGCCAACAGGATCTCCGTTGCGACCCGCGAATCCCGGCGATGCTCGGCCCGCTCGGCGGCGTTCCAGAGCGCACTGCGGTCGAGAGCCCACGTCGCCGTAACACCTGCTGGCACCAGAATGCCGGTTTCGGCCGGATCGATCTCCCCCAAACGGACGCGCCGGGAGTAGTCATGGCGCTTGCCTGTGATCTCGTTGCTCAGGGCCGTGCCGCTGCGGTAGGCGGCGGCGGCGATCGCCGATCGGCCTTTGCCGCGGCTGATCGCCTGCAATGCGAAGTGACAGACGGCCATAGTCAGCGACCCCCTTCTCCGCCCAGGCGGGCGATATCGGCGAACGGTTGCTTCTGGGGGCGACGCTTCTCGTCGGCATCGGTGCGGTGAGGACGGCCGCGTTCGTAAGCCCCGGTCGACGCGGGCGTCCACAGCCGCGTGCGGCCCCTCGTGCCGCCACTGATGGAGGCGCTGGGCGCGGGGAAGAAGACATCGCGATTGACCAGCCGGCCAATCCCCTCGCGGGTGAAGATCCAGCGACGACTCAGGTTGGCAATGCTCAGCAACTCCGATGGCGACATCAACCTTACGCGGGCGTTGCCACTTGGCAACGCGGTACCGCGCCCTTCGGGAATTCCTGAGCCCTGTTCCCTCCCTGGCGACGAATGGTCAAACTGGTGTTCAGATAAGGCGTAGCAGCGCGCACGATCGGCGAGAAATAGGATGAACGGACTACGCTCTTCTATGGAAGCAGACCTCTCGCCCATTGAGGGAAACGCTGGCAAGAGCGACACCGACTTTAAGGAAACCGAGTGGCCCGCAAACCACCATCACGCGCTCGCAGATCTACGCTGTTCGTTCGCAGCCCTGGCGGAAGTTGGGAAGAAACCCCAGCCCGTAGCTCAACGAGCTCGAGGAAAGCAGACGGCGAGCGGGTCCAATTGGGGGCGACCGCCGTTGTGGTGACTCTGATTCTCTTGCACCAACCGCCGGCCGCCAACGGGCATTTGGTCATCGATGGTATGAAAGGAGAGTGAATGTTGCCAGCTCACCACCGGCACAAACGGCACTGACGACGAGGACCTTCGAGATATTCAGCGGCGGGAAAGCTGGCCAAAATCTCTCAAACCGGCGGTCGAGCTCCAGAGACTATCGTTATTTGCCGGCGAGATGAGCTGACACACAGCCGCCCTATGCGCGTGGTTCTGGTCCCCCGTTGTCGGCAGGGAGTGGGGTATTCTATGGCTCCTGCCGTTGCGGAGACCCCACCACAGGACGAGCACGGAGCAAGAGACAAACTGTTGCACCGGATGGTGTGACAGGTTTGTTTCTTGCAGGCGGCCGAAGGCCGCCGGTCCGCGCGCAGGCCTGTGGCGTCATGGGTCGAAGCAGGCAGGAGCTATAGACGCAGCAGACTTCAATTGGAGTGCCCACGAGGAAACCCGTGGAGCAGAACCGCTCAAAGTCGGGGAAAGCTAAGGGTTCGACCTAAGCCAATCCCGAGCCAAGCCCCTTCGGGGAAGGTGTAGAGACTAGACGGGTGGCGCCTACGGTCAGAAGGCCTTGGCGAAGGGATAGTCCAGACCACGAACGCCAATCAGGCGGCGGCGAAAGCCGAAGTGGTACGAATATCTGCTTCTCGAAAGGGAATGCGGGTTCGAGTCCCGCCGTCCGCACCATTCTAATCTCGGCATCTGGATGAGCAGCTGCCGAAGCAAGTTCAAATCGGGGGCCCGCAGCCACTTCGAATTGCGCGGTTTCTCAACACAACTTTCTTGGCTAGAACAGGTAGCAACGCCATCCTGATCCCCGCCTACGGTTGTTGTAGTCGTGGCGACAGGTGATCTGTCCAAAGGAGTGCTTATGAGTGGCGTGTTCATTGCCCACAAGGTCACACGCTTTTTCAACGTCATCTCGGAGCGCGATCCGGAAGCGAATGCGCGAGTTTATCGCATAACCGACTGTATTAATTGCGAGCTCAGCGAGTGTGGATTTTCGCGTACCCGCAGTGGTACCCGCGTTAATATTTCGTGCCGCGGTTTGGTTCCGTCCCCTGACGAGACAGCAGCCGTATCGCAGTCCGCGAATTAATCCACAAGCCCAACCACAATGTGGACCCGACCTGGGGCACTATCGCCGCTAGCGCGCCAATGGCCAATTGAGATTCCGTGGCCGCGATGAACTGAAAGCGTGCCGGGTTTGGAAGTCGGCGGCGCGATCTTTGGCTACGGCAACAGCAAGCGGTTGGGGGGCGCTAATTGATAGCGCGGCGAAGCTCTCTCAGCGCGTTGAACAGCTGGTCGACCATGGCTCCGACCGCCGCGGGCGAGAGCTTGCTGCTATTTTGCAGCGTGACGGCAGCGCTGCGCACTTTGGCGACACGCGCTTTGATCGCTTGATCTTCGTCAATAGCGGCACTGAAGGGCCAAGAGTCCAAATTCAAGCGAAGCAGAAAAATAGTCAGCAAATCTTTGTCCGTGGGCTTTGCGTGCATGCGCACGCAGGCGTCAAGTATGTCCTCGATTGCACCTAGCCGTTTTGCCTTGGCCTCCACTCGCGTTTCCTCCGGAATTGACGGCAGAGTCTCAAACTAAGCACTCTTGATGCGCACTCCCCACCGCCCGTGCCCGAAGTTATATCCTATCGCGGCCGCCGCCGGAGGCGGATTTCGTTCTTCGCCTACGCCGACCGGCAGCGAGGACGAAGGGGGCTCATGCGGGAGCGCATTCACCACGCCGGCACTCGCCGGCTGCTGCTTCTGAACGACCATATCCTCGTGATAGAAACACGCGCCCAACACCCGGCAAAGGCCACGAAGGCGGCAACCGCATTCATGGTTGGTTCGTTAGACCCGCCGCGGGAGGAATGCAGTCTGCATCAAGACGTTGCATCTGGCACGGCCAACTGGAAGTTTCTATGATGTCACGACTTGCAATATCGCTGATTGCGCTAATTTGTGTTTCTGGCGCTGCCGAAGCCTAGTCCGGACCGCCTGTGGATCCGAACGGTCGACGCTATATTTCCAGCAATCCGCAGCCCAGCCCCGGCGACTATACGCGCAAAAGGGCAGCGTAGTCTCATCTGACGTAATCGCCCGGCACCATGGTGTAGCGACAGGCTAGGGTGAGATTTGTGATTTGGAAGGTTCGCGGTCCCCGACCAGGCGGAATAATAACTCTTCCTAACGGTTTGTCGCTTGGACTGATATCGCCAGCTTTGCTTTCCACACCATAAAGCTTTGGGAACTATCCGGTTGACGTACCATTACGCTAGGTCTAGGTCAAGCCCAGCGTGACAGGTCGGCAAGTAGATGAGTTCCCATTGGAGGGAAAGTGAATGAGAAAAAAGACGAATGCCTAGAAAAAGCTTTTTGGGATTGGCTTAGTAGAAATCAGCACGCCTTGGATCTTGGTGGAACTGGTGACTTGCACGCGCTGCTGGAAGCGCTCAAACGCGGGGCCAGCGGACGCGCCCCTAAACGTCGGACCAAGACAAAACACTCGGGTCAGTGCAGGCTTGGGACTAGCGCCTGAGCAAAATCCACAAGCTCCTGGCGTGGAGCGATGCTGGTTTCAAATTCTAAGGCAGCCGCTTTGAAGGCTGCTAAGTGTGTCTTAAATTGTATCTCGGTATAGCGATGCTCGATGGCGGTGAGATCGCCTTGGCGAGTGCGCTCAACAAACGTCACTGCAGTTGCACTCGAATACCAGAAGGAGTGTGCGAAGATGTTGCGCTTGCTCTCATTCTGGCCTTTACGAAGCGCACCCTGTAGCTGGGCTTTCTTTGGATGCGTGCTGCGCTTGATGAGAGCGCTTAGCAGCCGAGCTTTCCTGTGGAAGTCCATTCCGGCGGTCATCAGGTGGGCCACTTCTGGCGGCGTTTTCAAGAAATACCCGATGGCGAAATCCACGGCAAAGTCGAACGCACTCCAGTACATATAGAACTGCCCGACTAAACGCTCAAAGCGTTCTGTGCGTGCTAAAATCTGTGTAGGCATGGTATCTTCCCCCTATGAGCAACCACGCAAACGACGCCACCCAGCAGCGTGACGCGCTATTATTGCGATTGCTGAAAACGCCCCCTCAGCCTCGCCCTAAACGGGAGCGAAGTGAGGGAAAGCCTACGGGGAAAGACGGGGACCGGTCGAATCCGAAGATAACGCGCGGGAAGAAATAACGCGGTGTTATCTGGACAGTAAGTCAGTTTTAATTTTCGGATGGTTGTGCGGGTATCGCCTTAAGACGCATTTCCATGCGGTCAAGAGCGACACCTAGCGCCAATGCCGAGCCCGATCTGTTCGAATCGAGAAGAACCATCGTATAGCCTAGATCTGCAACGATTAGGCACGTAGACACCAGAATAAGAATCGAGACGGATACATCGTACCGAATCAGTAGCCCAAGGATCACAGCGTTGACGCATGTCTCCGCGCAAAGCCACAATAGGGAGTTACGCGTCCGTTTTCTTACTGTCTCCAAGATGTCTGTCAACGTCATATCAGCCATCGACTGTCTCCCATTCTTAGCGCAACAATTTCGCGAGCAAGCGCCGCAACCGGCGTGTATCGCTACCCTTAATCAGGCTGTCGATACATCAACCGCTTGTCCTTCGCAGCGGTGAGCAGAGCATCGGCCCGCGCGGCATCATCAATGTTGCGAGTGTTCGCCCTGAAATCAAACTCCGCGAGATAGCGGTGCAGATGGGCTTCGCTCAGGCTATGGAACGTGCCGTAGACACCGCGCTTGAGTAGAGCAAAAGACGACTCGACCGTGTTGGTATGAGTGCCATCGGCCTTCACGTATTCGCCTGCGGTGTGGTTCACGGTGCCGTGACCTGAGAACTCCTTGCCGACATGCAAATAGACACCGCTCTCGTCAGTCACCAGCCGCGACTTCGCGTTGATGTGCTTGAGAAGAACGGGGCGCAGCGACTTGCCCGTCACGTTGGCAACATGGAAACTGCGGGTCTTGCCGTCGCGTTCGACAAGCGACACCACTGGCATCTTGCCAACATTGCCACGACCGGCCTTGAGCTTTTTGCTGGTGTGTTTGTTGTGCTCTTTGCCGCCGATGTAAGTCTCGTCTACCTCGACGTGCTTGCCTTCGCCGCCCAGCGGTCCGCCCTTCGGATCAGCGACAGCCTCGCGGAGACGATGAAACAGGAACCACGCGGTTTCGTAGTTGCTGCCGATCATTCGCATCAACTGCAAGGCGCTCATGCCTTTCTTGCTTGAAGCCATCAGTTGCGCAGCCAGCAGCCATTTCGTCAGTGGGACCTTGGAGCGCTCCATAACCGTGTTCACGGTCACGGAGAACGGCTTGCGGCAGTCCTTGCACTTGTAGACGCCGGGGCGGGTAGACTTGCCCTCAAGCTTCGTAATCCGGTCGTCCATGACGCCACAGCGCGGGCAGACTGGACCCTGCGGCCAGAGCAGGCTTTCCAAGTGCGCGCGGGCCTTGGTTTCATCGTGGTAAATGGGGCTGCGGAGATCGACTTTGGCCATGACTGCTATCCTTCTGATGAGGATAAACTAGCCTATGTGCCGTGGTACGTCAACCGGATAGTTCCCAAAGCTTTGGGCGAATAGATCGGTGGCGGCAGCGAAGGCCGCGATCCCACGTAGAGCTATCCTTCGGACTTGGTGTCGTTCTTTCCCGTACCCATTAGCCCGTACCCCAAGCCCTTAAAGGTGATGATTGATATGTCTGCGCTCGCTTCGGCGAGACGTCCCCTCAAACGATGGATACATACCTGAAGGGCGTTCGACTTTCCCCGCCGTGCCGGGTCATTGACCACCGCCGCCAACCGCTCCGCAGCTACCGCTTTGTCAGCGTGACGCATCAGTACTTCCAAAAGCATTTCTTCGTTGACGGTGCAGGGTAGCCGCTTCCCATTAACATAGGGCGTCCCCGTATCACTCTCTATCGAGACATTACCGAGCGAAAGCCCGCCACTGGCATGCGGCCTGCGAAGAAGCGATTGCACGCAGGAAACCAATTCGGCGATAGCGAATGGCTTTTCGAGATAATCGTCCGCACCCGCCCTAAGACCGCCAAGCCGCTCGCGCAAGCCCCGCCTCGCGCTTGAGATCAATACTGGAGTTTTGTCCGACCGCCATCGCATTCTACGAAGAAAGAGAAGACCATCCATGTCCGGAATATCGAGATCCAGGATAGCGGCTCCATACGACACCGCCTTCATTGCCAAATCGGCCGTCGCCGCCGTCGTTATCGTATCCGCCTCGATGCCGACTGCAGCCAATGCCGCCTTCAAGCGCCGCGCTTCCTCGTCTCTGCTATCGACAATGAGTACACGCATATCTTCTAGCCCACCTTCGTTCCTCCCGTACTATCTTAGGCTGACTTAGGCCTTACGTTTCTGCCATTTTACTTTTAAGAAGCCGCTAAAAAGCGGCGATGCATGTCCCTGAGTAGTACGCTCTGTCGATAGTTAGAAGCCCGCGACGCCATCCGGCGATCCGAAGCTGCTAGCCGGGCGGTGAAGGAGTATCTGGCAACCCTCGATGAGGCCCCCGTCGGCGCTCGACGGCCCGCCTCTATCGTTGTTGCGCAGAAGTTCGAAATTTTCTCTACGACGAGAGCTCCGCGCTGCCGTGTCGATGCGCGGCTTGGATCAATTTACCGATCCCTCCTCGGATCTAGAGCTTCAGGATCCACGCCTCGACGCTGCCCTTGCCCTTGACCTCGACGAGACCGCGCGACTCCCAATCGAACTCGTCCTTCAGGGCTTCGTAGACCGGACGCGTTACCTGGACCGTGTCGGGCAGTCCGGTCGACTCCATGCGGCTCGCGACGTTCACCGTGTCGCCCCACAGATCGTAGATATATTTGCTCTTGCCTATGACACCCGCCACGACCGGCCCGGTGTTTACGCCTACCCTGATCCTCATCGCGACCTTGTTTTCGAGGGCGTGCTCACGCGTGATGTAAACCATTCGAATAGCCATTCGGAGTATCCGGCGCACATGGTCGGACACCGGAATGGGCAATCCGCACACGACCATGTAGGCATCCCCAACGGTCTTGATTTTCTCGACGCTTAGTTCGAGCGCGGCTTCGTCGAAGCGGCTGAACAGGCCGTTGAGCAGCTCGACCAACCGGGCCGGCGGCATACCTGACGAAAGATGCGTAAAGTCGACAAGGTCGGCAAATGCCACTGTGATGTTGTCGAATCCGTCCGCGATGTTCTGTTCGCCTCCGCGCAATCGATTGGCAATCGGCGCAGGCAGGACGTTGAGGAGAAGTTGCTCATTCTCCCGGTTCTTGCTCTCGATGACGGTGCTCTTTTCACGCAGCTCACCCACCATGCCATTGAAGGCCGAGCAGAGCTGGCCGATCTCGTCCTTGGTCCGTACCCTTACCTGAGTGGCATAGTCGCCTGCGGCAAAGCGTTGAACGCCCGCTATAAGATCACGCAGAGGCCCGAGCAGCGAGCGCGACAACCAGGCACCCGTCAACAGGACGACCAGCAGCGCGATTACTCCGACAATGGTCAGGCGGATCTCCAGACGGTGTACAGGCGCAAAGGCTTCAGCCTCGTCTATCTTCGCGATCATGCCCCACCGCACGCCAGGTACGTTCACCGGTCCCCACGAGGCAAGCGTCAACTGGCCACCCACGCCTGCGATAGTACCAATGCCCTGCAGTCCGACCAATGCGGCGCGAGTGGCCTTGTTGTCGACGTGCTGCTGGAGCACGGGCGAGCCGTAACGATGGGTGTCTTCGATGTCGTTCTTCGGCGTCGTGCCACCCCGCTCCAGCTCGTCGAAATACTGATCGCGGTTCTCGAAAAAGAGGCGGGGTGCCGAGCGGATGAGAAAGTCCGGTCCAACGAGGTAGGCCTCTCCGGTCGCTCCGAAGCCTTCGCGGCTCCATTGACGGCCACCCGTTACAATATTGTCGAGCTCCGTGATGGACAGCCTGGCCGCGAGCACGCCGATGACCACACCGGCCTCGATGAGGGGCGCCACCATGAAAGCGGCGGGAGCGCCATCGGCTGGCAAATAGTCGGCGAAATCTGCGAGGCAAGTCTTCGACTCGTCTGCCGACTCGCTGCACGCTCCCGCACTGGCCGCCAGATTGGAGTGGCGGTAGGGGCGCGCCTTGACCGAAGACGCAAAATCGGCCTCCTTCGTAACCGAATAAATGATCCGCCCGGTACGAGGATCAATCATCATGAAGTCATAGAAGTTTAGCGTTGCCGCGGCATGGCGCAGGATCGGATGGAAACGCGCGTGCACCCGGCTGTAGGTGCTGCCGTCGCCGGGGTCTGTCATCGCCCGCCGCTGTCCGGTCCGGTTCGGATTGGAAATGATGTATCGATCCTGCAGAATATAGGCGGCGGCGCCGGTCGGCAGGTAGTCCTTGATGTCGGCCTGGGGTCCAAGCTGGCGGCGAACCGTCGGCATGAATTCGGCGTCGTACCAGCTTTCGACACGCAGACGCACATCATCGGGCACTTGCGCCCGGTCAAGCTCGTCGGTGGCGTCCCGGAAATCATGCATCGCCTCGATCACCATCGCCGTGTTGGCGAGAAGCCGAATTTCGTTGGAGATCGACCGAAGGTAGTTCTCGACTTGGTGCGTCTTGGTTTCGCGGGCCGCGATCAGCTGATTGTAAATGGACCGATCGAGTGCATCGCGCGCACTTACGTAGCCCAATCCGCCGGAAATCAGAACAGCGATGGCGCCAAGCAGAAGCAGAACCGCAAATAGCTTGGCGGAAAGGCCAAATCGTGCGGATGAAAGACTGGGTATCAACGCGCCAGCTGCAATCTGAGTTGATCGAAAACCACGCTCGATCTTTTCACAAAGGCGTCGCGATCGCTACATGCGTATGATTGAGCTTGTTGGTCAGGCGGCCGAGAATCCTCAAGGGCGAGGTGGAAGAGTGACCCTGGCATTCTTCAGGGCCTGTTCAAGCATCTGAATGCCGCTGACGTCACCGCTCTTGCACTTCTCGATTGCCACGTCGACTCTTACAGGATTGTTTGTTTTTCCTTTCCCGAGATCGTCTTGGCCGACAAAGTCGTTATACTTGTCTGCCAGCGCCGCGCAGTATTTGACGTCGGCCGACTGGGCGAATGCGGTTAACGGCAGGCCGATGGACGCCCACGCCAGAAGGGTTTTGGTAAGAGCCTTCATGATCTTCTCCTTTGCCCAATATCAAGCAACGATGAGTCGGCGCGCCGAAAGAGGCCGCATTGCGACACTCCGCTTACGAAACGCTGACATGTGACAACGGTCTCGGTTTCGACGCACGTCATGTCCTTTCTCCCTAGGAATTGGACGACGTCGCGCAACCAGTATGCGTTGCACTGTTGGCGTAGGTGCCACAAGCAGACACTTGCTGGGCAACAGAAGCAATTGAATCGCGGGCCACTGAGGGTCCGCGATCCACAGGATCCGCAACTAGTTACGGGACGGCAAGGAAAGCTTGTTGTCCTTCAGGACGCCTTCCAGCACCGGGATGGCGGACGCCGGGTCAGATTGGCACTTGGACTTTGCCGTTTCGACAGTGACCATCGGCGCCTGCTTGCCGCCTCGGCCGCCGCTGGATTCGACGTACTTGTCGTACGAAGCGCTGAGCGCGTTGCAGTACTTCGTGTCGCTCGACTGTGCGAACGCGATGGACGACACCGCAAGTGTCAAAGCCATGCTCGCTAGCCCAATTATAAGCTTCATGATGCGCTCCTTCCGGTCGGAAGATTCGGCCGACCACGTTCTGTCAGCTAAGCATTCGCTTTGCTTAAGGCAATATGTAGGTCTCCCTCGGTCTCGAGAATTTTGACTTACATCAAACGCGGCGCGAATTCTTTCATTACCTAAAGCTGACAACGTCAGAGTGGATTGGGAAAACGATCTGCGCATCTTGCGACGGCGCCGTCTTCCGTGGGATGTCAGGCACTCGGTGACATGCCCATCCGACGGTATGCCGGGGAGATTTTGCCGCGATCGTCAAATCATCTTGCGAATGCCAGTTGCCTGCCACGTAATTTCAGTGGCCGTGTCGCAGAGCCGATGAATGTCAGACTAGAGCAAGTTTTCTGTCGCGCTTTCTACAAGCACAGTGAGGGCGGGAATTTACTTACGCGACTTACCCGAATGTTACGGGCGATGTCGAATTACGCGTATCTGAATTCATCGATCATTGTTGATAAGAAGCCAAGCTGTTACCTGACGATTCGTAATTTGGGGATCGTCATCGATGCGAGTGCTGATCGTCGAGGACAACGGCAAGCTGGCACAACTCATCGCCGAGCGCCTGAACCAATCAGGTTTCGAGTCAGACCAAGTCGATACTGCCGACCTTGCCCGCCAAGCGGTCGAGACAGTTGACTATGCCGCGCTCGTCCTCGATCTCGGTCTGCCCGACGGCGACGGGCTTTCTTTCTTGCGTTGGCTTCGGCAAAAAGGCAAGGCGCTTCCGGTCCTGATTGCATCGGCACGCAATGGTCTGGAGGACCGGGTCAGAGGTTTGCGCGAAGGCGCCGACGACTATCTCGCCAAGCCTTTCTCCGTGGATGAGCTGATCGCGCGCCTGCACGCGCTCATGCGTCGACCACGCAAGATGCTAGGCAACGTGCTTTCGGCCGGGAATGTTGTGGTCGACAGCGATAGGCACCAAGTGAATGTTGGCGATCGCGTGCTAACGATGCGGCTGCGCGAGACCGTGCTGCTTGACCTGCTAATTCGCCACAAGAACAGCGTGGTTCCGCGCCGCTATGCCGAAGACCAGCTCTTTGGCATCGACGGAGATCAGGATCCGAATACGATCGAAGTTTACATCCATCGTGTGCGCAGACAACTCATCGATGCTCAGGCGACGGTCAAGGTCCACAACGTCCGCGGTGTCGGCTACATGCTATTCGAGGACAAGAATCCCACGAACACGAACTGATGTCGCAGGGTCGGATTTCTCGCTCCCGGGAAAGTTTTCAGTAAGCCTGCTGCCGTAGGGTCTGCCTGCCAACAGACCGAAAATACCGTCGAAGATGACAAACATGATGAAATTGTACGCGCTTGCTTCCGCACATCGATGGCGGATCGCCGCAGGCCTCGGCCTGATCGCCCTCGCACTCGCCGGGTGGTGGCTGCTGTCCGGGCCCTCGGCCGTGCCACCGTCGGAGAAGAACGCGCGCAGGGGTCGGGCGCCTGCGCAGGCCAGCAAGGTCGAAGTCGAGCTGAGCGAAAAGCAGGCTGCCGCCATCCAGGTGGCGCCGGTAGGTCGCGCCAGTTTCGATTTGGTGCAGCGGGCGGTCGGCAACATCGACTTCAACCAGAACATGCTCGTGCAGGTATTCACGCCCAACGCCGGACGTATCATCTCTGCCCAGGCCAACGTCGGCGACCGCGTGCTGCGCGGGCAGGTGCTGTTCACGATCGACAGCCCCGACCTGCTGCAGGCGGAATCGACCTTGATTTCCGCAGCCGGCGTGGCGACGCTGCAGGCGCGCACCCTCAAGCGGTTGACGGAGACACTGCGGGGCGGTGGCGGCGCGCAGAAGGACGTCGACCAGGCGACGTCCGACCAACAAGCCGCGGAAGGCGCCCTGCGCAGCGCGCGCGATGCCGTGCGCATTTTCGGCAAGACCGATGAGGAGATCGATCGCATCGTGGCCGACCGCCGGGTCGATTCGGTGCTCGTCGTGCGCAGCCCGATCGCGGGCCTCGTCACCCAGCGCACGGCGGCGCCCGGCCTCTATGTCCAGCCCGGCAACGCTCCTGCACCGATCACGGTGGCCGACACCTCGACTATGTGGATGGTGGCCAATATCCCAGAGGCCAACAGCGCGCAGCTGCGCTTAGGCCAACCGGTCAAGGTGCGCGTATCGGCCCTATCGGGCCGCGACTTCGACGGCGCTGTTGCGGTGATCGGCGCGTCGGTGGACCCAAACACACGGCGCATCATGGTGCGCTCGGAGATCAAGGATCCCGACGGCATGCTGCGTGCCGGCATGTTCGCGACCTTCACCATCGAGGTGGGCAACGCTCTGGAATCGGCGGCAGTCTCGAGCGCCGCGGTCGTGCGTGAAGGCGACGGCACCATGACCGTCTGGGTCACCACCGACCGCCGGCATTTCGAGAAGCGTCCCGTGACGGTCGGATTGTCCCAGCGAGGGGTCAACCAGATTTTGAATGGCGTGCAACCGGGCGAACTGGTTGCGAGCGACGGCGCGGTCTTCATCAGCAACAAGCTCGACATGGGCTCGACCGACTGATGCTGAAGACTATCCTGCAATTCGGACTCACACGCCGGCCGATCGTCGTGCTCGCGGTGCTGGTCTTCATCGGCGCGGGCCTGTTCGCGTTCTCGCGGCTGAACATCGAGGCCTATCCCAACCCGGCGCCGGTCATCCTCGAGATCACGGCGCAGGCGCCCGGCCTCTCTGCCGAGGAGATGGAGAAGTACTACACGATCCCGATGGAGATCGCGCTCTACCCCACGCCGGGCGTGGTCAACATCCGCTCGACGTCGTTCTACGGACTGACCTTCGTGCGCGTGACCTTCAGGTACGGCGTCGACTTCGACACCGCCTACTCGCAAGCCGGCGTCTATCTGCAACAGGGCGTCAACCTGCCGGGCAACCAGGTGCCGCAGATCCAGCAGTCGAGCCTGGTCGGCGAGATCGTGCGCTATCAGGTGACGGGACCGCCCCATTTCGGACTGACCAATCTTCGCACCGTCCAGGATTGGGTCGTCGCGCGCCGGCTGCTCACCATCCCGGGCGTGGTGCAGATCAACAGCTGGGGCGGCACGACCAAGCAGTTCAACGTCAACGTCGATCTCGCCAAGCTCGAGGCCTACAACGCCACGATCCCGCAGATCATCACCGCGCTCGGCAACGCCAACGTCAATGTCGGCGGACGCGAGATCATCCTGGGTCAACAGTCCGTCAACATCCGCGGCGTCGGCCTGATCGACACCGGCGGCAACACCGACCTGACGCAAGGCCAACGAGTGAGCGACATCGAGAATGTCGTGCTGTCACAGACCAACGGCGTACCGGTCCAGATCAAGGACGTGGCCAAGGTCGAGGTAGGCTACATTCCGCGTCTCGGCATCGCCGGTCGCGACAACCAGCCCGACATTGCTGCGGCGATCGTGGTCATGGGGCGCACCCAGCACACCAACGAGGTGTTGCCAAAGGTCGAGGCGGAGATCGAGAAGATCAACACCGACGGCACCCTGCCGCCGGGCGTCAAGGTCGTCACCTACTACGACCGCAGCACGCTGGTGAATGTTACCACCCACACGGTGCTGCACAACCTGGTGTTCGGCTGCCTGCTGGTCTTCCTGATCCAGTGGATCTTCCTCGGCGATCTGCGCAGCGCGATCATCGTCGGCGTGAACATCCCCTTCGCGTTGTTCTTCGCCGTGATGATCATGGTGGCGCGCGGCGAGGACGCCAATCTCCTGTCGGTCGGCGCCGTCGACTTCGGCATCATCATCGATTCGGCGGTGATCCTGGTCGAGAATGTCTTCCGCAACTTCCAGAGCAATGCCGATAGCCGCCACCGGCTGTTGCAGCACCTGAGCGAGGGGCTGTGGGGGCCGGATCCGACGGCGTCAACCAGCGGACACGGCAGTTCCAAGCTGTGGACCGACCGGCTGCGCCTGATCTTCGTGAGCGCGCTGCAGGTCGACCGGTCGATATTCTTCACGGCCGCGATCACCATTACCGCGTTCCTGCCGCTTTTCACCATGTCGGGCGTCGAAGGCCAGATCTTCGGGCCGATGGCACGGACCTATGCCTATGCACTGACCGGCGCGCTGCTCGCCACCTTCACCGTGACGCCGGTACTGGCGTCGATTGTGCTGCCGCTGCACGTCGAGGAAGTCGAGACGGTGATCGTGCGCGCCGTTCGGCGGACCTATACGCCGGTGCTGCGCTGGGCACTGCGGCGGGTGGCCGTCCCGCTCACGGTCGGAGCCGTGTTCCTGGTGTTCTCCGGCCTGCTCGCGACACGGCTGGGCAGCGAGTTCCTGCCAGCGCTGGAGGAGGGCAACTTCTGGATCCGCGCCTCGATGCCGCCGACGCTCAGCCTCGACGCCGGCGTCGCCGCCTCCGCCCGGATGCGCGAAATCCTGCTGCGCCATCCCGAGGTGCTGACGGTCGTGTCGCAACATGGCCGACCCGACAATGGCAGCGACGCCTCGCCCTTCTCCAACGTCGAGCTGTTCGCGCCGCTCAAGCCGCCCGATCAGTGGTCGCCCGGCCTCGACAAGGACAAGCTGACCGAGATCCTGCAGAAGGAGTTCGAGGAGGCGTTGCCCGGCGTCGGTTTCAACTTCTCGCAGTACATCCAGGACAATGTCGAGGAGGCCCTGTCGGGCGTGAAGGGCGCCAACTCGGTCAAGGTCGTCGGACCCGACCTCGCCGTACTGGAGAAAATCGCCGACCAAATCATGAAAGAGATGGGCCAGGTCGAGGGCGTTGCCGACCTCGGCATCTTCCACGTCCTGGGCCAGCCCAACCTCAACATCCGCGTCGATCGCGAGAAGGCAGCCCGCTACGGCCTCAACACCGGCGACGTCAACTCGGTCGTCCAGGCGGCGATGGGCGGCACGAACGCAACAACGGTCCTGGAAGGCGACCGCCAATTCGGCGTCGCGGTCCGGCTGGCCCGGCCCTATCGCGCGACCGTCGAGGAGATCGGCAGCGTCAAGGTGGGCTACCAGACTCCCGCCGGGACGAACGCCTACGTGCCGCTCAGCGAGCTCGCCGACATCTCGGTCGATACCGGCGCCTCCTACATCTACCGCGAGAGCAGCGCGCGCTATATCCCGATCAAGTTCAGCGTGCGCGGCCGTGACCTCGGCAGCACCGTCGCCGAGGCGCAGCGGCGCATCGCCCAAGGCATCAACCTGCCGACCGGCTACCGCATCCTGTGGTCGGGTGAGTTCGACAACCTGCAGCAGGCCACCCAGCGGCTGATGATCATCGTACCGATCACCTTCCTGCTGATCCTCGTGCTGCTATACGGCCTGTTCAACACCCTTCGCGACAGCCTGATTGCCGTGGCGGGCATTCCCTTCGCCGTCGGCGGGGGCGTGGTGGCACTCTACGTCACGGGCCAGGACTTCAGCGTCTCGGCGGCGATCGGCTTCATCTCGCTGGCGGGCGTCGCAGTGATGGACGGCATCCTCAACATCACCTACTTCCGCGAGCTCTTGAGCCGCGGCATGTCGTTCGAAGAGGCGATCTTCAACGGCGCCGAGCAGCGCATGCGGCCGATGCTGATGACGGCCTTGTCGGCCGGCGTCGGCCTCTTCCCGGCGGCCATCTCGGAAGGCATCGGCAGCCAGGTGCAGAAGCCGCTCGCCACCGTCGTGGTGGGCGGCATGCTGCTCGGCCCGATCATGCTGCTGGTCGTCGCGCCGGCGATCCGCAAGGTCTTCCTCAAGGCCTACACCCGCAGCCCCGAGCGCATGGAACAGGCAGAGGAAACCGAATGATCCGCTCCTCCGGTGTATGCTTCGCGCTTGTCGCGGCGCTCCTGCCCGCGTTGGGCGGCTGCACGGTCGGCCCCGACTTCCTGCGTCCCGATCCGCCAAAGGACAAGAGCTACTTTACGGAAGCGGCACCGGACGAGACCGTCGCCGTTCCGAATGTCCTGGGCGGCGAAGCGCAGCGGTTCGTGGCCGATCTCGAAATTCCGGCGCAATGGTGGCAGGTCTACCAATCCAAGCCGCTCAACGACCTGATCGAGCGCTCGCTCAAGGCTAACGCCGACATCCAGTCCGCGATACAGGCGCTCAAGGCCGCGCAGGAGAGCGCCAAGGCGCAGCGCGCGGCGCTGTTTCCGACCGTGACGGCTACTGGCTCGGCTACCCACAATCAGACGTCGAATGTCATCTCGCCGACCCCGGCGGCCGGCGGTAACGTCTTCGGCCTTTTCACGGGCCTGCTCAATATCAACTACCTGCTCGACATATGGGGCGGCACGCGCCGCGCCGCCGAATCGGCGGAAGCCCAGGCAGAGGCGCAATGTTTCGTGCTGGAGGCGGCCTATCTGACGCTGACCTCGAACGTCGTCGTGGCCGCGCTCACCGAAGCCTCGCTGCGCGGGCAGATCGCCGCCACCGAGCGCACCATCGAAATCCAGCGCCAGACCCTGGTCCTGCTGCAGCGCCGCCTGGCGCTCGGGCAATCGGCCGTCGCCGATGTCGCCACCCAGGAGACGGCGCTGGCTCAGTCCGAAATCCCGCTCCAGCCGCTCAAGAACCAGCTCAGCCAGCAGCGTCATCTGCTGGCCCAGCTTACGGGCCAGACGACGGCACACGTTCCCGCCGACACATTCGAGCTCGCCGAGCTCGCCTTGCCGCAGGAGCTGCCGGTCTCCCTGCCGTCACGCATGGTCGAGCAACGGCCAGACATCCGTTCAGCCGAGGCCAGCGTCCATGCCGCCGGAGCACAGGTCGGGGTGACGACGGCCGCTCTGCTGCCGCAGTTCACTCTCGGAATTGTCTACGGTTCGACCGCCACGTCTTCGGACTTGCTGTTCAGCGATGTGCTCGGACCGACGGTCGTGGCGGGCGGTGGCTTCGCGCAGACCTTGCTCGACGGCGGCGCCAGCCTGGCGCGGCGCCGGGCGGCGATCGCTGCCTGGGAGCAGGCCAAGTCGCAGTATCGCTCGACCGTGCTGACGGCGTTCCGAAACGTCGCCGACACGATGCGCGCGTTGGAATTCGACGCCCTTACGCTACGCTCCGCGGCAAATGCCGAGCGGACGGCGCGGCTCAGCCTCGACATTACGCGCCGCCGGCTGCAAGCCGGCGACGCCGGCATCCTCGATATCCTGAACGCCGAGTTGATGTACCAGCAGGCGGCACTTGCCTTGGTCCAAGCCCAGGCGGCGCGCTACTCCGACACAGCCGCCCTCTTCCAGGCGCTGGGTGGTGGCTGGTGGAATCGCGACGCCGAGGGCAAGCCCAGCCCGGCCAAGCGGGCGACCTGCAAGGCGCCCACCAATCCGCTCAAGCCACAACCCTGGCCCGACAGCAAGCCGCAAGCTCGATCCGAATCTGCCACACCACAGACCACGACCAATGCAAGTCAACCGGCATCGGTCCAGCCAGCGTCGGCGCCGTCCAAGCCGTTCTGGAACTGGCGTTTCGGGAGATGACCACATGCGCATGATTGCACAATCCGTCGCCCTGAAGATTTCTGTTTGCCTGATTGCAAGCATGTTGACCTATCCGGCCGCCGCCCAAAGCCAACCGGACGGCTCCGAAGTGCGCGCCAGTGACCTGCTGGCGATCCAGCTTTATGCGGTCGGCGGCGGTTTCTTCACGTCCGCAAGAAGCAGCAATGTGACCGGCGTCGACATGACCAACGGTGCTGGCAACTTCCTGATTTCCAGCCAGGCGGGCGGTGGATCATCGACGACGCCGCTCTTGGGGGCTCGTATCCATGTGCCCATGTTCTGGTACATGCATGACGAACAGCATCTGGGATTGAGTGTCTTCTTCGAGACTGGCCTTCAATCGGGTCTGGGCAGGACATCGCGCACGCAGTCTTTTCTGAACACCAGTTCCATGGCTGCCGATTTCGGCTCCAATGCCGTCAGGGAATATTATCAGATTCCCCTGCTGGCCGGCCTCACTGTTCCAATCGGCGACCGTTCGGCAGGCCCCAGGGCATTGCTCGACCTCTATGGCGGCTTCACGCTCGACAGCTGGTCCCAGGTCCTGCAAGGCGTCGAGGCGAATGCTCCTGGCCAACAGGGCTTCTACGCGGAGAACCGGCGCTTCAGCGCCGATCCGACGCTCGGCATCGGTGTCCGCGTACCGGTGGGTAGCCTCGACGCCGGGCTGCCTCTCTTTTTCGGGCTGAATGCCGAGCTACAGCTCCGTCCTGGCAGCGTGGTGCTGGCGAATTCAAACAACTTTGCCGTGAGTTACTACGGCACACTCGACCCCTATGCCAACCTGGCGGTCATGGCGCGGTTCGGCATTGCCTTCGGCGGCCGATAGCGGCGCAGCAGCGGGAGACGAGAATGAGAGGATTGCTCATGGCGTTGACGGGGCTCGCCGTTGTCGGCGCGACGTTTTTGCCCGGCTGCGCCATCACGTGCAGTGCCAGCGCCAACAAGCTCGCGGCTCTACGGCGCGGCATGACCTATGACGAGGCGACCCGAGTCATGGGTTGTCCAGGCGCGGTCGTGACGGAACGCGGGCCTGCGAATGCAGATTATGCCATCGTCGAGTGGAACGGGCCCGATTCGGTGTTCTTCAGTCGCACACGGATCAATTTCCAGGACGGCAAGCTCCTGTCCTACATCACAGAAAAACGAGGGGCCCTGTGAGTGCCTCTCAGCAGCAATACCCTTAGGAGAGAAAATGTGACCAACGTGAAGATGCTACTCGCCGTGGCACTCGTCCAGACGCGCGCGAGTCGCTACGCCGACACCGCGGCACTCTACCAGGCATTGGGTGGTGGGTGGTGGAACCGCGACGATGAGGGGAAAACGGCGCCTGCGAAGCGCGCCGTGTGCAAGGCGCCCAAACCATTATCGCGCAAGGAGTGCGAACATGAGAACGATCCTCGTCGTCATCGGACTGCTGCTCGTATGCGGAGCGGCCTCCGCCGCCGGTTGCCCTCCTGGCACCAAGTACCAGTGCACGCAATCTGCCAAAGGCAAGGTGGTCTGCTCGTGTCACTGAGAGCAGGCCTCATTGTGGGAGCGGCGATGCTACTGAGCGGCTGTGCGGGCACCTGCCGCGCCACCGACGACAAGCTCGCCGCGCTTCCAGTCGGGCTCGTCGGTGCTGTCGTCATCGCCGGTCCAGTAGAAGATTTCGGCCATGGATAGGTAACGCCGGACGCCGGACCTTGTGCCACCTTAGCGCCGTCGCGTGAGTCGTTCGATTGCCTTGGGATGTCGCCGCACCGGTCCATTGCGCACCTCGGCCACCATGCCGGGCATCTTCGCCGGATCGTCGAACGTCTGTTTGGCCTCCGCGCCGCACCTCGAGCAGCTGAAGGTCGTGCGTCGGCTGTCCCGCTCGGCGATCTCGGCCGTCATGTAGAGCGGGGCGTAGCGCTTGCAGGGCCAGCAGACGACATAGACGAGGCCGAGCACGTGGGTGACGGCGCGGAAGGTGCTGGGTGTGCCTTTCCAATCGCGGGTCGACATGGCGGAAAAATACCGCGCGCTGCATCGAACAACGCGGCAACAGTTCCCCAGGCTTCCCCAGCGGTTGCTGTCGTGTTCTGTCGAATTGTGTCTTGCTGTGTCACGATCGCCGACAATGTCCACAGGGGCCGCGTCGAAAACATCGCGCTTTCAAAGGAAAGCTGGTGCTGCCGCACAGGATTGAACTGTGGACCTCCCCCTTACCAAGGGGGTGCTCTACCACTGAGCTACGGCAGCGAAGGGCGCGGATATGCCATAGGGGGGCGGGCGGTTCAACCATCGACACCGGAGCTTGCCGCCGGGCACGCCGCGAGCCTACCATTTGCCCAAAATAAGGGAGGAATCGCATGGACTGGCGCCCGATTTCCGCTGATTCGCACATCACGGAGCCGCCGAACTGCTACCTCGACCATATCGACCCCAAGTTTCGCGAGCGGGCGCCCAAGGTCGTCAGCCTCGAGAAAATGGGGGACACCTTCATCGTCGACGGCATGAAGACGCCGGTGCCGCTCGGGCTGATCGCCGCAGCCGGCATCGCCCCCAAGGACATCCGCATCGGCGGCGCCAGGTTCGACGATCTCCACAAGGGTGGCTGGGACCCGAAGATGCGGCTCGCGGACCAGGATCGCGACGGCGTCGGCGCCGAGCTTATCTATCCGACCGTCGGCATGCTGATCTGCAATCACCCCGACTTCGACTACAAGAAGGCCTGCTTCGATGCCTATAACCGCTGGCTCCAGGCCTATTGCAGCCATGCCCCCCGGCGCCTGATCGGCATGGGCCAGACCGCGATCCGCACGATCAAGGAGGGCATTGCCGATCTCGAGCACATCAAGGCGATGGGCTTCAAGGGCGTGATGATGCCCGGCAATCCCGGAGAGAAGGACTACGACGACCCCGCGTTCGATCCGTTCTGGGAAGCCGCGATCGCGCTCGGGATGCCGTTGTCGTTCCACATCCTCACGACCTCGGGTGACAATACGCTCGCCAAGCCGCGCGGGCCGAAGCTCAACGGGTTTCTATCGATCATCCGCGGCTGCCAGGACATCATGGGAATGCTGGTCTTCTCGGGTGTCTTCGAGCGCTTCCCGAAGCTCCGCGTCGTCTGCGTCGAGGCCGATGCGGGCTGGGCGCCGCACTTCGCCTATCGCATGGACCACGCCTACAAACGGCACCGCTACTGGATGAAGGGCAAGGATCTCGCGCGCCTGCCGTCGGAGTATTTCCGCGAGAACATCTCGCTCACCTTCCAGGACGACTACACGGCGTTCCAGTTCGCACACCTGATGGGCGACAGGCAGCTGATGTGGGCGAGCGATTTCCCGCACAGCGACTCGACCTGGCCATGGAGCCAGGACGTGATCAGGGAACAGACCGGCCATCTCGGCGACGCCGAGAGGAAGCGCATCCTCCACGACAACGTCGCCGAACTCTACCAGCTCGCGGCCTGACTAGCGCCGGCGCGGGTTGGCCGTATTCAGCTCGGCGCGGGCCTGCTGGACCTGGCGATCGCGCGAGTCGATTCCCTCCGCCTGGTCAAGCAGTCGATCGGCGGTCACATAGTCGTGGCGCAGGATCGCCGCGCGCGCCTGGGCAACCAGGGCCTCGACGCGATTGTCCTGCTGGCTGTTCTGGCGCTGGGCGTGCTGCTGCGCGTCGCGCAGATCGCGGCGCGCGGCGATCACGTCGGACGAGCGCGGGTCGATGCGCTCGGCCTGGTCGAGGGCGCGGTCGACGCTGGCGAAGTCGCCGCGCGTTATCGCCCGCCGGGCATCGAGCACCAGCGTGTTGAGCTGCTGCACCTGCGACGCGCTCGGGCCGCTGGGCGCAGCCGGCTGAGGGGCGGGCGCGGCCACGGGCGGCCGCAGCGCAGGAGCCGGAGGCGTTGCGACCGGGGCGGGAGCGGTCGCAACCACGGGCGCGGGCGTCGTGGTGAACGCGCCCTTGTCGTTGGCGATGTAGAGGCCGCCGCCCACGACGGCGACACCGAGAGCGCCGACCAGTCCGTAAAGCATGCCGTTGCTGGCCATTGTCGTCTCCTTGAGTAACTGGAGGACGACTAACGGGAGGATCGCCGCCTGGTTCCTTACTTGTCGAGCCAGACGTCTTCGAAGCGGAAGCCGTTGTAGATGCTGTTCACCATGTTGGTATGGCCCTTCACATAGGGCTGCTGGCAGGTCGTGGACCGGCTCCAGTAGATCGGCGGGCGGGCGCCGTCGGCCAGCAGGCGGACGTCGATCTCGCGCACGATCGGCAGGCGCTTGGCCGGATCGCTCTCCGCCGACTGCTTGTCGAACAAAGCCTCGATCTCGGGATTGCAGTAGCCGGTGTAGTTGCGGCCCGACTTGCAGGCGAAGTTCTCGAAGAAGGTCTGGTCGGGATCGTCGACGCCGTTGCCGGTGGCGTTGACGGCCAGAGTGTATTCCTTGCGGCGCAGGCGATTGAACCACAGCGAGGTCTCCACGACCTCGACGCTGGCGTCGACGTGGATCGATTTCAGCTGGGCCGCGGTCATCTCGGCTGCGTCCTTGTAGAGCGCGACGCCGCGCGTGGCGATCTTGAGCCGGAGCGGCTTGTCGGCGCCGTAGCCCATCTTCTCCATCAGCGCCCGCGCGTCGGCGCGGTTCTTCTCGACGTCAGGCCCATAGCCCGGCACCACGGACAGCAGGTCGGGAGGCAGGCCCCAGACGCCGTCGGGCGGCGGCTGCATCGTGCCGCCGACCACGGACAGTCCCTGCGTCAGGCCGTCGACGAAGGCCTTGCGGTCCAGCGCCAGCACCAGCGCGCGTCGCATGTCGGGATTGTCGAAAGGTGCCGCTGTGCGGTTAACCAGCAGGTTGACGTTGAGGTTCATCGACGTCGTCTCGCAGATCGCCGCCGGTGCTTCCTTCTTCACGAACTTGAGGTCGTTGGCCGTCACTTCCCACGGGAAGGTCATGTCGAAGCGTCCGGCGACGAAGCTCAGCGCCGCGGTCGTGGGGTTGTTGACGATGGTGAAGTCGATCGCGTCGAGATACGGCCGGCCCTTCTTCCAGTAGTCCGGATTGCGCACCAGCCGGATGTTCTGGAACTCGCTGAACGACTGCATCTTGAACGGCCCGGTGCCGATCGGCCGCGTGCGCATCTGGGCCATCGAGACGTGGCAGGGGTATATCGGCGACAGGCCCGACGCGAGCATCGACAGCAGGGAGGCTTGCGGGCGACGCAGGTAAAGCGTCACTTCGCTGTCGCCCGCGGCGCTCGCGCGGTCGAGGTTGCGGTACCACGAGGCGCGCGGGTTGGTGCGCAGCTTCTGGCCCGACTTGTCGGTCAGCATGTCGAAGGTGCAGACGACGTCGCGCGCCGTGAACGGCCGGCCGTCGTGCCACTTCACGCCTTCCTCGAGCTTGAAGGTGATCGCGGTCTTGTCGGCGTTCCACGTCCACGACTTCGCGAGCTCGGGCTTGATCGTCTTTTCGCCGTTCTGCGCCACGTGCTGGTCGAACAGGACCAGGTTGTTGAAGACCGGCATGAACGGGATGATCGTCGAGATCGTCGCCTCTTCGTGGATCGAGGCGCTCGGGGGATTGTCGCGGTGATAGACCTTGAGCGTCCCGCCCGCCTTCTGCGCAAGCGCGGCCCCGGCCGTTCCGAACAAGACACACAGGAGGGCAGCCACCATGCCGCCCGGCAGGATCATTGGCCGCATGTCTTCCTCAGCATCGGGCGCAAGCGGTCGTGCGCGCCACTGCAACAAGTTTATACCTGCGGGTTGCTTCGTGCGACCCAATCATTTGCGCATGACTGCACAAAGGATTGGCCGGATACAAACGACACAAGCTTACGCGGGGCGCACGGGCGCCCCGCAGAGGCTCAGCCCTGGTCGAGGAAGCTGCGCAGCATCCTGGAGCGGCTCGGATGCTTCAGCTTGCGCAGCGCCTTGGCCTCGATCTGGCGGATGCGCTCGCGGGTGACCGAGAACTGCTGGCCGACCTCTTCGAGCGTGTGATCGGTGTTCATGCCGATGCCGAAGCGCATGCGCAGCACGCGCTCCTCGCGCGGCGTAAGAGTTGCAAGAACGCGCGTCGTGCTCTCGCGCAGGTTGCCCTGGATCGCGGCCTCGAGCGGGATGACGGCATTCGGGTCCTGGATGAAATCGCCCAGGTGCGAATCCTCCTCGTCGCCGATCGGCGTCTCGAGGCTGATCGGCTCCTTGGCGATCTTCAGCACCTTGCGCACCTTCTCGAGCGGCATGCCGAGCTTCTCGGCCAGTTCTTCCGGCTGCGGCTCGCGGCCGATCTCGTGCAGCATCTGGCGGCTGGTGCGGACCAGCTTGTTGATGGTCTCGATCATGTGCACCGGGATGCGGATGGTGCGCGCCTGGTCGGCGATCGAGCGGGTGATGGCCTGACGGATCCACCAGGTGGCGTAGGTCGAGAACTTGTAGCCGCGGCGGTACTCGAACTTGTCGACCGCCTTCATCAAACCGATGTTGCCTTCCTGGATGAGATCGAGGAACTGCAGGCCGCGGTTGGTGTACTTCTTGGCGATCGAGATCACGAGGCGGAGGTTGGCCTCGATCATCTCCTTCTTCGCGCGCATCATCTCGCGCTCGCCGTCCTGCACGGTCTTGACCATGCGGCGATACTCGAAGATCGGCGCGCCCGCGTAGTCGGAAATCAGGCGCACTTCTTCGCGGATCTTTTCGATGTCGGCGGTCTTCTTCTTGGCGAAGTCCTTCCAGCCCTTGCCCGACAGCTTGCCGACCTTGTCGAGCCAGTTCGGATCGATCTCGTGGGTCAGGTAGTTGTCGAGGAAGTCCTGGCGGTTGATCTTGAAGCTCTCGGCCAGCCGCATCAGCTTGCCTTCGAGCGACATCAGCCGGCGGTTGAGGTCGTAAAGCGCGAGCTTGAGCTGCTCGATGCGGTTGGCGTTGATGTGCACCGTGCGCACCAGCTCGACAATCTTCTTGCGGTGCTTCTCGTAGCTCTTCTCGAATTCCGGCGACGGCTTCTGGCCGCGGTTGAGCGTCGACAGGCGGCGGTTCTGCACCTTCGACATCTCGAGATAGACCTTGGCGATGCGCGTCAGCGTGCGCAGCACCTCGGGCTTCAGCTTCTCTTCGAGCGCGGAGAGCGAAAGCGCGTTCTCCTCCTCCTCGCCGTCGTCCGCGCTGGGCTCAGAGGGCTGGCCATTGACGTTGATCTGCGGCGGCGGCGGCGCCTGGCGGATCACCGGGCGCGGCAGGGCAGGGCGCGGCAGCACGGGCATCGGCACCGCAGGCACGGCGCTGTTGTCGACGGCCTTGGCTTCGCCCGGGGCGCCGCCCTGCGTCGCTTCGAGGTCGATCACGTCGCGCAGCAGGATGCGGCCTTCGTTGATCGCGTCGCGCCACTCGAGCAGCGCGGTGATCGTCATCGGGCTCTCGCAGATGCCGCCGATCATCTTGTCCTGGCCGGCCTCGATGCGCTTGGCGATCTCGATTTCGCCTTCGCGGCTCAGCAGCTCCACCGAACCCATCTCGCGCAGGTACATGCGCACGGGATCGTCGGTGCGGCCCAGCTCCTCGTCCTCGCCGGTCGCTTCAGCGGCGACTACGGCGGTCTTGGCGGGCTCGGCTGCGCCATTGGCGGCGGCGGGGGTCTCTTCCTGCTCCTCGGCCTCGATCACGTTGACGCCGGCTTCCGACAGCATCGCCATCGTGTCCTCGATCTGCTCGGAGGACACCTCGTCGGGCGGCAGGGCGGCGTTCAGCTCGTCATAGGTGACATAGCCGCGTTCCTTGCCCTTCTGGACGAGCTTCTTGAGCTCGGCGCCAAGCGTATCGAGCAGGGGGGCATCGGGTCCCTCTTCACGGGTGTCGGCGGCTTCGGGCTGGGCGGCAGTTGCGGTCTTGGTCGCCATTGCTTTCCTTAATTTCCCTTACGATTTCTGCGGCAGAACAAGTTTCACGGCCGAAAGGCCGTTAATTTGGCTGCAAGAAGGAGAGTTTCGGGTGGGCGGTCCCGTTGAAACTACCCTTCTACTATATGGTAACGAACTTCAAGCGGCGATAGGTCAGGCGGCCGCAATATCCTGCAGGGCAGTTATTCCCGGCCTATCCGGTCCCGGATTCGAAATTTTCCCTCTGCCGGCGCAACCGCATGTCCTCCATCTTCTGCAAATTCTCATCGGTATAGTCGTGGGCCAGGTCCTCGGCGTTCTGCTTCAGCTCGTCGGCCCCGCCCACGGTCAGGTTCAGGTGGGAGGCGGTCCGCCGCCAGCGGTCGATCCAGACGTTCGAGGGCTCCGACGCCTTGCGGAACACCCCCCGGGCTTTCACCCGGGCTGCCTCGGCGGCGGGGCCCAACCCGCTCCTTTGCAGATGCTCTGTGATTATCCGGGTTTCAAGGGGGACCTCGCCGTCCGTGACCGTATCGTCGGCGGCCGGGTCGATTCCTTCCGGGACGAGGGACAGGGCGTCCAGCAGGCCGCCTTGCAGCCGGCGCAGCTCTGGATTGGCGATTTCGAGCCGGGATACTTCGTCATACAGGACCCGCAGCAGGCTCGGCCGCTCGACCAGGACGCCCAGCAGCACCTGGACCTGGCGCGACCCGTCGAGGTCCATCACCGCGGCCCGGGCGGCCGCGCCCGGCGGGAAGGGTGCGACCGGCGCTCCGGGCTGGCCGCGGAACGTCTTGCGCGGACCGCCCGCGCCCCACCACGGCTGGCCGTCGGGCTGGCGCATCTTGTTCAGCCGCGACCTCATCTCGGCGCGGTAGTGGTCGCGCACGTCGGGATCGGCGATCTGGTCGACGCGATGGAGCACGTCGCGCTGCAGGGCGGCGCGACGCTCGGGCGTGTCGGTGGGCTTGCCTTCGGTGTCGAGGTCCCACACGACGTCGGCCAGCGGCCGCGCGAGCTTCAGCACCGACTCGATTGCCGCGGGTCCGCGCGCGCGCAAGAGACTGTCGGGATCCTCGCCCGCCGGTAGCGCCACGAAGCGCAGGCTCTTGCCGGCCTTCAGGAGCGGCAGCGAGCGCTCGGCGCCGCGGTGCGCCGCCCGGCGTCCGGCATTGTCGCCGTCGAAGCAGAGATAGGGCTCGTCCGCCAGCTTCCAGACCTCGGCCAGCTGGCCTTCGGTCAGCGCCGTGCCGAGCGGCGCCACCGCGCCAGTGAAGCCCGCGACGTGCAGCGCGATCACGTCCATGTAGCCTTCGGCCACGATCACCGGCTGGTCCTTGGTGACGGCCACGCGCGCGCGGTCGAGGCAGTAGAGATTGGCGCCCTTGTGAAAGAGCGGCGTCTCCGGAGAGTTGAGATACTTGGGCTCGCCCGGTCCGATCACGCGGCCGCCGAAGGCGATCACGCGCCCGCGCCGGTCGTTGATCGGGAACATCACGCGGCCGCGGAAGCGGTCGTAGGGCTCGCGGCGATTGTCGTCCGGCTGGATGGCGAGGCCTGCCTCGACGATCTTGTCGATCGTGGCGCCTTCGCGCTTCAGCGCGGCGATCACGCCGTCACGGCTGTCGGGCGAGAAGCCGAGGCGAAAATCGTCGATCGTTTCGTCCGATAGTCCGCGGCCGCGCAGATAGTCGAGCCCAGTGCGGCCGACCGGCAGGCGCAGCTGCTTCTGGAACCAGCGCGCGGCTTCCTCGACGACCTGCTGCAGGGTCGAGGCCTGTTGCGCGCGTTCGCGGTCCTGCGGCGTGGCCTGCGGCACCGGCATGCCGACTTCGCGCGCGAGCTTCTCGACCGCCTCCGGAAACGACATGCCCTCGGTCTTCATCACGAAGTCGAAGGCGCTGCCTTTCTCCTGGCAACCGAAGCAATAGAAGAAGCCCTTCTTGTCGCTGACCGTGAACGACGGAGTCTTCTCGTTGTGGAAGGGGCAGAGGCCCGCATACTCGGAGCCGGACTTGCGCTTCAGCGAAACCTTGCGGCCCACGACGTCGCTCAGGCTGATGCGCGCCTTGAGTTCGTCGAGAAAGGCGGGAGGGAAGGCCATATCCTAAGATGGCTCCGGCGGATGGGCGGCGCCACCCGCAGCGAAGAGGATAGCGGGGAGAAGAACGGACGGCAGGAGTTAGTTACTTTTCGTAACGCATTTAAATACGGGAATAAAAGCGTTACCAAAAGTAACTGCCCAGTCGCGAGTCTCTGAGCTGCATTTCACCAAACTCATCATTGCGTATTTCGCATTGTTTGTCAAGAGTCGAATAACTGCCCGATATCGTCCAGCATCGAGGCCGTGACCCCCGCGAGCCGGGGCGCGGTGACGAGGGGCTGTCCAAGATAGGCCCAGTAGAGAAAGACGGCGCGTGCGAGTGCTTTCTTCCTGTCCACGCCGGCGGCGGCCAGCATCTTGGCGATATAGGCCACGCGACGGGCGTCGACGCCGGCCACGACGCGGGCGACGGCGGCGTCTTCGGCCGCCCAAGACCGGATCGCACGCTCGAGATCGCGTTTTCCGGCAAAGGCCCGCTTCATCAGATGCGTCAAGCGGTCCGGCAACGCTTTGCCTGCCTCGAGCTCGCGGATCACCTGGTCGGTCGAGCGCTCGCGCCAGACGCGCAGGAGCTGGGACTGGAAATCGGCCACGTCCTTGAAGTGCCAGTAGAAGCTGCCGCGCGAGACCTTCAGCTTTGCCGCCATCGGGCCCACCTTCAGCGCGTGGGCGCCGTCGGTCGCCAGCGTCGTGAGGCCGCGCTTCAGCCAGTCGTCCTTGGTCAGCCGGTCTGTCATGGGGGCATCCTACACCAAACCATACACATGTGTATTGACCGCGCCGGATGCGCGCCCCATGTTCCATACAGAGGTGTATGGTCATGACCTGGCAAAACGCGGCCCTCCTCGCGGCGGGCATCCTTGGAAGTGCCGTGGCGGTGTTTCACGGCATCGTCACCCAGCGGTTGATGGTGCGGCCGATCGAGGCGCTGTTCCGTGCCGACGGCCGGACGTCCGGGACGATCCGGCGGCTCGTGCCGCTGCTCCTGCATTTCAGCACGATCGTCTGGTTCGCGGGCGGCCTCGCCCTGATCGCGGCAGCGAGCGTCTTCGGCCCGGATGCGCGTCTGGCGACGGGCCTGTTCGTCGGCAGCGCCTATCTTTTCGGCGTGCTGGGCAACCTCTGGGGAACGCGTGGTCGTCATCCGGGCTGGATGCTGCTGGGGATCGCCGTCATTCTGATCGCTATCGGCGTGTGACGCCGGGAAACCGGAGACATCGATGCGAAAGACCGCCCTGGACGGCTGGTACGGCTACATGAAATCCCACGACAAGTCGGCGCTCTGGGACCTGCTGCATCCCGATGCCGTGTTCGAGAGCCCCGTCGTGCACACGCCGCAGCGCGGCCGCGAGATCACGTTCAAGTATCTCGCCGGCGCCGAGAAGGTGCTGGGCGGCCCGGGCTTCACCTATGTCGGCGAATGGCTGAGCGAGAACGGCGCGGTGTTCGAGTTCGAGAAGGAGATCGACGGCATCAGGATCAACGGCGTCGACATCATCACCTTCAGTGACGATGGCAAGCTGATCACGCACTTCAAGGTGATGGTGCGCCCGCTGAAGGCGATCAACCTCCTGCATCGATTGATGGGCGAGCAGTTGGCCAAGGGGTAGACGGGCCGCGTACACTGGCAGCGATGGCCCGCTTCTTCCCGGCGACAAACACCTTCCGATCCCCGCGCAACTACAATTACCGGCTTTGGGCTGCCGGCGCGCTCGTGTCCAACGTGGGTACGTGGATGCAGCGGGTCGCGCAGGACTGGCTGGTGCTGACCCAGCTCACGCACAACAACGCCAGCGCAGTGGGCGTGGTGATGGCGCTGCAGTTCGGGCCGCAGATGCTGATGCTGCCGTTCAGCGGCTTCGCTGCCGACTTCTTCGACCGGCGCCGACTCCTGATGGCGACCCAGGCCGCGATGGGTCTCTGCGCCCTGGTGCTGGGCCTGCTCACCATCACCGGCCTGGTGCAGCTTTGGCACGTCTACCTCATCGCCTTCTGCCATGGCGTCTCTGCGGCCTTCGATGCGCCGGCGCGCCAGACCTTCGTCTCCGATCTGGTGGGCGAGAAGGACCTGCCCAACGCGGTGGCGCTCAACTCGACCTCGTTCAATGCCGCTCGCATGGTCGGCCCCGCGGTCGCGGGCCTGTTGATCGCGACGGTGGGCACGGGCTGGGCCTTCCTGCTGAACGCTCTCTCCTTCGGCGGCGTGCTCTGCTCGCTCACCTTCCTGCGCCTGGGCGACCTTCACCCCAGCCGCCGCGCCTCGCGCGCGCCGGGCGGCTTCGTCGCGGGCTTCCGCTACTTGTGGGCGCGGCCCGATCTCCGGGCGATCCTGCTGATGCTGTTCCTGATCGGCACCTTCGGCATGAACTTCCAGCTCTACATCTCGGCGATGGCCGTGAAGGTCTTTCACACCGACGCCGGCGGCTACGGGCTGCTGGCCTCGATGATGGCGGTGGGCACGGTGACGGGCGCGCTTCTCGCCGCCGGCCGCGAGAAGCCGCGCATCGAGCTGCTGCTGTCGGGCGCCGCGGTCTTCGCGGTCGGCTGCGCGGTGGCAGCGGTCATGCCGAGCTACTGGCTGTTCGGTGCGACGCTGGTGGTCATCGGCATATCGGCGCTCACCATCACCAACTCGACCAACAGCCTGATGCAGCTTTCGACCGAGCCCGCCATGCGCGGCCGCGTGATGGCCATCCGCCTCGCCGTTGCCATGGGCGGCACGCCGATCGGCGCGCCGTTCGTCGGCTGGGTCGCCGACCGCTTCGGTGCGCGCTGGGCGCTCGGGGTAGGCGCCATCGCAGGCTTCCTCGCCGCCCTGGTGATGATCTTCTATCTCACGAAGTATCGCGACTTGCGCGTGAGCTTCGCCGGCGGTCGCCCGCGCTTCACGCTCAACGGGACCGCGGACCTCCAGGTCCGCTCATGAGTTTGAGCGGAGCTGGAGCTCCGCGGTCCCGTGAAGATTTTTGTGGTTTCGTCTTCGGCGGCAAAGTCGTCGTGAAGGCGACGCCGCGATCGATCCATTTCTGGAGCTGGGCGTGGGTGCGATAGGCTTCCGGCATCACGCGGATGAAGTTCTTCACGATGCGGCCGGCCATGCGCATCGGCTTTACGTGCGGCGGCTTCACCAACTTTCCGGCATCGGCGCCGACCCGCACCATCAGTCCGCCGCGACCGCTCACCACGCAGCACATGCCGCCCTTCACCATGAAGACGAGGCCGCCCATCATCTTTTTCTCGGCAACGTCGTGCCGTTCGGCCAGGAGATGGCGAATGCGTTCGGCGGTTTTCTCGTCATAGGCCATGATCAAGCTCCTCGGAGGAGCGCGCCACGCCAGGGGCACTCAGGCTCACGCTCTCTTGGACCGCGAGCCTCTGGCTCGCTCATGTCATGAGGCGAGCCGGAGGCTCGCGGTCCGGAAGATTTTGAGCGCCACTGGCGTGGAGCGTTCCAGTGAACTAGCCCGCGAGCGCCTTCTTCACGGCGGCCGAGGCTTTGGCGAAATCCATCTGGCCGGCGTACTTGCCTTTCAGCGCGGCCATGACGCCGCCCATGTCCTTGATCGACGTGGCGCCGGACGCTTTGATCGCGTCCGCGACGGCGGCGGCGACGGCGGCCTCGTCCATCTGCTGCGGCAGGAAACGCTCGATCACGGCGATCTCGGCCTTTTCTTTGTCGGCCAGGTCCTGCCGCGCGCCCTTTTCGTAGAGCAGGATCGATTCGTTCCGCTGCTTGATCATGCCCTGCAGCATCGAGAGGATCTTCTCATCGGCCACGCCTTCGCGGTTGGCCTCGGTGCGGGCGGCGATATCGGTGTCCTTGAGCTTGGCCAGGATCAGGCGAATCGTGCCCAGCGCGGCCTGATCGCGGGCCTTCATGGCCTCCTTCATCGCCTCGGTGAGCTTGTCGCGCAGCATGTTTGCATCCCATTGGTAGAAGCTGCCGAAACTAATGACCCCCGCCGCTGTTGGCAAAGCAAATAAGTTATTGAAATAGCTTGGGAATTATCCCCTTCGTGCGCCTTGACCCTATGCGACCGCTTGGTTACAAACCGCGCGGTTCGCAGGCCGCCACTCCGGGCGCAACCGGACGGGCCGCAGAACGGACCAGACCATCATGACTTCACCAAAGACCGCCGGCGCCGAAAACGCCGCGCCGCGTTGGGCCACGGCCGCGCTGGCGCTGGCCGACGGCACGGTCTTTTGGGGCAAGGGCATCGGGGCGGCACGCTCGGCGGTGGGCGAGGTCTGCTTCAACACCTCGATGACCGGCTACCAGGAGATCATCACCGATCCCTCCTATGCCGGCCAGATCATCACCTTCACCTTCCCGCATGTCGGCAACGTCGGCACCAATCTCGAGGACATCGAGAGCATCAATCCCGCGGCGCGCGGCGTCGTGCTGCGTGGCGACATCACCGAGCCCGCCAACTGGCGCAACGCCAAGCCGCTCGACGACTGGTTGAAGGGTCACAATCTGCCCGGCATCTGCGGCGTCGACACGCGCGAGATCACGCGCCGCGTGCGCGACGGCGGCGCGCCCAACGGCGTGGTCGTGCACGCGCCGGACGGCAAGTTCGACATTCCCAAACTGGTGAAGACCGCGCAGGACTGGCCCGGCCTCGACGGCATGGATCTCGCGATCGAGGTCTCGACCAAGCAGAGCTACACCTGGAACGAGACCACCTGGGCGCTGGGCAAGGGCTACGGCAAGCTCGAGAAGGCCAAGTATCACGTGGTGGCCGTCGATTACGGCGCCAAGCGCAACATCCTGCGCTGCCTCGCCAACACCGGGTGCAAGGTGACGGTGGTGCCCGCGACAGCGACGGCCGAGGACATCCTGCGCCACAAGCCCGACGGCGTGTTCCTGTCGAACGGCCCGGGCGATCCCGCGGCCACGGTGGGCTACACGGTGCCCGCGATCCAGGGCGTGCTCGACAGCAAGGTGCCGCTGTTCGGCATCTGCCTCGGCCATCAGCTCCTCGCGCTGACCCTGGGCGGCAAGACGAAGAAGATGGATCGCGGCCATCGCGGCGCCAACCAGCCGGTCAAGGATCTCATGACGGGCAAGGTCGAGATCACCTCGCAGAACCACGGCTTCTGCGTCGTCGAGGAATCGCTGCCCAAGAACGTCGAGGTGACGCACACCTCGCTGTTCGACGGCAGCAACGAAGGCATCCGCTGCACCGACAAGCCTGCTTTCTCGGTGCAGTACCATCCCGAGGCTTCGCCCGGCCCGACCGATAGCCATTACCTCTTCGATCGCTTCTTCGACATGATCGAGAAGAGCAAGAAGTGATGTCGAAAGTTCATCCTCATGCGGACCGCGAGCCTCCGGCTCGCCTCATGATTCTGAGCGAGCCAGAGGCTCGCGGTCCGGAAGAATAAAATGCCCAAGCGTACAGACATCAAATCCATCCTGGTCATCGGCGCCGGTCCGATCGTGATCGGCCAGGCCTGCGAGTTCGATTACTCGGGCGTGCAGGCGTGCAAGGCGCTGAAGGAAGAGGGCTACCGCGTCATCCTGATCAACTCCAACCCGGCCACGATCATGACCGATCCGGGGCTGGTGGACGCGACCTACATCGAGCCGATCACGCCCGACATGGTGGCGAAGATCATCGAGAAGGAAAGGCCCGACGCCATCCTGCCGACCATGGGCGGCCAGACCGCGCTCAATACCGCGATGTCGCTGCATCGCGACGGGCGGCTCAAGAAGCTGGGCGTCGAGCTGATCGGCGCCAATGCCGAGGCGATCGACAAGGCCGAGGACCGGCTGCTGTTCCGCGATGCCATGACCAAGATCGGCCTCGAGTCGCCCAAGAGCGAGGCCGTGCACAATCGCGAGGAAGCGGCCAAGGCGCTCGACTTCGTGGGCCTGCCCGCGATCATCCGCCCGTCGTTCACGCTCGGCGGCACCGGTGGCGGCATCGCCTACAATCGCGACGAGTTCTTCGAGATCGTGCAGGGCGGCCTCGAAGCCTCGCCCACGACCGAGGTGCTGGTCGAGGAGTCCGTGCTCGGCTGGAAAGAGTACGAGATGGAAGTTGTCCGCGACCGCAAGGACAACTGCATCATCATCTGCTCGATCGAGAACGTCGATCCGATGGGCATCCACACCGGCGACTCGGTGACGGTGGCGCCCGCGCTGACGCTCACCGACAAGGAATATCAGATCATGCGCGACGCCTCGATCGCGTGCCTGCGCGAGATCGGCGTCGATACCGGCGGATCGAACGTGCAGTTCGCGGTCGATCCCGCGACCGGCCGCATGGTCGTGATCGAGATGAACCCGCGCGTCTCGCGTTCCTCGGCGCTGGCGTCCAAGGCCACCGGCTTTCCGATCGCCAAGGTCGCCGCGCGTCTCGCCATCGGCTACACGCTGGACGAACTGCTGAACGACATTACCGGGGCGACGCCGGCTTCCTTCGAGCCGACCATCGACTACGTCGTCACCAAGATGCCGCGCTTCGCCTTCGAGAAGTTCCCGGGCGCGGAGGCACTGCTTACCACCTCGATGAAGAGCGTCGGCGAGGCGATGTCGATCGGGCGCACGTTCCAGGAGTCGCTGCAGAAGGCGCTGCGCTCGATGGAGACCGGCCTGACCGGTCTCAACGAGATGGAGATCAAGGGCGCGCCGGACAAGTCCGCGGTGATGGGCGCGCTGGCGCGGCCGACGCCGGACCGCATCCTGGTGATCGCGCAAGCCTTCCGCCACGGCCTCACGGTCGAGGAGATCGCGCAGGCCTCCAAATACGAGCCGTGGTTCCTGCGCCAGATCGAGCAGCTCGTGTCGATCGAGGCGGAGATCCGCAAGAGCGGCCTGCCGAAGGACACCAAGGCGCTGCTCGAGCTCAAGAAGAAGGGCTTCTCCGACGATCGGCTGGGCGAGCTCACGAAGCTTTCCAGCGCCGAAGTCGCCAAGCGCCGCCGCGCGTTGGGCGTGCGTCCGGTGTTCAAGCGCATCGACACCTGCGCCGCCGAGTTCGAATCGCGCACGCCGTATTTCTATTCCTGCTACGAGGGCGACGGTCACCGGCCCGCGGAGTGCGAGGCCAATCCGACCGACAAGAAGAAGGTCATTATCCTGGGCGGCGGTCCCAACCGCATCGGCCAAGGCATCGAGTTCGACTATTGCTGCGTGCACGCGGTCTACGCGCTGCACGAGGCCGGGTACGAGACCATCATGGTCAATTGCAACCCGGAGACCGTGTCGACCGACTACGACACCGCCGACCGCCTGTACTTCGAGCCGCTGACGGCCGAGGACGTGATCGAACTGGTCGAGGTCGAGCAGCGCAACGGCACGTTGATGGGCCTGATCGTGCAGTTCGGCGGCCAGACGCCGCTCAAGCTTGCGAAGCCGCTTGAGGCCCACGGCATTCCGATCCTGGGCACTTCGCCCGACGCGATCGACCTCGCCGAGGACCGCGACCGTTTCCAGAAGCTGATCCAGAAGCTGAAGCTGCGCCAGCCGGAGAACGGCACGGCGACCTCGCAGGCCCAGGCGATCGCGATTGCCGAGAAGATCGGCTTCCCGGTCGTGATCCGCCCGTCCTACGTGCTGGGCGGCCGCGCCATGCAGATCGTCTACGACCGCGAGTCGGTCGAGCGCTACATCCGTGATGCGGTGAAGGTCTCGGGCACCAACCCGGTGCTGATCGACAGCTACCTGCGCGACGCGATCGAGGTCGATGTCGACGCACTTGCCGACAAGGACCAGAACGTCTTCGTCGCCGGCATCATGGAGCATATTGAGGAAGCGGGCATTCACTCGGGCGATAGCGCCTGCTCGCTGCCGCCGTACTCGCTGCCGGCCAAGATCATCGCCGAGATCGAGCGCCAGACCGAGGCGATGGCCAAGGCGCTGCAGGTCGTGGGCCTGATGAACGTGCAGTACGCGGTGAAGGACGGCGAGGTCTATGTCCTCGAGGTCAATCCGCGCGCCAGCCGCACCGTGCCGTTCGTCGCCAAGGCGACCGGCCAGCCGATCGCCAAGTTCGCGGCCCGCCTGATGGCCGGCGAATCGCTGAAGTCGCTCGCCATCAAGAAGAACAAGGGCAAGCACATCGCGGTCAAGGAAGCCGTGTTCCCGTTCGCGCGCTTCCCCGGCGTCGACGTGATCCTGGGGCCCGAGATGCGCTCGACCGGCGAGGTCATGGGCCTCGACATGGATTTCGGCCGCGCGTTCGCGAAGTCGCAGCTCGGCGCCGGCAGCAAGGTGCCGGTCGACGGCGCGGTGTTCGTCTCGGTGAAGGACTCCGACAAGGCGCACATGGTGAAGCCGGTGAAGCGGCTGATCGAGCTCGGCTTCAAGGTCGTGGCGACCAACGGCACCGCCGACTTCCTGGCCAAGCACGGCATCGCCGCTCAGCGGGTCAACAAGGTGCTGGAGGGCCGGCCGCACATCGTCGACCTGATGAAGGACGACAAGATCCAGCTCGTGTTCAACACGGTGGATGGGGCGATGGCGCTGACCGACAGCTTCACGCTCCGGCGTGCGGCCTTGATGAATAAGATCGCCTATTACACGACGGTCGCCGGCGCCAAGGCGGCGGTCGAGGGGATTGCAGCCATGCAGGCGGGCGCCCTCGACGTGGCGCCGCTGCAGTCCTATTTCAAGAGCACTTTCTAGGCTCTTATTCCGGCTTATTTGTACGGTACCGCAACCACGGCGGTTGGTTGCCCGTTGACGCCGTTCGAATCATTGAGGACGATCCCGTCATGGAAAAGATTCCCACTACGGCCGAGGGGCTCAAGAACCTCGAGGACGAGCTGAAGCACCTGAAGAGCGTCGAGCGCCCGGCGATCATCAAGGCGATCGCCACTGCGCGCGAGCACGGCGACCTGTCGGAGAACGCCGAATACACGTCCGCGCGCGAGAAGCAGGGCTTCATCGAGGGCCGCATCATCGAGATCGAGAGCATCGTCTCGCGTGCCGAGGTGATCGACTTTTCGAAGTTCTCGGGCAAGGTCGTGAAATTCGGCGCCATCGTGCGGCTGGCCGACGAGGACACCGATGAGAAGGTGAAGTACCAGATCATCGGCCCGTACGAGGCCGACCTCTCCAAGGGCAGCATCTCGGTGACCTCGCCGATCGGCCGGGCACTGATCGGCAAGACCGTCGGCGACAAGGTCGAGGTCCAGACGCCGCGCGGCGGCAAGTCCTACGAGATCATGGGAGTGGCGTTCAAGTAACGCGGTGGATCACCACGTAGAATCCCTCGTCCGGGGTCGGCGCCACGAAATAGCGGGTGAACTGCTCGAACTCGGCGTCGGTCACGGTTTACTCATGCGTGCCCGACGCATTGCGCTCGCGCAGCCGCGCGCGGCAGACCTCGTCGGACATGTCGAGATGGTGCAGCTGGTGCGCGGCGCCTGATCGATCGACGATGCCGCGCATCCAGGCGCGGCGCCGCAGCGTGTTCGCCTGGAAGTCGAGGACGACCGACACGCCGGCCTGCAGCAGATGGACGATATGCGGGGCCATCGCTGTGCACAGGCGCGCTGAGTATTTCGTATAGTCCTCGAGGGTGAGGACCTCGCCCGGATAGAGCGTCGCCATCCAGAAATCCTCGCTGACGAGGACGGTATTCGGCTGCCGCGCCAGTTCCGCCGCGAGGGTCGATTTGCCCGCGGCGATCTTGCCGCAAAGCATGTGCAGCGTTGCCATCAGGCGGCGGGCGTCGCGAGCATGGCCCGCCGCTTTCCGATCGAGGTCATGACGGCGTACTGGACCAGGAACAGCGCGATCTTGCTCGCGATTCCCCAGGCCGACATGATCGCGGCCCAGAGCTTGGCGTCGAGGCTGAGCGCCAGGCCGATGTTGAGCGCGGCCGAGAAAAACATCAGGCCAGCCCAGGCGTAGCCGAAGGCCGTGGCGAGATCCTTCACGCTTTCCGCACGCGGCGGCAGATAGCGGTTCATCCAGCCGCGCTTCATCATCACGACGCCCACGATGCAATAGATGACCGTGGGCTTCAGCATCACGAAGCGCGGGTCGCGGGTGAAGAAGGTCGCGGTACCGGAGGCCAGCACCAGGACGACGCTCAACCACTGCATGGTGCCGATCGTCCGGCGACGGGCAAACGCCCAAAAAATCTGCGCCACGCCCAGCGCCATGCCGATGCCGACCGACAGGAAGAGATTGTCGGTGAGCAGGTAGAGGGCGAGGAACAGGATCGTCGAGGCGAGGTCCTGCGCCAGGAAGCGGCCGGCGGAGAGGAGGTTTTTCATGGCGCCCTCATAACGGTAACGCTGTGTATATTAGGGACGCTATCAATACACGCTGTTCCCCGCAAGGGGTCAGATCACGACCTTGATGTAGGTGTCCTTCAGGACGATCAGGCCCTGGCGGAAGGTGTAGAGGTCGCAGCCCAGCCACGACTGCTTCTCGCCGCTCTTCAGCGTGGCGGTGCGGTGCCATTCGGTGACGGCGCGGTTGCCGTGGATGAACTCGCTGGTATGCCGCCACTGGACGTCGCCCGAGCCTGCGAACAGCGGCGTGAAGTAGCTGCGGATGGCGGCCTTGCCCTTGTAGCTCTCGCCCCAGTGATGCGGCCCGCGGGCGTTGCGGAACTCCCCGTCATCGGCGAACGAATTCACGATGCCATCGACGTTGCGGCGCGCGAAGGCGTCGGCGATCTCGTGCAGCCGCTCGTAGGTGACGTCGTCCATCAATCCACGGAGATCGGCACGCCCGGCGTCGCCTTGGCGGTGCGGAACACCATCATGGATTTCACGTGACTGACGTTGGGCGCGGAGGTGAGGCGGGTGGTCAGGAATTTCTGATACTCGTCCCAGGTCTCGGCCACGATCTTCAGCAGGAAGTCGGCCTCGCCCGCCAGCATGTGGCACTCGCGGACCTCGGCCCAGTTGGCGATCAACTCCTCGAACGACTTGAGATCGGCTTCGGCCTGGCTGTTGAGGCCGACTAGCGCGAACACCGACACGCTGTAGCCCAGCTGCTCGGGACTGAGATCGGCGTGATAGCCCTTGATGATCCCGGCCCGCTCGAGCGCACGCACGCGGCGCAGGCAGGGCGGGGCGGAGATCCCGGCACGCTCGGCCAACTCGACGTTGGTCATGCGGCCGTTGGCCTGCAGATCACTGAGAATGCGCCGGTCGATTCGGTCGAGCTTTGCGCGAGCCATTCAGGTTTCCTCCATTGCGCCGCTCTATGCCAGAACCATGCCATGCACGCAATAAAGTTGCGAGAATTTGACCTTGCACCGTGCACAATTGCGCGGGATTCACATATCAACCGTGCATTACGTGCGAGGAATGCATATATGGTGGAAGATATGCGGCAAGCGGGATGCGGGTAGGTCATGGCAGCAACACATCGCAGCAAGGTGATGATTCTCGGATCCGGCCCGGCCGGCTACACGGCGGCGATCTATGCGGCCCGTGCAAGCCTGAAGCCGATGCTGGTGCAGGGCATTCAGCCGGGCGGCCAGCTCACCATCACGACCGACGTCGAGAACTACCCAGGCTTCGCCGACGTCATCCAGGGGCCCTGGCTGATGGAGCAGATGCAGAAGCAGGCCGAGCATGTCGGCACGCAGCTCTTCTTCGACACGATCGTCGAGGTCCAGCTGGATCGCCGGCCGTTCGTCTGCATCGGCGACTCGGGCGATCGCTATGAATCCGATGCGCTGATCATCGCGACCGGCGCCACCGCCAAGTGGCTGGGCCTGCCGACCGAGGAGAGCTTCCGGGGCGGCGGCGTATCGGCCTGTGCCACGTGCGACGGATTCTTTTTCCGCAACAAGGAAGTCGTGGTGGTGGGCGGCGGCAACACCGCCGTCGAAGAGGCGCTGTACCTCACGCATCACGCGTCGAAGGTGACGCTGGTTCATCGCCGCGACAGTTTCCGCGCCGAAAAGATCCTGCAGGACCGCCTCTTCAAGAACCCCAAGGTCTCCGTGCTGTGGGATCACGCGGTGCACGAGATCACGGGCGAAACGAAGCCTGCGCCGCTGGTCACCGGCGTCACGGTCAAGAACGTGAAGACGGGTGTGGAGCAGTCGATCAAGACCGACGGCGTGTTCATCGCCATCGGCCACTCGCCCAACACCGAGCTGTTCAAGGGCAAGCTCGCGATGGACTCCGAGGGCTATCTCGTCACGCGGCCGGATTCGACCGCGACCGACATCGACGGCGTCTACGCCGCGGGCGACGTGCAGGACAAGATCTTCCGCCAGGCCGTGACGGCGGCCGGCACGGGCTGCATGGCCGCGCTCGAGGCCGAGAAGTATCTCGCCACTCTGGACGCCCACGTCGCGAAGGCCGCCGAATGAGTGGCGACCGCGCCGAGGGCATGGACTGGGACAAGCTGCGGATCTTCCAGGCGGTGGCGGACGCGGGCTCGTTCACCCATGCCGGTGAAGGGCTGAAGCTCAGCCAGTCGGCGATCTCGCGCCAGATCGGCGCGCTCGAGGAACAGCTGGGCGTCATGCTGTTCCACCGCCATGCGCGCGGCCTGATCCTCACCGAGCAGGGTGAGCTGCTCTATCGCACCGCGCGCGACATGGCGGCCAAGGTCAATACCGCCGAGGCGCTGCTGCGCGCCAACCAGGACAAGCCCGCCGGCCGCCTCAAGATCCATGCGACGGTCGGCTTCGGCTCGACCTGGCTCACCGCGCAGATGCATGAATTCATCACCATGTATCC